>JAQSWF010000266.1 GCA_029266775.1 Pseudonocardia sp.
TGTGTAGCGACAGTGCGTCAGGAGCGGTCGAACTCGCGCGCGGCGAGCGCGCGGACGATGCCGGCGCGGCCCTCGGACACGAGGCGGCGCAGGGCGGGCGGATGGGCCGGGTCGTCCAGCCACGCGTCGGCCGCGTCCACGGTCGCCTTGTCGACCGCCCAGGAGGGGAACAGTCCCACCACCACCGGCTGGGCCCGCTCGCTCGTCCGCCGTGCCCACACGTCCGCGACGTCCGCGAAGTACCGCTCGACGTAGGTGGTCAGCATCGCCCGCTGCGCCGGGTGTGAGAAACCGCTGATGATCGCCTCGTTGACGGCGTTCGGCAGCTCGTCGTCGAACACCGCGCGCTGCCAGGCGCGCTCCTTCGCCTCGGCCGTCGGCACCAGCGCGCGGGCCCGCTCCGCCTGCCGCTGCCCGGTCGACGTCGGGTCGCGCTCCAGCTCGGCGGCGATCAGCTGCTCGGGGTCGCCCTGCAGGACGCCGTGAGCGACCAGCGCGTGCAGCAACCGCCAGCGCAGGTCGGTGTCGACCGTCAGCCCGTCCGGCACGCCGACCCCGTCCAGCCAGTCGCGCATCCTCTCCAGCAGCAACGTGGACAGCACGCTGCCGGCCAGGGCGTTCACCACCGCGAGCTGCGCGTCCGAGCCGGCCGGGGCGGTAACCAGGCGCGCGACCAGCGCGTCCACCAAGAGCGGCCAGCCGCGCTCGCCGGCCCACTGCTCGTCCGCGTAGGACATGATCGCGGTCTGCGCCTGCAGCAGCAGCCGCTGCACGACACCGATCTCGGTCTCCGCCCCGACGCCTCCCGCCACCAGCGCGGTGAAGTCGCGCGCCTTGAGCTCGGCCTCCCGGGTCATCTCCCAGGCCGCCGACCAGCACAGGGTGCGGGGCAGCGGGTCCGCGATGTCGGCGATCCGGTCGATCAGCGTGGCCAGCGACCCGGGGTCGAGTCGCAGCGCGCAGTAGGTCAGGTCGTCGTCGTTGACCAGCACCAGCTTGCCGGTGAAAACGCCCACCAGGTCGGAGACCGCCGTGCGTTCGCCGTCGACGTCGACTTCGACCCGGCGGGTGCGGACGAGCTTGCCGGAGGCGTCGTCGTCGTAGACCCCGACCGCGATGCGGTGGGTGCGCACCTCACCCGCACCCGGCCGGGCGCCGCCCTGCACCACCTCGAACCGGGTGAACCGGCCGTCCGCGTCGAGCTCGAACGAGGGCCGCAGGAGGTTCAACCCCGTGGTCTTGAGCCACTGTGCGCCCCAGCCCGACAGGTCACGTCCCGACGCCTCCTCGAGCGCGCCGAGCAGGTCGTCGAAGGTCGCGTTGCCCCACTTGTGCGCCTCGAAGTAGGCGCGCAGCCCGGCGAGGAACGGGTCCAGGCCGACGTAGGCGACCAGCTGCTTGAGCACCGAGGCGCCCTTGGCGTAGGTGATCCCGTCGAAGTTGACCTCGACGGCCTGCAGGTCCGGGATGTCCGCGGCGACGGGGTGCGTGGACGGCAACTGGTCCTGCCGGTACGCCCAGCTCTTCTCGACGTTCGCGAACGTCGTCCAGGCCTCCCGGTACTCGGTCGCCTGGGCCTGGCACAGCGAACGTCGCGAAGGACTCGTTGAGCCACAGGTCGTCCCACCATGCCATGGTGACCAGGTCGCCGAACCACATGTGGGCCATCTCGTGCAGCACGGTCTCGTTGCGCCGCTCGTAGAGCGAGCGCGTGACGCGGCTGCGGAAGACGTAGTCCTCCAGGAACGTCACCGCGCCCGCGTTCTCCATCGCGCCTGCGTTGAACTCGGGGACGAAGAGCTGGTCGTACTTGCCGAACGGGTACCGGATGCCGAAGTTCGCGTGGTAGAAGTCGAAGCCCTGCTTGGTCTCGTGGAACAGCCGGTCCGCGTCCATGTGCTCGGCGACCGAGGCGCGGCAGTAGAGGCCGAGCGGGACGACCCCGGTGGCATCGACGTGCTCGTCGCGCCACTCCGCGTACGGCCCTGCGACCAGCGCGACCAGGTACGTGCTGAGGATCTCGGTAGGGGCGAAGCGGTGCACCGCGGCACCCCCCGGGCCGCCCGCGTCGACCTGCGCGGTCGCGTTCGACACGACCTTCCAGTCCGCGGGCGCGGTGACCGTGAGCCGGTAGCGCGCCTTGAGGTCGGGCTGGTCGAAGCACGCGAAGAGCCGCTTGGCGTCCGCGGTCTCGAACTGCGAGTACAGGTAGACCGCGCCGTCAACCGGGTCGACGAACCGGTGCAAGCCCTCGCCGGTGTTCATGTAGCGACCCGTCGCGACGACGGTGAGCTCGTTGTCCGGGGCGAGCTCGGGCAGGCTGATGCCGTCGTCCTCCCGGTACCCGGAGACGTCGAGTGCAGCGCCGTTCAGCCTCGCCGACTCGACCCCGTCGCCGACGAAGTCGATCCAGCTGCCCGCCCCCGGCTCCCTGCAGGCGAACCGCACCGTCGTCCGGGTGGCGAACGTCGCCTCCCCCGGAGCACCGGACCCGTCGGTGAGGTCGACCTTGACGGCGTACTCAGCGACATCCAGCAGGGCCGCCCTGCGCTCGGCATCAGTGCGGGTCAGGTTGGGCGGGGCCATGCCGTGTCGGACTCCTCTGCGCCGGTACTGGTGACGCTCGTTCGGGTACGGCTTCGATCCAACCATGTGTGCCCGAGGCGGGTCCTGGGCATTGCGGGAACAGGGGACAGGCCACCGGCGGTTGACGCGAGTGACCACACGGTGGTTGAGCTCTCGACGAATGGAGGAGCGTGTGCGTACCAGCCCGACCCGCGTCGACTTCTGGTTCGATCCGCTATGCCCCTGGGCGTGGATAACCTCGCGCTGGATGCTCGAGGTCCGTGAGGTCCGCGAGGTCGACCTGCGGTTCCACGTGATGAGCCTGGCGGTGCTGAACGAGAGCCGCGAGAGCCTGCCGGAGGAGTACCGAGACCTGATGCGTCGGGCCTGGGGGCCCGTGCGAGTGGCGATCGCCGCGGCGCGCGAGCACGGCACCGAGGTCCTCGAGCCGCTCTACACTGCGATGGGCACTCGGATCCACCACGAGCAGAACAAGGACTTCGACGTCGTGATCAAGGAGGCGCTGGCCGAACTCAACCTTCCGGCCACGCTCGCGGACGCCGCCGACTCCCCGGAGTCCGACGAGGAGCTGCGCGCCAGCCACGCTGCCGGCATGGAGCCGGTCGGCCTGGACGTGGGCACGCCGACGATCCATGTGGATGGGGTGGCCTTCTTCGGCCCGGTGCTCTCCCGCATTCCACGGGGCGAGGACGCCGGCCGGGTGTTCGACGGAGCCCGACTACTGGCCGGCTATCCGCACTTCTTCGAGCTCAAGCGGACCCGGCACGAGGGTCCGGAGTTCAACTGATGACCTCCGCAGTCGTCAGGCACGGCGATAGCGGCGGAAACCGGCGGGCGAGCGTCAGGGCCGCGCCTGACGACCGCGTTACGACCTGGCGATTACCCGGTCTCGCAGGACGCCCCTCTCCATCTCCATCTCGTTCACCCGGTGCTTGACGAGGTCTCCGATGCTGATGATGCCGACCAGCCGGCCACGGTCGATCACCGGCAAGTGCCGATAGCGGAAGCGGGTCATGAGCGCCATGGCACGAGCGATGGTCTCGCCCGGCTCGCAGGTGTGCACGTCGTGGCTCATCACCGACTCGACGCGGTCGTCGAGCACGGAGGCACCGCGCTCGGCGATGCCACGGACGATGTCGCGCTCGGAGATCACGCCGCGGATTCTGCGCTCCGCGTCGCACACGATGAGGGCTCCGACGCCCGCAGCGGTGAGGCGCCGGGCGGCGTCCGCCACCGTGATCCACGGCAGGGCCGTGTGGACCTCGATGCCCTTCTCACCCAGGATGTCCGTGATCCGCATCGTGCCCCCTGACTTCATGTCACCGGGCCTCCTCGGCCGGTGTGACCAGCGTCCTCCGATCCCGCTCCCAGATCAATCCGGCACGCGCGAACCTGTGGACAACGGGCTGCGAAAGACCACCGTGAGGCCGCTCCCATTTGTCGGCTCGTCGAAACGGGCACTCCGAGCTGGGCGATGTTCCCGATGATGACCAGCGGTCCCCCCGATGATGCTCCGGTCCTGATCGGTAACCGATACCGGCTCGAGCAGCGCATCGGCGTGGGCGCGATGGGCGCGGTCTGGCGTGCCACGGACGAGCTGCTCAACCGCACCGTCGCCTGCAAGGAGTTGCTGGCGGCCGCTGAGCCGCCGACGGGGCCCGGCAGGGACGCCCTGGAGGAGTCACGGCAGCGGCTCATGCGGGAGGGCCGTATCGGTGCCCGTCTGCAGCACCCGCACGTCATCAGCATGTTCGACGTCGTCGTGCAGGACGACCGGCCCTGGCTCGTCATGGAGTACCTGCCGAGCAGGTCCCTCGCGGCGATGCTGATCGAGAAGGGACCGTTCGCGCCGCGCGAGGCGGCGGAGGTGGGCCGGCAGGTGGCCGACGGCCTGGCTGCCGCGCACGCCGCCGGGGTCGTCCACCGCGACGTCAAGCCGGGCAACGTGCTCATCGCCGACGACGGCCGGGTGAAGCTCACCGACTTCGGGGTCTCCCGCGCGGTGGACGACGTGCAGCTGACCCGGACGGGTTTGATCGCCGGCACGCCGGCCTTCCTGTCTCCCGAAGTGGCGCGCGGACAGAACCCGACGCCCGCGTCGGACGTCTTCGCGCTCGGCGCCACCCTCTACGCAGCGGTCGAAGGTCAGCCGCCGTTCGGCCTCGACGACAACGCCTACGCCCTCCTGCACAAGGTCGCGACCGGTGTCGTCGACCCGCCGCAGCGGGCCGGACCCCTGACCGCGTTGCTCATGCGACTCCTGGAGGCCGATCCCGAAGACCGCCCGACGGCGGCGCAGGCCCGCGACGCCCTCGGGGCCATCGCGGAGGGGAAGACCGGCGCGGACGGAGCGGGCACCACCGCCGTGCTCGGGGCGGGCAGCGGTACGGCGGTGGACCGCACCGCGGTCGTGGGCGGCACCGCGGGTGCACAACGCGCCGGCGGGCCCGTCCCCACCACTGCGGCCTTCC
>JAQSWF010000267.1 GCA_029266775.1 Pseudonocardia sp.
TCACACCCGGCCTCGGGGCGGCCCAGTGGCTGCTGGTCTCCGGCATGTGGGCCATCGCGATGGCGCTCCTGGCGTTCATGGTTCTCGCGATGGCCGTGGCCGTCGTCGTCGAGGCGCCGGGCCCGCTGCTGGTGGGCGCCGCGCTCTTCCTCGTGTTCCGGCACCGTCGCAGGCACCGCCGCCGACTGGGTGCAGCCGGCACCGCGCCCCTCCCCCGCCGGCCCGCGCCGCCGCCCCGGCCGGCGCCCGAGCTCGCGTGGTCGCAGGCCCGACGGGAGTTCAACCGTCTGCGCTCCGCCTATGCCGCTCACGAGTGCGACCCGATGGCCGTGCTGCGCCTCCCCGCGCTGTCGGACGTCACGGTCCCCAGCACCGGCCGGTTCGTCGAGGCGTTCGCCGAGGCGCAGGCGCTCGAGACCGACGCGTTCCCGCCGCGGGAGCACGCCGCGGCCTTCGTCACCGCCGTGGAGAAGGCGCAGAGGGCGTGGCAGGCCGCCCGCGACGCGGCGGAGCGCATTCGGCTCTCCCGGCTGTCCCCCGACGAGCGTCACGCCGTCGAACGCGTCATCAAGCTGCTGACGACGGCGCGGGATTCCGACAGCGACGCCGAGCGCCTCACCGCCTACGCCCGCGCCCGCACCGAGCTGGGAAAGCTGGACCGGGCGGGCGTCATCCACATGCCCCGCACCGCGCAGGCCGCACTGGACGTCGCCGGCCGCGGCCAGCTGCCCGCCTGAGGACGCCTCGACCGCTCAGACCTTGTCCAGGTACGCCGCGCGCTCCTCGTCGCCCACGATCTCGGCCACCAGCCCGCGCAGGCCGGCGTGGTGCGCCAGGCCGGGATCGTCGGCGACGAGCTCGGCGGCGTACCCCCGCGACCGCGCGATGACCTCCTCGTGGTGCAGGAGCGACAGCAGCCGGAGCCCGGACCGCCGCCCCGCCTGCAGCGCGCCGAGAACGTCGCCCTCGCGGCGCAGCTCCAGGTCCAGCCGGGCCAGCTCGAAGCCGTCCGTGGTGGCGGCGACGGCGTCCAGCCGTACTCGCGCTGGCGTGCCGGGTGGCATGTCCGAGACCAGCAGGCACACGCCCGGCGCGGAGCCGCGGCCGACCCGTCCGCGCAGCTGGTGGAGCTGGGAGAGGCCGAACCGGTCCGCGTCCAGGATCACCATGCCGGTGGCGTTCGGCACGTCCACGCCGACCTCGATGACCGTGGTGGCGACGACGACATCCAGCTCCCCCGCGTCGAACGCTCGCATGACGGCGTCCTTCTCCTCCGCAGGCAGCCTGCCGTGCAGCACGCCGAGCCGCAGACCCTTCAGCGGGCCCTCGGCCAGCCCCGGCGCGACGTCGAGCACGGCGAGCGGGGGGCGGCGCTCGTCGCCCCCCCCGTCGTCGGGCTGCTCCGCGTCGTCGGCGGCCGTCTTGTCGTCCCCGCCCACCCGCGGGCAGACGATGTACACCTGGTGGCCGGCCCGGACCTCCTCGTGGACCCGGGCCCACACCCGCTGGAGCCATGTCGGCTTCTCGGCCGTCGGGACGACGGTGGTGGCGATCGGTAAGCGGCCACCGGGCAGCTCGCGAAGCGCGGAGACCTCGAGGTCGCCGTAGACGGTCATGGCGACGGTGCGTGGGATCGGCGTGGCCGTCATGACCAGCAGGTGTGGGGCCTGCTCGCCGCGCCCCCTCAGGGCGTCCCGCTGCTCGACCCCGAACCGGTGCTGCTCGTCGACGACCACCAGCCCCAGCTCGGCGAAGCCCACCCTGTCTTGGATCAGCGCGTGCGTGCCCACCACGATGCCGGCCTCGCCCGACTGGGCCTCCAGCAACGCCTTCTTCTTCGCTGCCGCCGACAGCGACCCGCTCAGCAGCGAGACGCGCGTGGCCTGCTCCGCGCCGCCCAGTTCACCGGCTTGCGCCAGCGGCCCGAGCAGCGACCGCAGCGACCGCGCGTGCTGGGCGGCGAGCACCTCGGTGGGCGCGAGCAGCGCCGCCTGCCGGCCGTTGTCGACGACCTGCAGCATCGCGCGCAGCGCCACGACCGTCTTGCCGGCGCCGACGTCGCCCTGCACCAGCCGGTTCATCGGGGCCGTCGACGCGAGGTCGACCGCCAGCTCTTCCCCGATCCGGCGCTGTCCCGCGGTGAGTGTGTAGGGCAGCCGAGCATCGAACGCCTCGAGCAGGCCGCCGGGCACGTGCGGGCTTGGTGCGGCGGGCCGCTGGACCGCCCGCTGGCGGCGCAGCGCGAGCGCGAGCTGCACGCCCATCGCCTCGTCCCACACGAGCCGGCTGCGCGCTCCGAAGAAGTCCGCCTCCGTCTCGGGCAGGTGGATGCGGCGCAGCGCGCGCCCCAGGTCGGCGAGGCCCTCGGTGCGCCGGAGCTCGGCGGGCAGCGGGTCCGAGGGGTCGTCGAGCACGTCCAGCACCTGGCGCACGCAGCGGCCGACCTGAGCCGAGGTCAGCCCGTGCGCGGCGGGGTAGATCGAGATGAACGGCCGGACGCCCTCGCTGTCTTCCACCGCCTCGAACTGCGGGTGGGTGAGCTGCTTCGTGCCGTTGAACGTCGAGACCTCGCCGGAGAACAGCGCCCTCAGGCCCGGCACGATGACCCATTGCAGCCTCTCCGGATGGAAGAAGGTGCAGCGCAGCGTTCCACGGTGGTCGTCGGTCAGCTCGACCTGCATGTACTCGTCGGGGCGGTTGCGCATCTTCCGCAGCGTCGTCTTCACCACCCGCGCCAGGACCGTGGCGTACTCGCCCACCTGGAGCTCGGCGATGTCGGTCAGCGCACCGCGCTTCACGTACCGGCGCGGGTAGTGGCGCACGAGGTCGCCGACCGTGTGGAGGTCCAGCTTGGCGGCCAGGGCGGTGACGGATTTCTTCCCGACGACTGCCAGCAGCGGAGTGTCGAGGTTCAGGGTGCGCGACGCCGTCTTCATTCCACGCCAAGCTCCAGCGGGTGTCCGGCTCGCGCGCCCCGATGGACGACGACCTTGACGTGGGGGTGTGCCCGCCGCAGCTGCGCCGCGACGCCCTGGCCCCAGGCGTCGTCCACCCCGGCGCCCAGCAGCACCGTGACGAGCTCAGCTCCGGGGTCCACCATGCGCGCAGCCAACCACAGGGCACCGACACTCAGGCCAGGGGCGACCAGCACCACCTCCCCATGGACCAGGCCGAGCACGTCCCCCGGTCGGCAGCGTCCGGCGGGGGTGTCCGCCTCGGCGCCGACGACGTGCAGAGCACCGGATCGCGTGGCGGCGGCCGCGTCGCGCATCGCCGTCATGTCGTCGTTCGGGTCCCGCGCCGGATCGTGGACGGCCAGTGCGGCCAGGCCCTGCAGCGGGGACGACATGGGCACGACCACGACGTCCTGGCCCTCGCACTGCGCGGCCGCGCGCTGCGCCAAGCCGGTCAGCGCGGTGTCGCACGGCAGCAGCGCCACGTGCCGGGCTCCGGTGTCCGTCGTCGCCCGTGCGAGGACGGCCTCGTCGACGTCGCCGCCCTCACCGCACTCGACGACGAAGGCCCCCGCCTCGCGGGCCAGCTGCCCGACGTGCTCCCCGCACACCACGA
>JAQSWF010000268.1 GCA_029266775.1 Pseudonocardia sp.
GGATCCGCGCTCCCGCATCACGGGGAGCGCGGCCAGCACGGGGTGCAGCACGCCGTAGAACATCAGGTCCATCGCCTCGGCGAAGTTCTCGGCTCGCATGGCGCCGACCGGTCCGACCTGGATCGAGCCGGCGTTGGTGACCAGCACGTCCAGCCGGCCGAAGCGCCCGATGGCGGCGTCGACGAGCTCCTGTCCCACGGTCGGATCGGCGACGTCGCCCGCCACGGTGACCACCTCGGCACCGCGCTGCTGCAGCTCGCCGGCCGCAGCGTCCAGACCCGAGGCCGAGCGGGCGTTGATGACCACGTCGTGCCCGCGATCGGCCAGCTCGCGGGCGAGCAGGAACCCCAGGCCACGGCTCGCGCCTGTGACCACGCCGACGGGACGATCACTCATCGCATACTCCCTGCAGGGGTCGGGGCGTCTGTAAGCGGCCGACGCAGCGTCGGGCGGCCGCGCGTCCAGCTGTCGAGCAGCAGCGCGCCGAAGCGGTCGGCGAGGAACGAGCTGGCGCGCACGCCGAAGACGATGTCGCGGGCGAGCTCGGGTTCGGCCGCCAGCAGCGGGGCGACGACGCCGAGGCGGACCATCTGCTCGTGCACGGCGTCGGCCTCGACGTGCTCGTCGTAGAACGCGACCGCCTGCTCCGGGCAGCCGAGCCGGCGCATCGCCCGGACGAGGCGCTCGGAGCCGGGCGACGACGTCAGCTCGACGGTCGCGAACTGTCCCACGAGGGCGCCGCGCAACCGGCGGTGCAGCCCGCACAGCGACATGAAGTTGACCTCCGCCAGGGTTTCGGCGGAGGCGGCGTCCAGATAGTGGCCGTATGCGGTGGACAGCCCGAGGGAACCCATCATCTCGGCGAACAGCCGCGCGTGCATGCGGTCCGGGTTGCCCGCGCCGTACTCGTCGTGCTCGACGCTCACGAGCGCGGCCTTCGCGGGCCCGTCCAGGCGGGCGATCACGAAGGCCTGCGGGTCGCCCTCCTTGAGGTGGTAGAGCGAGCGGTGCGCGACGTACTCGCGCAGCTGCCAGAGTTCGCCGTCGCGGCGCAGGTGCCACGACGGGCCCCGGCCCTCGACCTGTTCGACGACCAGCGCGTCCAGCTCGGCGGTGACCTCCGCGACCGTTCCGTCGGCGGCGGGCACGTCCTTGCGCAGTGCCGTCTCGAACACCCGCTCCAGCTCGGCCCGCAGGCCCAGCACGCCGACGTCCCACTCCCGGTCCGATGCGATGTCTGCGAACCCGCGGTAGTGCAACTCGTAGCAGCAGTAGAGCGCGAGCTGGAGGTCGTCGCCGTAGGGGTCGGCCTGGTCGAGGTGCGGCATCGCCGGCGGCCATCCGCGGAGAGCGCCGAGCACCGCCGCCGACAGCGGCCCGCGGGCCTCCGGCAGTGCTGGCGGATCAACCCGCCGGGGCGCTGTGTCGCTGAGCACGGTCCTCCTCGTCATCGGTCGCGGCGTCGCTTGTGCGCACCTTGCGTCGGTGGCTCGTGTCGCAGAAGGGTGCCCGCCTGCTGCGTCGGCACACGCAGATCGCCGTCACAGGGCGGTCGGACCGGACGCGACGCCCGTCCGGCAGCACCACCTCGACCGGCCCGGAGACGAGCAGCGGGCCGTCGTCGGTCACGACGATCTGCCGCGCCTCAGCCATCCCGGCGTCCCTCGACGACCACCAGCTCCTCGTTCCGCTGGCCGGGCGCCACGAGCCCGCGCGCTTCGAGCATCGCCGCTCGGGCCAGCATGACGGGGCCGAACGGCACGGCGATCCGGGTGAGCTCGCGCGCGGCCAGCCCGACGCGCTCGAGGGCGGTGAGGGTGGTGCCCGAGTCGCACAGCGCAGAGTGCACCAGCAACAGGCTGCCGCCGGGCGTGAGCACGCTCGGCGCTCCGCGGCAGATCCGGTCGAGCAGCGCGCGGCCGTCGCGCCCGGCGTCCCAGCAGCGGCCCATGCTGTGGCGGGGCAGCGTGGCGGTCGAGGCCGGGACGTAGGGCGGGTTGGACAGCACCAGGCCGAAGCGGCGCCCGGCCACCGGGCTGAACAGGTCGCCGCGGCAGACTCGAACCCGGACGCCGGCGAGCCGGCTGTTGAGCCACGTCGTCACGACCGACCGCAGGGACAGGTCCACTGCGGTGACCGACGCCGCGCCGGCGCGGGCAGCGGCGAGGGCGAGGGCTCCGCTGCCGGTGCCGATGTCGAGCACGTCCCGACCGCGCGCGAAGTTCTCCCGGCGCACGATGTCGGCGAGCAGCTTCGTGTCACCGTCGGCCCGATACACGCCGGGCGGATAGAGCATCACGCAGCCGTTAATGCCCGCCGCGCAGCGCGCCAAACTCTGTTCAGCCGGATGTCGCGCCGCGCTGCCGAACGGGGGCCCTAAGCCCGGCACTCCCGACGGTTGTGCAGGTCCAGACGCTAATGCGCTGGTCACGACCCCGAGCCCAACGCGCCGGCGCGCGTCCGGGCGGCTGCGACAACGCCGGGGCGATCGCCATGGGACTGCTCGTAGGTGAGGACCGCCGCGACGTCGTCGGGGTCGTCGAGGCTGCGGATCGCCGCGATTGCGCCCTGAGCCCCGAGCTGGGAGTAGCCCGGGATAGGCAGCGGAGCGGCGTCCGCTGCGCTGCCGTTGCTCCCGGTGGTCCCGGCGGTCCCGGTGTCCTCGTTCGAAAAGGACGTCGCGTCCGCGACCTGGTGGGCGACCGACTCGGCGGCCTGGACGGCGGCGTCGCGACCTGTGGCCAGTGCGTCCTGCGCGGCAGCCACGGTGCCGGCGGCGCGGTCGAGCCCGCCCGACACCGCGCGGCCCGGCGCGTTCACGGCCTGCGTGACCTGCGCGGCGACGCGCTGGAACGGCGAGGCCTGCAGCGCCGCAGGCGCGCCGCGAGCGACGTCGGCGACGACGTCGGTCAGCCACGCGACGGTGGCGGTGTGCGCGGTGACAAGGTCGTCGGCCAGCTCGCCGACGGCGGGGAGGTCCGCGCTGTCGGCGAGGGCGCCGAGGTAGCGGGCCCGGTCGAGGAGCTGGTGCTCCAGCGCGAGGTCGCCCAGGAGGGCTTCGTCCAGGGGCTGGGCCTGCTCGAGGGCACCCCGGAGGAGGGCGGTCATCCGACCGAGCGTCGGGGTGAGGGGGTCGGGCACGGTGCCGACGTCGCGCAGGGCCCCCGCGATGCGGCGGCTCCGCCGGTCGGCGTTGGTGGCGTTCTCGGCCAGCTCGCGGCGGACCTCCCCGTCGCGAGCCTGCGCGATCCGGAGCCGCGCGACCTGCGCCTCGGTCCGCGTGAGCTGCAGGAGGATGCGGAGCTGGGTGATCAATGTAGCGGTGTCGCTCATGGCTAGGGGATGCCCACGCCGCAGGGTCGGTACTGATGAGCGGGCGCACGTCACGTCCCGTTCCCGCGCGAGTCGCTACGCAGTGGGCGCGCGAGTCGCTACGTCCTGGCGCGCGAGTCGGCACAATCTGGCCGCGCGAGCCCGCCCCAGAACACCGCGTCACCTCCAGCAGGGGGGGTTCGCCCGCCGCTACGTACCGACTCGCGCGCCACTTTGTAGCGACTCGCGC
>JAQSWF010000269.1 GCA_029266775.1 Pseudonocardia sp.
CGACGCCGAACAGCGCGAGCTGCTGGACACGGTCCGGACGGTGGCCGAGCAACTCAACGGCCCGCAGTGGCGGGAGGGCACCTGGGGCTGGCCGTCCTGGCGCCGCGGCGACACCGCCCAGCAGGACGCCACGGTCGTCGACTTCCTCCGAATGATCGACCGGCAGCTCAACAGCGGCGTGGATCTCAGCGGGCGGCCGATGGGTGCTGAGGACGACCACCTGGGCCATCTCCTCTCCACGCGCGCGGAAGTGGCACAGGTGCTGGCGTCGCTCGAGAAACTGTCCGCCAAGCTGGACGACATGATCGCCAGGCTGCCGACCTGATCGAGCGCGGGCCTCGACTCTCGGGCCCGCTAAGAGTCGACGCGTCCGTACTGCCGCGGAGTGAACACGACGTCGCGGCCGTTCCGGCGGACGACCCGCGTCGTCGAGGACCCGACGATCACCAACGTGCGCATGTCCACCTGGTCCGGATCCAGCTCCGCCAGGGTCGTCACCACGATCCGCTCGCCGGCACCGCCGACGTCGCGGCCCAGTACCACGGGAGTGTCGGGGTCGCGGTGCTCCAGCAGCAGGTCGCGGGCGGCGCCCAGCTGCCAGGGCCGCGCCGCCGAGCGCGGGTTGTAGATGGCGATCGCCAGGTCCGCGCGTGCCGCGGCCGCCAGCCTCTCGGCGACGACCTCCCACGGCTTGAGCCGATCGGAGAGCGAGATCACGGCATGGTCGTGGCCGAGCGGTGCCCCGACCGCCGCCGCGACCGCGCTCGACGCCGTGACCGCCGGCAGCACGCGCACCGGGACGTCGACGTACTTCTCCTCCGACGCGACCTCCAGGAGGGCGGCGGCCATCGCGAACACGCCCGGGTCACCGCCGGACACCACGGCGACCGAGCGACCGGACGCGGCCAGGTCCAGGGCGTGCGCGGCGCGCTCCGCCTCGACCCGGTTGTCGCTGGGATGGCGGTTCTGCCGGGGGTTGGGAGGCACGCGGGCGAGGTACGGGCCGTAGCCGACGAGGTCGTCCGCTGCGGCGAGCGCGGCCGCGACCTGGGGGGTCAGCCAGTCACGGCCCGCCGGGCCGGTGCCGACGACCACGACCTCGCCGCGCCGGTGGACGGGTTCGTCCAGGTCGGCAGGCTCGGGAGCGGGCAGGGACGCCGCGAGTGCTCCGGGCAGCAGCGCGACCGCGAAGTAGGGCACCGAGCCGGGGTCGACGTCGTCGAGCCGAGCGGTGCGCTGGTCCGGCATCGTCGCCTTCTCGACGTAGAAGCCGGTGCGTCCCGCGTCGCCGACGGCGTCGAGGACCGCCGGGAACGTTCGGCCCAGCTTGAGCACGGCGGCGGAGTCGGTGTCGGCGAGCCGCCGGGCCAGCTCCGTTCGGGACAGGGTGCCGGGCAGCACCGTCAGCACCTCGTCCCGCTCCACCAGCGGTTGGCCGAGTGCCGCGGACGCCCCGCTGATCGACGTGACGCCCGGGACGACCTCGGTCGGGTAGCGGTGCGCGAGGCGCTTGTGCATGTGCATGTAGGAGCCGTAGAAGAGTGGATCGCCCTCGGCGAGGACGACGACGTCGCGCCCGGCGTCCAGGTGTGCGGCCAGCCGCTCGGCGGCCTCGGCGTAGAACTCGTCGATCGCGCCCTGGTAGCCGCCCGGGTGGTCGGTGGCCTCGGTCGTGACCGGATAGACCAGCGCCTCCTCGATCTGGTCGCCGCGCAGGTGGGGTGCCGCGATCTGGCGGGCGATCGAACGGCCGTGGCGGGCGGAGTGGTAGGCGATCACGTCGGCGGCGGCGATGAGGCGGGCGGCCTTGACCGTCACCAGCTCGGGGTCGCCGGGGCCGACGCCGACGCCGTAGAGCCGGCCGCTCACGCGATCTCCTGCTCGGTGGCCAGCGCGTTGACCGCGGCCGCCGTGATGGCCGAACCCCCGCGCCGGCCGTGGACGACGAGGTACGGCAGGTCGTCGCGGGCGGCCAGCTCGGCCTTCGATTCCGCAGCGCCGATGAAGCCGACAGGTATCCCGAGGACCGCGGCCGGGCGCGGTGCGCCCCCGTCGATCATGTCGAGCAGGTGGAACAGGGCCGTGGGAGCGTTGCCGATGGCCACCACGGATCCGGCGAGCCGCTCCCGCCAGAGCTCGAGCGCCGCGGCCGAGCGGGTGGTCCCGAGCCGGTCGGCGAGACCGGGGACCTGGGGATCGCGCAGGGTGCAGACGACGTCGTTGCCGGCGGGCAGGCGGGCCGGCGTGACGCCGGAGGCCACCATCTCGGCGTCGCAGAGGATCGGGGCGCCGTCCCGGAGGGCACCGCGAGATGCAGCGACCAGGTCGGGGGAGCAGGCGATGTCGGCGGCGAGGTCCACCTGACCGCAGGCGTGGATCATCCGCACCGCCACCGGAGCGAGATCGGCCGGGAGCCGGGACAGGTCGGCCTCGGCGCGGATCGTGGCGAACGACCTACGGTAGATCTCGGCGCCGTCCCGGACGTAGCCGCGGATCACGGAACGAGCCCGGGGCGGGGGACGCCGTCGACGAGGTAGCCGCCGTCCGGCAGTGCGAGGGCGTCGACGTGCACGGCGCGGGGCGCCCCGCAGCGCCGTGGGCAGCCGGAGACGTGCATGCGGGCGTCCGGAAGGTGGGCGAGGGCCGCGCGCGCGTCGGTCCGGACGTCGGCGAGCGACTTGGCGCAGCCCGGCCGGCCGATGCAGGCGCTCACGGTCGCGGCGACGCCGGGCGCCACCAGCAGCCCGCTGGCGACCAGCTGCTCGACCGGGAGGAGAGGGTCAGGGAGCACGACGGTGCGCCACGGGGTGACGACGACGCGGGGGCCGGTCGTCGCGAGCAGCCGGACCTGGTCCGCCGTGAGCTCGCCGAGGACGGCGGCGACGACGAGGGCGATACCGCCGTCGTCGCGGCGCACGGGCCCGGGGCGCGCCGTCGCAGGAAAGCCACGTTCATGCAACCACGTTGCATGAAGGTGGCTTTCCTGCAATTCGGAACGGGCCTCCATTGCCGCCAGTGCCGCGGCGATCCGGGCGGGTGCGTCGGGGAGCTCCGTGGCCCGCCATGCCGTTCCGCCGTCCGCTGCCCGCAGCGTGAGGAATGCCTCCGCGGCGTCGAGCAGGGCACCCACCGCGTGGGTGAGGCCGACCCGTGCGATCGCGACCCCGGCGACCAGCAGCTCCCCGGACGTCGCGCACGTCGCGTGCCAGCAGACGTCCGGCTCCTCGGCCGCCACGTCACCGCGACCGTCGTCCAGCGCGAACAGGAACCGTCCCGGCAGCCTCGCCAACCCCAGACGGTGGCACAGCTCCCGGTCGAGCTCCGCGGCCAGGCATCGGACGTCGGCGCACCCGCCGGCGATCCCCGACAGCGGCGACGCCAGCACGTTGCGCACCCGCTCGTGCGCCGGGGAGGGTAGGAGGCCCGCCGCGCCCAGCCGGGCAGCGAGGTCCGAGGCGCGGGACAGGCCGCGCAGCTGCAGGTTCCCGCGCGAGGTCAGGTGGACCCGTCCGTCGCCCAGGTCCTGGGCGCAGTCGGCGACCGCCCGCAGCGCCGTCGCGG
>JAQSWF010000071.1 GCA_029266775.1 Pseudonocardia sp.
CACCGGCGGGCAGGCGGAGGTGGCGACCTTGCTCCCGCGGGCGCTGCTGCGCCACCGCGTCGAGCTCTCCGAGGCCGAGCGCGACCTCCTGGAAGAGGCCGTCGCAGACCGAGGCGCTCCGCGCCGCCTCCTGGACGCCGTCCTCACCGTTTCGGTCCCCGACGAGCCGGCGGCGGTGTTCGAGCCCGGCCCGGCCGACCCAGACCTGGCCGCGCTGAGCCTGCTGGCCGTCGCCCGCGGCGACGACGGCTGCGTCGAGCTCCGGCAGGCAATGCGCATCGGAGACGGGCGGACGGGCGGCGGGCGCCCGCAGCGCGTCGTCCTCGTCCGCGCGAGCGGCGGCCGGCCGTGGGTGCTGGCCGCGACGCTGCAGCGGCTGCTGCGCGTCCACGGCGACCCCACGCCGTGCGTCGAGGTGCTTCCCGCGGACGACCCGCCCGCCTACCACCGCGCGGCGCTCGCCGCGTCGACCGTCCTGTGGCGGCGCCCCGACGCCGTCCCTACCGGCGGCTGACCGCCGCACGCGAGAAGTGACGCGACGCGCGACGTCACCCCGCTCCCCATCCCATCGCGCGAGGCGGCCCGCCGCCGCGAGGAGGTGCAGCATGACCGACACCCTGACCGCGCCGTCTGTCCACGACCTGCTGCTGGCCCTGGCCGGAAGGCTCGACGACGACCTGCTCGCCTGGACGCGGGAGCTGGCCGCGGTCGGCGAGGAGGACGAGGCGATCGAGCTCGCGACCGCCGCGCTGGCGGCCGAGCGGGTGGTGCTGCCGGCGTCGCTGCGGGCGGCGCTCGTGGCGGCCGCCCGAGCTGCACGCACCGACCTCGACGCCGAGCGCGCTCTGCCACCCGGCTCGCCCGGGATCGGCACCCCGCACCGGTTCGCGACCGAGGCGGGCGGGGGCGACGCCGTGGTCGCGGCGGTGACAGCGCTTCCGCCGCGCCGGCTGGCGGGGTGCACGGTGCACCTCACGTGGCGGACGACGCCCGCGGGCGCCGCACCCGGGCCGCTGCCGCACCCCGTCGTACTGGTCGAGGCCGACCCGGACCGGTCCACCGACGTGCTCGCCTACCAGCTCGCGGCCGAGCTCGAGCGCGCCGACACCCCCGCCTCGGTGGAGGTGTTCACCTCCGACGCCGCACTCCCTGCCTACCACGCCGCCGCACTGCGGACGGCCCGGGAGATCGCCCGCGGGACGGTCGTGCCCACCGTCCTCGCGGGCGGAGGTACGTCGGACGCTCCGGCGACGGCCGCTGAGGTCCGTGACGCCGTGGACGACCGGCAGCTGCACGGCGGCCGCCGCATCGAATCCGCGCCCGGACCGCTCCCCCGCGAGGAGCCGGCCGTTCGCGAGCGGACGGCCGGTGTTGACAAGGACCCCCTCGTCGATCCCCTGAGCGGTCCCCTGCTGGCCACGGTGCTCGACCCGACCGTGGCGGCGGGAGGCCCGGGCCAGGAGCCGGATGCCGACGCCGCGCCGGTGGATCCGCTCGACGACGCGTCTGCCTGGCTCGCGCCCAGGTCGACACCCGTACGGCCCACGTTTCCGGCGGACTGGGAGGAAGACTGGCGCTCGGGCGAGTGGGCCATGCCGCCGGCCGCGCCGCCGAGCCCGTCGTCCACTCCGGTCGAGCCGTACGACCGGCCCGACCCCGGCCGCCCGCCCGCCGCCGACGATCGGCCGGCGGTCGGGATGTCGCTCTTCGAGTCGCCCACGCCGCAGTTCCGGCCGGATCCGCCGACCCTCGCGCCCGTCCGGGACGAGCCGTCGGTGCCCGAGGTCCCGCTGTTCGGGGGGTCGGACGAGGCCCCCCTCACCGCCGTGCCGCACCCGCGGCGCCGCGGGCGGCGGCGTCGTCCTGAGCCGGCGGAGCCGGCTGCGCCGGGCGAGCACCGCGACCCCGAGGCGTCGCTGCTGTTCGACCGCGCGGAGCGGGACCGGCTGGCGCCCGTGGATCACGACCTCTTCGCCACGGCGAACGGCACGCGCAACGGACACGGCCGGACCGACCGGACCAGGCCCGACGCCGCGGACTGACCGCACGTGGAGCACCCGGCATACGGAGTGCCGCGGACGGTCACCCCGCTCGCGTCGGTGCTGCTGGAGCCCAACCCGTCGCCGATGACGTTGGAGGGAACGAACACCTGGCTGTTGCGCGCGCCCGGCGAGCGGGAGTGCGTGGTCGTCGACCCCGGCGAGGACGACGTCGCCCACCTCGAGCGCGTGGCCGCCCGGGGACCCGTCGCGCTGATCCTGCTCACCCACCGCCACCGCGACCACGCGGGCGGCGCCCGCCGCCTCGCCGCGCTGACCGGAGCGCCGGTCCGGGCACTGGACCGCTCGCTGGTGCTGGGCTCCGCGGCGCTCGGCGACGGTGACGAGGTGGCGGCCGCGGGGTGTGAGCTGCGGGTGCTGGCCACGCCGGGGCACACGTCGGACTCGCTGTCGTTCCTGCTCGACGGGCCCGGTGCGGCCGGGCCGGCGGTGCTGACGGGCGACACCGTGCTCGGCCGCGGCACGACCGTGATCGCCCACCCGGACGGCGCGCTGGGGCCCTACCTCGCGTCGCTGCGCCGCCTCGCGGACCTGCCCGACGGCACCATGGTGCTGCCCGGCCACGGCCCCGAGCTGCCCGATGCGCCGACGGCGGCCCGCGCATACCTCGCGCACCGGGAGGAGCGCCTGGACCAGGTGCGGACGGCGCTCGAGACGCTGGGCCCGGACGCGACCGCCCGGCAGGTGGTCGAGGTCGTATACGTCGACGTCGACCGCACCCTGTGGCCGGCGGCGGAGGCGTCGGTGCGCGCGCAGCTGGACCACTTACGCACCTGACGGGCGGACGCTCACCGCGCTGACACCGAGCGAGAGCGGCGTCGGCAAAGGTAGACCGTGCCAACGCCGCTTTCGCTCGGGACAGGCGCGCCGCACCAGCACCCGCCGCCGCACGATCAGGCTGCCGGCGCCAGGGTCCCCCGCCGCAACCACAGCACCCCCGCCAGAACGACCCCCGCGAGCCCGCCGGCCAGGAACGCCGCGGGTGCGCCCGCCGCCTCGACGGCCCAGCCACCCACCGACTGGCCGACCGCGACGCCGAGCGTGACCGCCGTGATCACCCAGCCGAAGGCCTCCGTCGCCGTGCCGGCCGGGGCGGCCAGCTCGAGCGCCAGGGAGTGGGCCGTGACCTGCGGCGTGATGACCACGCCCGCCACCATCATCACGACGGTGAGCGCGACAAGCGAGCCGGTCCCGGTCGCCGCCATCGCCGCGACGAGCACCCCGAAGGCGCCGAGCAGCACCGGCAGGCGCAGGTGCAGGGGTCGCGGCCACGGTCGGGCCGCGTAGACCAGCCCGGCCAGCACCGAGACCACCGACCACGCCGAGATCAGCACCCCGCCGAGCACGCGTGAACCGGCGTCGGCGGCCACCGCCGGGACCCCGACCTCGACGCCGCCGACGACCAGCCCGAAGCCCAGCCCCGCCACCGCGACGGTGCGCACTCCGGGAGAGAACGCGCCGAGCAGCCCGAGCCCGCGGTCGACCGATTCGCGGGCCGTCCCGCGCGCGGCTCCGGTCAGCGCGAAGCCGACCGTGCCGGCCACCGTCGCCACCCCGGCGACGAGCAGGCCCGTCCCCGGCCACGGCGCCGCGACGAGCAACGCCGCCAGTGCCGGCCCCAGGATGAAGAAGACCTCCATGCTGATCGCCTCGTAGTTGTAGGCAGCGTCACGCAGGGGTCCGGCCGGCACCAGCCGGCCCCACAGCGCGCGCGACGCTCCCGGCAGCGCCGGCTGGACAACGCCGACGACCCCGGCCGCCGCGACGACGGCAGCCAGCGGCGCATGCGCCTCGACCGTGCCGATCAGCGTCGCCACCGCCGCGGCGAACAGCACGGCGACGACCAGCAACGGCCGCGTCGGGCCGAGCCGGTCCACGATGCGGCCCTGCGCCACCGACCCGATCGCCACGCCCACCAGCGCCCCGGCCGACACCAGCCCGGCGGCGGCGAAGGAGCCTGTCACGCCCTGCACGTAGAGCAGAACGGCCAGGCCGTACATCGCGACCGGGAGCCGCCCGAGCGCGGAGAACAGGGCGGGGCCGACCGCGCCGGGCGCCGTCAGCGCAGCGCGGTAGGGCGACCCCGCCACAGGGGCAGGTTGCGTCGACGTCGGCACGACCTCCAGTGTGCCATGTTCTGGTACGGCCGTACCACTTTTCCCGAGACGTCTTACCCGTGGGTCGACGCTGTGCTACCTCGGGCAGGCCTCAGCGAGCCCGGCGCGCCAGCCGTTCCGGCTCGAGGATCAGCACGCTCTTGCCCTCCAGCCGCAGCCACCCGCGATGGGCGAAGTCGGCGAGCGCCTTGTTCACCGTCTCCCGCGACGCGCCGACGAGCTGCGCGATCTCCTCCTGCGTGAGGTCGTGGGTGACGCGCAGCAGGCCCGACTCCTGCGAGCCGAACTGTCGCGCCAGCTGCAGCAGCGCCTTCGCGACCCGGCCGGGTACGTCGGTGAAGATCAGGTCGGCGAGCATGTTGTTGGTCCGCCGCAGCCGTCGGGCGAGCACCCGCAGCAGCTGCTCGGCGATCTCGGGCCGCTTGCCGATCCACTCGCGGAGCGCCGTGCGGTCCATCGTGTAGGCACGGACCTCGGTGACGGCGGTCGCCGTCGACGTCCGCGGACCCGGATCGAAGATCGACAGTTCGCCGAACATGTCCGACGGGCCGGCCACCATCAGCAGGTTCTCCCGGCCGTCGGGGCTCTTGCGCCCGATCTTGACCTTGCCGTTGGAGATGATGTACAGCCGGTCCCCCGGCTCGCCCTCGGCGAAGATCACAGCGCCGCGCGCGAACTCCGCGGGTTCGAGCGTCTGCGCGAGTATGTCCGCTGCGTGCGGCTCGACGCCCTGGAAGATCCCCGCGCGGATCAGAACCTCGTCCACTCCACTGCTCCTCGTCCATCCGCCCGCTGACCGCAGCGGATCATCGAGGCGTCAGTCTATGGGCTGGGACACACCGGCGTACTGCACCGATCACGGGGTTCCGCTGAACGGTCGGCTTCACCCTGCCGCCGGGCGGTACCCACCGCGCTCTGTTATTCCACCTCTGGACACCTGTGAACACGCGTCAGGACGACACCTTGGCCCGCTTGGCGGGCCGACCCCGCGCCTCGCGGTTCCGCAGCCGGAAGAGTTCGAGGGCGCGCAGGGTGCCCGAGCGGAAGAGCGCCCGCACCTCGTCCGGACGAGGCTGCTCGAGCAGCTCGTCCAGCTCGTCCTGGCGCACCGGCCGCTCGGCGTGCAGCCGCGATTCGACGCGCTCCATGCCGAGCGCGAAGAACATGATCAGAAGCGGCACCAGAACGGACAGCCAAGCAGTCATAGGTCTCCGATCGTCTCGCACCCGAGCGTCGAAGGTGGCGTGGGGGTCCCCACGGCGGGCGGACGATATCGACTCGTGACCAAGCCGGTCCCACCGTCGCAGTCGGGTCACCCACCCGTCGCATCCGGCCCGTACTGATGCCACCGGCACGTACCCTCGCTGCCGTGACCACCCCGCGTCGCTCCCCGTCCCTCGCCGGCGCGGCCCGGCTCGCCCGGCGGGTGGCTGCCGGCGAGCCCCCGCTGGGCCGAGCGCGGCGGGTCGGGCGCATGCTCCGCGAGCTCGCGTACACCCATCCCGACGCGCACTGCGAGCTCGACTTCACCACCCCGTACGAGCTCGCCGTCGCCACCGTGCTGTCGGCGCAGACCACGGACGTCCGCGTCAACGAGGTCACGCCCACGCTCTTCGCCCGCTACCCGACCCCGGCGGACTACGCCGGGGCGGACCGCGGTGAGCTGGAGGAGCTGATCCGGCCCACCGGGTTCTACCGCAACAAGGCCGCTTCCCTGATCGGGCTCGGCACGGCGGTCGTGGAGAAGCACGACGGCGTCCTGCCGCACACCCTGGACGAGCTCGTCGCGCTGCCCGGGATCGGCCGCAAGACCGCGAACGTCATCCTCGGCAACGCCTTCGACATCCCCGGCATCACCGTCGACACGCACTTCGGTCGCCTCGTTCGGCGCTGGGGATGGACCGCGGAGGACGACCCGGTCAAGGTCGAGCACGCGGTCGGCGCGCTGGTACCCCGGCGGGACTGGACGATCGTGTCGCACGAGGTGATTTTTCATGGGCGCCGGGTCTGCCATGCCCGCAAACCGGCCTGCGGCGCCTGCACCCTCGCGGCGGACTGCCCCTCCTACGGCGCAGGCCCTACGGATCCCGCCCAGGCGGCCGCGCTGGTTAACGGCCCGAGCCGGTCCTGGCTGCTGCAGCTGGCCGGCGTGCCCGACGACGTGGCGGACGGGGGCGGGCCGGTCGACGACCCTGTTGTGGTGGATGCGGGATCGGAGGACCCGGTCGGGGCCACGGCGGACGTCCCGTGAGCCGCCCGGGATGAGCCGCGCGCGCACGGGCCCGACCCGGGCGGAGATCGTCAGCACGGCGGTCGTTGCCGTGCTCGTCGTGCTCGGCCTGGTCGCGCTGTGGCCGCGCAGCTCGGCACCGGGGGAGCCCGCTTCTGCGGCGGCGCCCGTCGAGGCCGGAGCCGTCGTGAGCGACGCGGACCTCGCTCCGCTGCGCACCGCAGCCGCCCTCGCGCCCTGCCCGGGGCTCGCGGGCCAGGCGGCGGCCGCCGGCCCCTTGGTCGGGGTGACGGTGCCCTGCCTGGGCGCGCCGGGGGTCGTCGACGTCGGGCAGGCGTTCGCGGGACGCGCGGCGCTGCTCAATGTGTGGGCGTCATGGTGCGTGCCGTGCCGGGACGAGCTCCCGGCGCTGGCCGAGTACGCGGCGCGGCCAGAGGCGGTGCCGGTGCTTGGGGTGGACGTCCGGGACGACCCGCGCGCGGCCCTCACCCTGCTCCGCGAGCTGGGAGTGACGATCCCGTCGGTGACCGACCCGGACGGCGCCCTGCGCGGCGCCCTCGCCGTGCCGCCCGCGCTGCCCGTGACCTACGTGGTGCGCACGGACGGCACGGTCGTTCGGGTGGACCCGCCCACACCGTTCCGCTCCGCGGACGAGGTGGCCGCGGCCGTCGAGCGTCTCCGGTGAACGGTGCCGTCGTGAACCCGGGGAACACGCCGGGACGTCTCGCGCCCGACCGCGCGCCGAGCTGGCTGCACCCCCTGCTCGGGCGCATCGGGGAGGTCGACGCCACCCTGCTCGGTCGCCTCCGGCTCTCCCCACCCGCCGACGGCCGGCGCAGCGCGGTGCTGATCCTCCTTGGCGACGACCCCGAGCACGGGCCCGACGTCCTGCTCACCGAGCGGGCGCGCACGCTGCGCGCGCACGCCGGACAGGTGTCGTTCCCAGGAGGACGGACCGACCCGACCGACGCCGACGCGGTGGCGACCGCCCTGCGCGAGGCCGAGGAGGAGACCGGGCTCGCCCCGGACGGCGTCGTCCCGCTCGCGGTGCTGCCGGACCTGTTCATCCCACCGACCGGTTACGTCGTCACGCCCGTGCTGGCCCACTGGGCGGACCCGACGGCCGTGCACGCCGTCGATCCCGCCGAGACCGCCAGGGTCGTCCGAGTGCCGCTGGCCGTGCTCGCCGACCCGGCGCACCGGATGCAGGTCCGCCACCCGTCGGGCTACCAGGGCCCCGCGTTCCACGTCGCCGGCCTGGTCGTCTGGGGTTTCACGGGGGCGCTGTTGTCTGCGTTGCTCCACCTGGGAGGCTGGGAACGGGCCTGGAATCCCACCCGGGTGCGTGATCTGGACGAGGCGTGGGCTGCAGCACGGGACGAGGCGCGAGCCGAGGCGAGGGAGGTCGCGGAGTCGTGAGCGTGGCCGCGGCCCCACGGGATCCGGCGGCGGGCTGGGCCGCCCGATGAGTTGGGTGGACGGGCTCGTGCTCGCCCTGGCGCTGATCGCCGGGGTGTCCGGGTGGCGCCACGGGATGGCCGTCGCGCTCCTGTCGTTCGTCGGAGTGCTGGGTGGCGCCATCATCGGGGTCCAGCTGGCGCCGTTGCTCGCCGCGAACCTCGAGACGAAGAGCAGCCAGGTCATCGTGAGCGTCGTCGTCGTCGTGGTGCTCGTCGCCCTGGGCGAGACGACCGGGGTCTACTTCGGCCGGCACATCCGGGACCGCATCACGGGCGAGCGGACCCTGACCGTCGACTCCATGCTCGGTTCGGTGCTGCAGGCGGCCACCGTGGTGGTCGCGGCCTGGCTCGTGGCGTTGCCGCTGGCGACCGCCAGCATGCCCGCCCTCGCCGCCGGCGTCCGCGGCTCGGGTGTGCTGCGCGCCGTCGATTCGGTCATGCCGGGACCCGCACGACAGCTGCCCGCCGACCTGCGGACGGTGCTCGACAGCTCCGGCTTCCCCGACGTGCTCAGCCCCTTCGCGCCCACCCCGATCACGCAGGTCGGGCCACCCGACCCGGCGCTGGCCGGCAGCGCGACCGTGCAGGACGTGCAGGACAGCGTGCTCAAGATCCGCGGCAAGGCGCCGTCGTGCAGCCGACAGCTCGAGGGCAGCGGGTTCGTGATCGGGCCCGAGCTGGTGATGACGAACGCCCACGTGGTCGCCGGCACGAACGAGACGAGCGTGGAGGTCGTCAGCCGCGGGCGTACGCGGGAGCTGGAGGCCGACGTCATCTCCTACGATCCTGCCGTCGACCTGGCCGTGCTCTACGTGCGCGGGCTGAAGGCACCGGCGCTGGAGTTCGCCGACGAGCCGGCCACGGTCGGTGACGACGCGATCGTCTTGGGCTTTCCGCTCGACGGGCCGTTCAACCCGACCGCGGCGAAGGTCCGCGACCGGATCCAGCTCCGGGGCCCCAACATCTACGACAGCGGCGAGGTGACCCGCGAGGTCTACACCGTCCGGGCGGTCGTGCGGTCGGGGAACTCCGGCGGGCCGATGGTGCGCACGGACGGCAAGGTGGTCGGCGTGGTGTTCGGCGCGGCGCTGGACGACTCCGAGACCGGCTTCGTCCTCACCAACGCCCAGGTGCAGCCCACGCTGGCCAAGGCCCCGTCGCTGACCCGCGCCGTCGACACGGGCAGCTGCGCCGCCTGACCGGCAGCATGCGCCGCACAGTCGCGGGCACCGTCGCGCACCGCTCCCTTTTCCGCGCAGCTCCTACACGTTGCGCGTGATCGTCTCGTCACGGCCGGGTCCGACGCCGATCGCCGAGACCGGTGCGCCCGTGAGCTCCTCGACCCGTCGCACGTAGGCGCGGGCGTTCGCGGGCAGCTCGGCAAACCTCCGGCAGCGGGAGATGTCCTCGAACCAGCCCGGCAGCTCCTCGTACACGGGCACGGCGTGGTGGACGTCCGTCTGCGTCATGGGCATGTCGTCCACCCTGCGGCCGTCGATCTCGTACGCCACGCAGACCGGCACGGTCGGGAGGCCCGACAGCACGTCCAGCTTGGTCAGGAAGTAGTCGGTGATCCCGTTGACGCGGGCGGCGTAGCGGCCGATCACCGCGTCGAACCAGCCGCAGCGCCGCGGCCGGCCCGTGGTGACGCCGACCTCGCCGCCCACCTTGCGCAGCCGCTCGCCCATCTCGTCGTGCAGCTCCGTCGGGAACGGCCCCGACCCCACACGCGTGGTGTAGGCCTTGAGGATCCCGATCACCCGGGTGATCCGGTTCGGGCCGATGCCCGACCCCACCGCGGCGCCACCCGCCGTCGGGTTCGAGCTGGTCACGAACGGATACGTGCCGTGGTCGACGTCGAGCAGCGTGCCCTGGCTGCCCTCGAGCAGGATCGTCTCGCCGCGTTCGAGGGCCTGGTTGAGCAGAAGCCGGGTGTCGGCGATGCGATCGACGAAGCGGCGCCCGCGCTCCAGGACCGTGTCGACCACCTCGTCGACGTCCAGCGCGCGCCGGTTGTAGACCTTGACCAGCATCTGGTTCTTCAGCTCCAGGGCTGCCTCGACCTTCTGGTGCAGGATCTTCTCGTCGAGCACGTCGGCCACCCGCACGCCCACCCGGGCCACCTTGTCCTGGTACGCGGGCCCGATGCCACGGCCCGTCGTGCCGATCCGCGACTTGCCGAGGAAGCGCTCGGTCACTTTGTCGATCTCGACGTGGTACGGCATGATCAAGTGTGCGTCCGCGCTGATCAGTAAGCCGCTGGTGTCGACGCCGCGGGCCTCAAGGCCGGCCAGCTCCTTCAGGAGGACGCCCGGGTCCACCACCACGCCGTTGCCGATCACGTTCTTCGCACCCGGGGTGAGGATCCCCGACGGAATGAGGTGCAGCGCGAAGTCCTGACCGTCGGGCAACACCACCGTGTGCCCGGCATTGTTCCCACCCTGGTAGCGCACGACCCACTGCACGCTTCCCCCGAGCAGGTCGGTTGCCTTGCCCTTGCCCTCGTCGCCCCACTGGGCACCGATGAGCACGATCGCCGGCATGTGACACTCCAGTCTTCGACACCACGGCGGCACCCCGTCCACCGAGGTGCCGCGGCGGGAAAGGGTATCGGGTGGGCGCGGTCGACGCGGATGTGGTGCTGCTGACCTGCGGGAACGGTCGGGACTCCGGAATACCCAGAATGCGCAGCGTCGCACTACCGCCGCGCCCGGGCCGCCACGAGCTGGACCCGGTGCTGGCCACGCGACCGCGGCGGCTGGTCGTGGCCGGGACCGACGCGGATCTCGCCGCCGTCCTGCTGCGCCTGCTCCGCACGGACCGGCTCGCGGTCGAGCTGGCCTACCTGCCCGCCCGACGCAGCTCGGTCGCTGCGCGCGTGTGGGGCCTGCCGCACGGCGGACCGGCTCGTGATCTCGCCGTGCAGGGCCGGGCGGTGGCCGTGCCGCTGGTTCGCGACGACAGCGGAGGGTTGCTCGTCGGGTCTGGGGAGCTGCGCTCGGTGCGGGGCGAGGCCTACTGCGACGAGGTGCTGACGCTGCGCGGCTCCGCGCGCCGGCTGGTGGTGACCCCGTGGCAGCCGGGTGGCGTGGCGGTGCGCGCTGGCCGCTGGGGCGGCCTGCCCGACGGCAGCCGGCGGCCGGTGCCGCAGGTGACCCGCGCGGGGCGCGGCTCGAGCGCCGGGCGCGCGGTTCAGGTGGGCTGCCTGCCCGCGACGCTGACTGTCGACGGGGTGCTGCACCCCCGCCCCGTGACCCGGTGGGCCTGGTACCGCCACACCGGCGACTGGCTGCTCGTGCGCCCCTGACCGCGGCGAGCGCCGACCGAGCGAAGGCGGCGTTCGCTCAGTTGATCCGAGCGAACGCCGCTGTCGCTCGGCTCACGGGCGAATGGCAGGCTCCGGGGCCTCCTGGCGCTCGGGAACCGCGGCATCGCGCCCCTCGGGACCGGGGGCCGCCTCCGCCGGACCGCTCCCGTGGTGCAGCTCCATGTCGTCGTCGACCAGCGACGGGTCGTCCAGCACCGCCTTCAGCCGCTCGCGGTCCAGCTCCCCGTTCCAGCGCGCGATGACCAGCGTCGCGACACAGTTGCCGATCGCGTTCGTCAGCGCCCGGCCCTCGCTCATCACCCGGTCGATGCCGACGATCACCGCGATACCCACCGCGATGGCCTCCGGTGTAAAGAACTCGCCACCGAAGGCCTGCAGCGACGCGGCCAGCGTGACCAGCCCGGCGCCGGTGACGCCCGCGGCCCCCTTCGACGTGAGCACCATCAGCGCCGCGAGGCCGATCTGCGCGCCGATGCCGATCTCCGCTCCGCCGGCCTGCAGGATGAACAGCGCACCGAGCGTCAGGTAGATGCAGGTGCCGTCGAGGTTGAACGAGTAGCCGGTCGGGATGACCAGACCCACGGTCTGGCGCGACGCGCCGGCCGACTCCAGCTTGGTGAGCAGGCGGGGCAGCACCGTCTCCGACGACGACGTGCCCACGATGATCAGCAACTCGTCCTTGATCAGTCGGATCAGCTTGAAGACGCTGAACCCGGCCCACGCCGCCACCGCCCGCAGCACGACGGCGACGAACACCGCGCACGTGGCCCAGAACGTCAGCATCAGCAGCCCAAGATTGGCCAGCGACGACGCGCCGAACGCCCGACCGTGTACGCCATGCCGCCGAACGCCGCCAGCGGCGCGGCCCACATGATGATCTCGATGAGGCCGAAGATGACCTTGGCGATACCGTCGATCGCCGCAACGGCCTTCTCCCGCATGCGCGGCACCAGCATGCTGATCGAGCAGGCGGTGAGGATGGCCAGCACGAGCACCTGCAGGACCTTGTTCTCCACGAAGGGCGCCAGGAAGCTCGTGGGGAAGAGCTCGTCCTGGATGAACGCCGTGACGCCGGTGCTCTCCGAACCGGTCTGCACCGACTCGTTGGCCTGGTCGACCTGGGACTGCGTCGGCTGCCCCTCGAACCCGGCGCCCGGCCGCACGAGGTTGCCCGCCAGCAGGCCGAGCGCCAGCGCGACGATCGTCGCGACGAGGAAGTAGGCGAGGGCCCGCAGCGCGAGGCCGCCCGCGCGGGCCAGGTTGCCCAGCGAGGCGATCCCGACGACGACCGTGCAGAAGATGACCGGGCCGATGACGACCTTGATCAACTGGATGAACAGGTCGGCCAGGATCTTGAGCTCCCGCGCGAACCCGGGCGCGAACAGGCCGACCGCGATCCCGAGGGTGATGCCCACGAGCACCCAGAACCATAGCTGGGTGTACAAGCGCTTCCTTCGTGGAGCGGTGTCCGGCGTGCTGTCCTGCACCGGCGCCTCGGCCATGGCTCCTCCGTCCTCGGAGGCGGGTGATCTCGTCCCGCCGGACGGCATCGACTACCCAAACAGCTCGATCTGACGCCGACGAGTTCCGGGCGCGACAGCTAGGACTGCCCTGAACAACGGGCCTCGCGGGGCCTGTTGGGGGACGGGCAGGGCCTCTCAAGGCCGTCGATGCGGCGGTCAACGCCCCTGACGG
>JAQSWF010000270.1 GCA_029266775.1 Pseudonocardia sp.
TGGCCGTGGCCTGCCGGTCGGGCACCGGCGAGCTGCTCATGCCGTGCGGGCGCTGCCGCCAGGTGCTCTACGAGTTCGGCGGCCTGACGTGCCTGGTGGACACCCCGCGCGGCCCGCTGCCGCTGAGCGAGGTGCTGCCCGATGCCTTCGGGCCGGACGACCTACCGGACAGGGTGCGGGCCGGCGCATGATCAGGGCTGTCGACGTCATCCGCACGAAGCGCGAGCGGGAGCCGTTGACCGACGAGCAGATCGACTGGGTCGTCGCGGGGTTCACTCGCGGGGACGTCGCGGACGAGCAGATGTCCGCTCTGGCGATGGCGATCCTGCTCAACGGCATGAACGCGCGCGAGACGGCCCGCTGGACGGCCGCGATGATCGCTTCGGGGGAGCGGCTGGCCTTGCCGGACGTGGGCCGTCCGCTGGTCGACAAGCACTCGACCGGCGGGGTCGGCGACAAGATCACGCTGCCGCTCGCGCCGCTCGTCGCCGCGTGCGGGGCGGCGGTGCCGCAGCTCTCCGGCCGCGGCCTTGGCCACACCGGCGGCACGCTGGACAAGCTGGAGTCGATCCCCGGGTGGCGGGCGGAGCTCTCGCTCGACGAGATCGGTGCGCAGCTGTCGTCGGTCGGCGCGGTCATCTGCGCGACGACGCCGACGCTCGCGCCGGCGGACCGCAAGCTCTACGCGCTGCGGGATGTCACCGGCACGGTCGAGTCGATCCCGCTGATCGCCAGCTCGATCATGAGCAAGAAGATCGCGGAGGGGACGACGGGGCTGGTCCTCGACGTCAAGTCGGGGTCCGGAGCGTTCATGAAGACCCCGGAGCGGGCCCGAGCTCTGGCCGAGGCGATGGTCGAGATCGGCGGCGCGCACGGGCTGCGCACGGCCGCGGTGCTCACGGACATGTCGGTGCCGCTGGGCCGCACGGCCGGCAACGCGCTGGAGGTGGCGGAGTCGATCGAGGTGCTCCGCGGCGGCGGGCCGACCGACGTCGTCGAGCTGACCGTCGCGCTCGCCCGGGAGATGCTCGACCTCGCCGGGATCACCGACGCCGAGCCCGCTGAGGTGCTCGCCTCTGGCGCGGCCTACCCGGTGTGGGAGGCGATGATCGCCGCGCAGGGCGGCGACCCGTCGGCGCCCCTGCCGGTCGCGTCGCACGTCGAGGAGCTGCGCGCCGACCGCTCCGGGGTGCTGGAGCGCTGCGACGCGCTGGCGGTCGGCCTGGCCGCCTGGCGGCTCGGCGCCGGCCGCGCACGCAAGGACCACGCCGTCCAGGCCGCCGCAGGCGTCCGCCTGCTCGTCGACCTCGGCGACGAGGTCACCACCGGCCAACCCCTCCTCGAGATGCACACCGACACGCGCGACGCCGTCCCCGCCGCCCGCGCCGCGCTCGACGGTGGCGTCGTGGTGGGTGACGGCCCCGCCCCACCCCGCCCCCCGCTCATCGGCCCCACCCTCCGCCCCTGATCCCCCCGCGAGTTGTTCGTTTCAGCACGCCGAGTCGTGCGTTCCTGCACGGCGAGTTGTCCGTTCCTGCACGGCGAGTTGCGCATCGGTGCACGGTGAATCGTGCGTTCGGGTACACCGCCGCGATCAGCAACCAGCCCCGAGCGATCACGCGCGACCAGGTGTACCGAAACGCACAACTCGGCGTGCCGAGACGGACAACTCGACGTGCCGAGACGGACAACTCGCCGCGCACAGACGGACAACTCGCCGCGCACAGACGGACAACTCGCCGTGCAGAGATAGACAACTCGCGGGGGAAGCAGGGCGGCTACCGTGGCGGGGTGGCCGTGCCGTTGACCGCCGACACCGTGCGTGACGCCCCGAAGGTCCTGCTCCACGATCATCTCGACGGGGGGCTGCGCCCGGCGACGGTCGTGGACCTCGCGGACGCCGTCGGTTACACGGCCCTACCGTCCCGCGACCCTGCCGCGCTCGCGGCCTGGTTCCTCGGCGCCGCGCACTCGGGCTCGCTGGAGCGCTACCTCGAGACGTTCGGCCACACCGTCGGGGTGATGCAGACGCGGGACGCGCTCGTTCGGGTCGCAGCGGAGTGCGCGGAGGACCTGGCTGCGGACGGCGTCGTGTACGCGGAGGTCCGCTTCGCGCCGGAGCTGCATGTCGAGGGCGGACTCGGGCTGGATCCGGTGATCGAGGCGGTACTGGAGGGCTTCCGGCAGGGAACGGCGACGGCCGCAGCGTCCGGCCGCCGGATCCGCATCGGCTGCCTCCTGACCGCGATGCGCCACGCCGCGCGGTCGCGGGAGATCGCCGAGTTGGCCGTCCGCTACCGCGACCTGGGCGTGGTCGGGTTCGACATCGCCGGCGCCGAGAAGGGCTTCCCCCCGTCGCGGCACCTCGACGCGTTCGAGTACGTCCGCCAGCAGAACGCGCACGTCACCATCCACGCGGGTGAAGCGTTCGGGCTGCCGTCGATCTGGGAGGCGATCGCGTGGTGCGGCGCGGACCGGCTCGGCCACGGCGTGCGCATCGTCGACGACATCACCCTCGACGCGGACGGCGAGCCGCGGCTGGGTCGCCTGGCCGCCTACGTCCGCGACCGGCGGATCCCGCTCGAGATGTGCCCCACGAGCAACGTGCACACCGGCGCAGCACCGTCCATCGCCGAGCACCCGATCGGCCTGCTCGCCCGGCTCCGGTTCCGCGTCACCGTCAACACCGACAACCGCCTGATGTCGGGCTGCTCGATCACCAGCGAGCTGCTCACGCTCGCGCAGGTCTTCGGCTACGACTGGGACGACCTGCGCTGGTTCACCGTCAACGCGATGAAATCGGCCTTCATCGGTTTCGACGAGCGGCTCGCGCTGATCAACGACGTGATCAAGCCCGGGTACGCAGCCCTTGCGGCCTGACGACCGCGTACTGCAGGCACCTCAGGGCACCTGAATGGGGAAACCGCGTCTCGATCACAGCCGGCACCGCTACGCTCGCCGCATGTCGAACCCGCCGGACTTCGAGGCCCGACTGTCCGCGGTGGAAAGCCGCGTGCACCAGCTCGATGCCGACGTGACGGCCGCCGTCTCCGACGCCACGGCCGCCCGGCACCTCGCCGCCGCCCGCGACCGCGACCTCGCCGACCTGACCATCAAGGTCGACGCCAACCGCGTCGCGATCAACGGCCTAGGCGTGCAGACCGCCAGCCGATTCGACCTGGTAGATCAGCGATTCGACCAGGTCGACCGACGGTTCGACCGCGTCGACCGGCGGTTCGAGCAGGTTGACCGGCGGTTCGAGGAGCTGGAGAACGAGATGCGTACCGGGTTCGCCGAGATACGCTCCCGCTTCGACCACACCGCAGCTGGCATGGCCCAGATCGTCGAGCTCCTCACCCCCGACCAGCAGTAGCGTCAGGCGCGCGGTCCCACCGCGCCGTCAGTGCCGGACGAAGCGCTTCTCGAGGTCGTCCACCAGCTCCCGCCAGCGCGTGGCGTCCGCATCGAACGGCGGGCTGGGCGCCAGCCGGGTCGGGTCCGGCCGGACGACGAACGACACCAGCCAGCCCAGGCTCTCGGACTCGGCCAGGGCCAGCAGCTCGGCGGCCAGCTCCAGCTGCGTCGGGTCGACCGCCAGCGGCCCCTCCACCAGATCGTCGTCCAGCCCGGGCAGGACGTAGACGTTGAGGGGGTCCACCGCGACGTCCAACTCGCGCGCCTCGGCCCGCTCCACGACCTCGGGCCACGTCGACACTACGGCCATGTCGTTCTCGTCGACGTCTTCGGCCACGAACCGCACGAGCGCGCCCCGAGTGGCGAAGACGTCGATCGCTCCGTCCTTGCCGAGGAACACCGGCCGGTCGTCTACGTAGCAGCGCAGCGTGAGCAGGTCGCCGGCGCCGGTGACGATCCGGATCGGGTCGATGCCGACCTCCTCCCAGAAGCTCGGGGGTTCGTTCTCGTCGGTCGCCGCAGCAGCGGGCTCGGCGTCGTCGGCGAGGTCGCGGGTGTTCTCGCCGTCGAGGTCGCCAACGAGAACCGCGTCGGCGTCGTCCCGCTCCGTGAGCTCGGCGGCCTCCTTCTCGGCCGCGGCAAGCGCGGCCATGTCGACGCGCGGGGTCTCCACGAGCGCGTCCAGCGCGTCGATCACGTCGTCCCAGCGTTCGGCGATCGTGGTGACCAGCTGCGTCCACATCCGCGCGCCCTCGCGGCCGACGAACGGCAGCGTCCCCCGGTCGAGCATGCCGAAGCCGGGTGCCGACCCCAGCACCTCGTCGACCACCTCGAGATCACAGACGTCGGCGATCGACCGGACGATCGCCACGATCTCGGCCAGCTCGCCGAGGGTCCACTGGTCGCTCTCCTGCGCGACGAGCTCGGGCACCCCGATGACGTCGTAACGGTGGGCGTCGTCCGGGGTCAGCTCGGCCACCGTCAGGTCCGCGACGACGGACCAGGCCGGGTGGTCGGCGAGGTCGTGCCGATCGTCGGTGCGGACGAACGCGGCGAGCTGCGCGACCTCCGGGAAGGCGAACAGCGCGTCGTCGTCGCCGAGGAAGGCCTCCCATTCCTCGCCGTCTTCGCGCCATCGCGGCGCCCACAGCGTGACGAGGTCGCCCTCGGTGAGCGAGAGCTGGATCGGGACGATGTCGCTGGCCACGGCGCCAGCGTAGGACGCCGGCCTCAGCGGCCGACGGGGTGCCACACGGTAGCGGCCCGGGTCCACGCCCGCAGCGGCGCGAGGCCGTCCCGGTCGACGGACCGCGGCAGGACGGGAAGGAGGCGTTCCGCGGCGGCCCGCGCGAGCTCGGCGGCGCCGGCGGCGGGGGCACCGGCCAGGTCGAGGCCGTCGATCCCGGCCCGGGCGAGCTCCGGCGCCTGGTCGTCGACCGGGCCGAGGAGCAGGTTCGTGACCCCGGCGGGCAGACCGGAGACGGCGAGCAGCTCGCCGAGCGCGGCCGCGGGCTGCCGCGCCTCGTCGGGCACGATGACGACCGCCGTGGCCCCGACGGCGAGGACGGGGGCGAGCACGTCGACCATGCCGTACACCGCCGGCGGCGCGAGTGCCCCGACCACACCGACCGGCCGCGGCGACGACCAGCTCACGGCGGGCCCGGCGACCGGGTTCACCGACCCGAGCACGGCCGCAACCTTGTCGGCCCACCCGGCGTACCAGAGCCACCGGTCGACGGCCGCGTCGACGTCCGCGTGGGCCGACTCGGACGAGTCGGTCACGAGCCGGTCCCGCCGCTCGTCCAGCAGCTGCGCGACCTCGTACAGCGCCCGCCCCCGGTCCCGTGCGGCCATCCCCGACCATCCGGCCAGTGCGGCTCGCGCCGCGCCGACGGCAGCCGTGACATCCGATCGCCCGGACGCCGGGCGCAGCCTCCCGCCGACGAGGATCCGCAGGCTCACGGGGCGAGCGTACGCGGGCGCCTTGCCGCCGACGGCGGCCGTTGCGACGATCTCCCGGATGCGGATCGAGATCACCGGGCGCGACCTGCCGGGCCGAAACTGCGCCGGCCACTCCGTCGTACGTGTGGGCATCCAGCGCGGCCGCGACGTCGTCGAGGTGCATGCGGGCGACGCAACGTCGGCGCGCTGGGTGGTCGACGTCACCGAGGTGCCCGGTCCGGACGAGGCTGTCGACGTGCGGGGACCGTACGTGAACGGTCGCCCGGGCGCGCGGTTCCTGTACCTGTCCTGGGACGGGGTCGACGCCGACGGAGAGCGTGCGATGTTTCGGCGCGCCAAGCTGATGCTCGACCCCGCGCTGCTCACCGACGCGGCCGGCGCCACCCTTGTCGCCGACCTGCGGCTCACGATGGCGGACGGGTCGCCCCTCTGCGCGGCGGTGCGTCCGCCTGTCGTCAGGTGGACGGTGCGCCCGGGACGCGGCTGAGCCTCAAGCCCGCAGGTAGGGCGCGAGGTCCGCGCCCGGCGGCACCGCGCCGTCCGACCGGCCGAAGGCGTTCACCCACACCACGTCGGCGTTCAGCTGCTGAGCCGTCCAGAGGGTCCTGCTGCCCTTCTCGCCCCAGACCGTGGCTGTTCCGGCGCCGCGCGCCAACCCGACCGCTTCTGCCGGCGTGCGGAACGTCAGCACCGGCAGCAGCGGCCCGGTGATCTGCTCCCGGGCCAGACGGGCCGTCGGCGCCCCGTCGGTGACGATCAGCGGCGCCACGTACCAGCCTTGCTCAGGCAGCACCGCGGGGCTCGTCCAGCGCCGCCCGCCGTCGTCGTCCGCGGCGGCGACGAGCGACGCCGCCCGGTCGCGCCGTTCAGGGGACGAGACCGGGCCGACGTCG
>JAQSWF010000072.1 GCA_029266775.1 Pseudonocardia sp.
ATGCGCCAACGTCGTGTTGTCGGTGATGTCGTTCACCGCAACGATCTCCACATCCGACGTCCCCGCCGCCCTCTGCGCATCCACCGCACGCCAGAAGTTACGGCCGATCCGCCCGAACCCGTTCACGCCCACCCGCACGGTCATGTGCGTCTCCTCGTCCCGCTCGTCGTCCGCCTCGGTCGGTGCCATCGGTGCTCAGCACGCCGCCGCACCGGCGGCCACCCACGAGTCGTCGATCACCCTAACGGGACGGGCCGACATGCGCGGCCCGAAGCAAGCCGGGACCGTTCCCTCAGGCCTCCTCGAGCATCTCGGCGGTGACCGCCGACTCCGTGTCGGGGATGCCCAGGTCCGCGGCCCGCTTGTCCGCCGTGTGCAGCAGCCGGCGTATCCGGCCGGCGACGGCGTCCTTGGTCATCGGCGGGTCGGCCAGCTGGCCGAGCTCCTCCAGGGACGCCTGGGTGTGCTCCACGCGCAGGCGTCCGGCCGCAACCAGGTGCTCGGGTACGTCGTCGCCCAGGATGTCCAGCGCGCGGGCGACGCGGGCGGCGGCAGCGACGGCCGCGCGAGCCGACCGGCGCAGGTTCGCGTCGTCGAAGTTGGCCAGCCGATTGGCCGTCGCACGGACCTCGCGGCGCATCCGCCGCTCCTCCCACGCCATCGTGCTGTCGTGCGCGCCCATGCGGGTGAGCAGGGCCCCGATGGCGTCACCGTCCCGGACCACGACCCGGTCCGCGCCACGGACCTCGCGCGCCTTGGCGGTCACGCCGAGCCGCCGCGCGGCGCCGACCAGCGCGAGCGCGGCTTCGGGCCCCGGGCAGGTGATCTCCAACGCCGAGCTGCGGCCGGGCTCGGTCAGCGAGCCGTGGGCGAGGAAGGCGCCGCGCCACGCGGCCTCGGCGTCGCACACGCCGCCCGACACCACCGCGGGCGGGAGGCCGCGGACGGGACGGCCGCGTGCATCGAGCAGCCCGGTCTGCCGGGCCAGCCCCTCGCCGTCGCGGACCACCCGGATCACGTATCGGGCGCCGCGGCGCAGCCCACCCGGTGAGATCACGTGGGCTTCGCAGCTGTGGCCGTAGAGCTCGTGGATCTCCCGGCGCAGTCGCCGTGCGACCGAGCCCGTGTCCACCTCGGCCTCGACCACCACCCGGCCGCCGACGATGTGCAGCCCACCCGCGAAGCGCAGCAGCGCGGCGACCTCCGCGCGCCGGCAGCACGGCCGCACCGCCGTCAGCCGGCTCAGCTCGTCCTTGACCGCAGCGGTCATCGCCACCTGTGCCACCTCATCCCCTCCTGCCGGTGCTCTCCCTGATCCGGGTGCCTCGTGGGCGCGCTCGTCACGGGCCTCCTTCGTCGACCGCAGGCATCTTCGGCCCGACACCGGCCGCCTGCGGAACCGGGTCACCCGAACCGCACAGGACGGCGGCCAGCGCGTCGGCCAGCGCTGCCGGGTCGTGCCGGGGGGTGGTCGGGTCGGCGGCGGCCACCGGGGCCAGGTGGACCCGCCCGCCCGGGGCGAGGACGGCATCGGCGGCGCGGCGCAGCCGCTCCGGGACCGGGACGGCGGCGACGTCGGCGAGGACGGCGTCGACGCGCAGCTGCGGCGCGTGCTCGGCGAGCACCGCGAGGTGCTGCTCGGGCGAGAAGCCGGCGGTCTCTCCGGGTTCGGGCGCGAGGTTGAGCACGACGATGCGCCGGGCCGCGCTGGAGACCAGCGCCTCGCGCAGCTGGGGCAGCAGGAGGTGCGGCAGGACGCTGGTGAACCACGAGCCCGGACCGAGCAGGAGCACGTCCGCGGAGCGCACGGCATCCAGCGCCTCCGGGCACGCCCGAGGCCGCTCGGGGAGCAGCCGCACCCGCCGCACGCGGCCCGGCGTCGACGCCACGGCGACCTGCCCGCGGATGCGGTGCGCGCGGCGCGGGTCGTCCCCGAGGCCCGTCACCTCGGCCTCGATGTCGAGGGCCTCGCACGCCATCGGCAGTACCCGACCGCGCGTACCGAGCAGAGCGCCGACCTCGTCCAACGCCCTGACGGGGTCGTCGAGTACCTCCATGAGTCCAGCGAGCAACAGGTTCCCCACGGCGTGCCCGGCGAGGGCGCCCGTGCCGCCGAACCGGTGCTGGACGAGCCGGACCCAGCCGGCACCGGCCGCGTGTCCGGGGTCGAGGTGTCCAGGGTCGAGGTGCCCGCCCGCGAGTGCGGCGAGCGCCATCCGCAGGTCGCCCGGGGGCAGCAGCCCCAGCTCCCGGCGCAGGCGCCCGGACGAGCCGCCGTCGTCGGCGACGGTGACGACGGCCGTCACGGGGTCGGCGAGGCCGCGGTCGGCGAGCAGCCGCAGGGCCGAGAGCGTGGCGTGCAGGCCGTGGCCGCCGCCGAGCGCGACGGCAGCGAGCGGCCCGCCGGACCCGGCAGCGAGCGGCCCATCAGACACGGCCGCGAGCGGCCCATCAGACACGGCCGCGAGCGGCTTACGATTGCTGCTCACTCGCGGCCCAGGTCCCGGTGCGTCACGCGCACCGCCAAGCCCTCGGTCCCGGCGAGCCGCCGACCGAGCTCCTCGCTGATCGCGACGCTGCGGTGCTTGCCGCCTGTGCAGCCGACCGCCAACGTCAGGTAGCGCTTGCCCTCGCGCCGATACCCCCCGCTGACGAGGGACAGGAGGTCGAGATAGCGATCGACGAACTCGACGGCGCCCTCCTGGCTCAGGACGTAGTCGCGAACGTCGTCGTCGCGGCCGGTGTGCTCGCGCAGCTCGGGGATCCAGTGCGGGTTCGGCAGGAAGCGGACGTCGACGACGAGATCCGCGTCCATCGGCAGCCCGTACTTGAAGCCGAACGACACGATCGACACACGGGTGGCGTGCTCGACGTCGGCGCCGAAGGCACGCTCCAGGGTGCCCCGCAGCGTGTGGACCGACAGCGCGGAGGTGTCGACGATGAGATCCGCGGCGTCGCGCAGCGGCCCGAGCAGCGCACGCTCCGCGGCGATGCCGTCGACGAGGCGGCCGTCGCCCTGCAGTGGGTGGCTGCGCCGGACCTGCTCGAAGCGCCGGACGAGCACGGCGTCGGAGGCCTCGAGGAACAGCAGGCGCGGCCGGTAGCCCCGCGCGTCCAGGTCCTTGAGCACGGAGCGGAGGTCCCTGCTGAACGCGCGGCTGCGCACGTCCATCACCACCGCGATCCGGGTGATCTCGCCGCGTGCTCGGGCGCCCAGGTCGACCATGGTGGCGATCAGCTCGGGCGGCAGGTTGTCCACGACGAACCAGCCGAGGTCTTCCAGCACCTTCGCCGCCGTGCTGCGGCCGGCCCCGGACAGGCCGCTGACCAGCGTCACCTCGATGCCGCCCGGCTCACCCGACGCCGGTGACGGCATCGGGATCTGCGGCATCTGCGCGTGCGTCATCGCTCCTCGCCGCCAATGTCGTTGCCGCGTCCGCCCACGCGGGCAGCGGCGACTTGGGTTCCTCCGTGGAGGGCGGCCAGCACCGCCTCGGCGGTCCGGCGGCCGAACCCGGGCAGTGCGGCGATCTCGTCGACGTCCGCCGCCCGCAGCTTGCGGACCGAGCCGAAGTGCTTCAGCAGGGCCGTCCGGCGAGCCGGGCCGAGCCCGGGCACGCCGTCGAGCGCCGATGCCGTCATCGACCGGGACCGGCGCTGGCGGTGATAAGCGATCGCGAAGCGGTGCGCCTCGTCGCGGACGCGCTGCAGCAGGTAGAGCGCCTCGCTGGTGCGGGAGAGGATCAGCGGGTCCGGGTCCGCCGGCACCCACACCTCCTCGAGCCGCTTGGCCAGCCCACACACGGCGACGTCGGTGATGCCGAGCTCGGTGAGCACGTCGGCGGCTGCCTCGACCTGCGGCTGCCCGCCATCGACGACGAAGAGGTTCGGCGGGTAGGCGAAGCGGCGCGGCCGCCCCGTCGTGGGGTCGATGCCGGGGCGCGTGCCCGGCGCGACGCCGGCGCCGGTCGTGCTGGTCGAGGAGTCGATACCCGCGCTGTCGGGCGCCCCGGCGGAACCGTTACCGATCACCGCACCAGCGCCGTGGCCCCCGTCGGGAGCCGCACCGTTCTCCGCGGGGGCTGCAGCCCCGGATTCCCCGAGGTGGCGGCGGAACCGGCGGCGGGTGACCTCGGCGATCGCGGCGACGTCACCGCCCGCAGCCCCGCCGCGGATCTCGAAGCGCCGGTAGTCCGACTTCTTGGCCAGGCCGTCTTCGAACACGACCAGGGACGCGACCACGTCCGTGCCCTGCACGTGTGAGACGTCGATGCACTCGATGCGCAGCGGTGCGGTCTCGAGCCCGAGCGCGTCCTGCAGCTCCTGCAGCGCGGCCGACCGCGCCGTGAGGTCGCCCGCCCGCCGCAGCTTGTGCTGGGCGAACGCCTCCTTCGCGTTGCGCTCGACGGTCTCTGCCAGCGCCCGCTTGTCGCCCCGCTGCGGCACCCGGATCTGCACGCGCGAGCCGCGGAGCCTGCAGAGCCACTCGGCGAGCGGCTCGACATCCGGCGGCAGCTCCGGCACGAGGATCTCGCGCGGCACTGGCTGGCCACCGTCGTCCGCGGACTCGGCGAGTGCGGCCTGCTCGCCATAGAACTGCGTGAGGAATCGCTCGACCAGCGCGGGCGTCTCCGTCGCCTCGACCTTGTCGATGACCCAGCCGCGCTGTCCGCGGACGCGGCCACCGCGCACGTGGAACACCTGGACGGCCGCCGCCAGCTCGTCCTGGGCGAACGCGACGACGTCGGCGTCCGTCCCACCGCCGAGCACGACGGCCTGGCGCTCCATCGCCCGGCGCAGCGCGCCCAGGTCGTCGCGCAGGCGCGCCGCCTTCTCGAACGCCAGGTCGTCCGCCGCCGTCTCCATGCGGTGCTCGAGCTCGCGCATCATTCGGTCGGTGCGCCCGGAGAGGAACTCGCAGAAGTCGTCGACGATGTCGCGGTGCTCTTCGGCGGTGACCCGCCCCACGCACGGGGCCGAGCACTTGTCGATGTAGCCCAAGAGGCACGGCCGTCCGATCTGGCCGTGCCGCCGGAACACGCCCGCGCTGCAGGTACGGGCGGGAAAGACGCGCAGCAGCAGGTCCAGGGTCTCGCGGATGGCCCAGGCGTGGGCGTAGGGGCCGAAGTAGCGGACACCCTTGCGGCGCGGCCCGCGGTAGACGTGCAGCCGCGGGAACTCCTCGTTCAGCGTCACGGCCAGCACCGGGTAGGTCTTGTCGTCGCGGTACCGGACGTTGAACCGAGGGTCGAACTCCTTGATCCAGTTGTACTCGAGCTGGAGCGCCTCGACCTCGGTGCCCACCACCGTCCATGCGACGCCTGCGGCCGTGGTGACCATCTGCCGCGTACGTGGGTGCAGGTGCGCGATGTCGGCGAAGTAGGAGTTGAGCCGGCTGCGCAGGTTCTTCGCCTTGCCCACGTAGATGACGCGACCCGCGGCGTCGGAGAAGCGGTAGACCCCCGGCTCCTCCGGGATCGAACCGGTGGCCGGGCGGTAGGTGGCGGGATCTGCCATGGCCTCTCCAGCGTAGGACCGGCGGGATACCTGCCGACCGCGGGCCGGGCCGGTTCGCGGACTGTCGGTGCGGTGGGATAGCACTGCGGGCACGAACACGCGTTCGACAGGAGGGGCTCAACGGTGACTGCAGACGACGGTGCCCGGTTGGGGCGCATCCGCAAGCTGCTCGCCAAAGCCGAGCGGGCCGGCACGTCGGAGGAGGCGATGACCTACACGCAGAAGGCGGTCGAGCTGATGGCTCGCCACGGCATCGACGCGGCGCTGCTCGCTGCCGCTGAACCCGGCCGGGACGACATCGGCGCCACGCGGGTGGACATCGCGGATCCGTACAGCGCCGGCAAGGCCCGGCTGCTGGCATGGACGGCGGGGGCAATGCGGTGCCGCGCGTTGCTGCACCAGGTACGCGGGGGCCGCGTCACCGCCGTCACGGTCTTCGGGTTCTCGTCGGACCGCGAGCGCGTCGAGCTGCTCTTCACGTCCCTGCTCGTGCAGGCGGCTCGCGAACTGGGGCGCTGCCGGCCGGCCTTCCGTGGCGAGTCGGTGGCCGCGTACCGGCGGTCGTGGCTGCACGGGTTCGCGCTCCAGGTCCACCGCCGTCTCGCCGAGGCCGAGGAGCGGGCGGCACGGTCGGACGGCGCGCAGAGCGACGCCGAGGCGGCTGCAGCACGGACGGCACTGGTGCTGGCAGACCGCCGCGGCCGGGTGGAGCGGGCGTTCGCCGACGCCTTCCCGGGGACGTCGCGGGCGCGACGGTCGTCGCTGTCGGGCTCGGGCTTCACGGCGGGCGCGGCAGCCGGCGACCGGGCGGACCTCGGCGCGCCCCGGCTCCCGCGCCGCCGGCAGCTGGGGGCGTGACAGGCCTCCCGGGCCGGGTGCCGGCCGCACCGCAGGCGCCCCCGGGGCGCCGAGGAGAGGAAGCGGCGCGGCAGCAGCACCGTCCGCTTCGATCACAATGGCCGGCAGGGTGTACACGGGCCCAGTGATCGCCGTGTGCGCGCGTCTCCTGCTGACGATCGCCTTTCAGTGCGTCCACTGCTCGTCGATCAACATGCTCGTCGATCAACACTGTGCACACCCGAATGACGATCATTTAGCCCGCAGAGCGTCAGGCCGGCAGCGTCAGCAGCCCGGCGGCGGCCGCGTCCAGCCGCTCCGCCACGACGTGAGGTGGGTCGACGACCTCCGACAGGCCGCCCTCGAGACGGGTGGCGAGGGCACCGATCAGGCCGGCGCGCACAGCGCCGTGCACATCCCAGGAGTGGGCGGCAAGCAGGGCGGTGCGCTCGGGCGGGGTGTCCACCTGCTCGCAGCCCCACAGGTACGTCCGCGGCGCCGGCTTGAACGCCCGCACCTCCTGGGTGGACAGCACCTTCCGCAGGTAGGTGCGCAGGCCCGCGCGGTCCAGCGCAGCGGTGGCGACACCGGGGTCGCCGTGGGTGAAGGCGTAGACCGGCACCTTGGCTGCGGCGAGGGCGAGCAGGGCCGGCTCGACGTCCGCGTGCGGCGGGAGCTCGCGCAGGCCAGCCAGCACGTGGTCGAGCGCTTCGGCCGAGACCTCCGGTCCCACCGTCGCGCGCAGCGCCGCCCGGGCCACGTCACCGAAGGGCGGGGCTGTGCCGCACAGTGTCAAGGCCATGCCGTCGCGCAGCGTCCGCGCGAAGAACACCGCCCACTCGTCGGCGGGGCGCCCGACGTCGACGAAGCGGTTGCGCAGCACCTCCAGCCGCAGGATCGTCCCGAACACGTCCACGAGCACCACGCGAGGGCGTCGGTCGGGCGCCCGCGGCGTCGTGGTGCCGCCCGCGGTCAGCCCGGCAGTGTCGTCGGCTGCCATCGCGCTCCTTCCTCGTCCCGGCCAGGCGGACTGGAGGGACCGGCTCGGTCATTCCACCTGTGGATCTCCGCCTTGCTTCGCTGCGGCGTTGTCCACAGACAGGTGGTGGTGCCGGGGGGAAGCGATCATCGCACCGCCCACCTGATCGCGCGATGAACATGCGACGTGCGGCAGCTCCAGCCGGGCGACGGCACGCAGCACGCGACGGACGGCAAGACCGCGCAGCGGCGCCAGGGCGTAGCCCGGGTAGCGGGCCAGCCAGGTGGCGCTACCGAGGCTCACCGCGTCCGCACCTGCCCAGAAGTACTCGCGGCAGTCGTCGACGGTCCGGATCCCACCGGTTGCGATCACCGGCAGCCGGACGCCGGCGTCGCGGAGCTCGGCGACGACGCGCAGCCCGATCGGCTTGATCGCGCGCCCGGACAGCCCGCCGAAGCGGTTGGCCAGCAGGGGCCGCCCGGTCCGGGGGTCGAGCCTGAGCGCCTTGACGGTGTTGATCGCCGTGAGGCCCGCCACGCCGGCTCGGACGGCCTGCGCGGCGACGCGGAGGTAATCGGTGTCCGGAGACAGCTTGAGCAGCACCGGATGGTTGCTGCGCGGCACCGCCTCCTCCAGCACGGCCTGCAGGATCGTGGAGAAGTCGAAGTTGACGTTGTGGCAGGAGACGTTGAACTCGACCGCCGCGATGTCGCCCGCCGGGACTGCCGCGTTCACCCGGTCCACCAGCGTCGTGAACTCCTCGGCCGAGAAGCCGCCGAGCGAGATGATCGTCCGCTGCTCGCGGGTGCGGGGGTAGTAGTCGCGCAGGTAGGCGTCGATCCCGACGTTGCACCAGCCGAAGGCGTTGACGAAGCCGGAGTCGGTCGGGCGCAGCACGGTGCCGTAGCGCCGCAGCAGGCCGGGCACCTCGCGCAGCGGCCACTCGTCGCGGGTGGTGAAGTGCCCTTCGCGCGGCTGCACGGTCAGCGTCCGCGTGGTCACGGCGCCGAACTCCGCCAAGGGGACGAACAGCGACACGGGGCTCATGCCGTACGGCACGAGCGGCGAGTTCGCAACGCCGTAGCCGAGCAGGCTCGACGACGTGACGACCCGGTTGCGCAGCACGATGTCGCCGAGCCGCACCGACCCGTGATCAGGCCGGGCCTTGCGGGACAGGAGCACACCCCGATGCTAATCACTTCACTTATGGATCTCCGCCTTGCTTCGCTGCGGCGTTGATCCATAAGACACGCGTTGGTCAACCCGACAATGGCTCTCCGCTTCGCTGCGGCGTCCATCCGTCAGACGCGCGTTACGTGCGGGCCTCGGGCGGGCCGTGCTCGTTGCCGGGCGGCGCGGGATCGGGCGGCGTCGGCCTGCGTTGGGTGGCGGTGTGGAGCGCGCGGAGCTGGCGCATCGCCTCGGCCGCCCGCTGCCCGTCGACGGCCTGCACGGCAAGCACGGGGAGGTACTCGAAGTCCGGGAGGTCCAGCCGCGCCCACGATGCGCCGTCCGGGAACGACACCGCGCGCACCAGGTCCCACGGCACCCACCGCGGTGCGGCCACGTTGCGGACCTCGATGCCGCGGGCGTCGGCGCGGACACGGGGCCGCGCGAGCAGCAGGATCCCGCCGGCGAACAGGAGCCCGAGCAGCACCATGGCCACCTGGTCGGCCAGCCGGAAGTAGACGCCGGTGTCGCTGGTGCGCAGGAGCACCGCGATCACGACGAAGATCGCCACGATGGCGACGGCGCACACCCAGGCGACGAGGAACACCCGGCGCGGCCGGATGACGAGCACCGGCCCCTCGGCGGGATGCCCGGCCGGGTCCAGCACGGGGGAACGCGAGCGCCGGCCGGGGAGCACCCTGCTGAGCGCCCTGCTCACGGTGGGCCCCCCGCTGGACGGTGAGCGCGCAGCGCGCGCAGTGCCAGCGCGGTGGCGAGTGCCGCAACGCACGCCTCGGCGCCCTTGTCCTCGGTGGAGCCGGGCGCGCCGGAGCGCTCAACCGCCTGCCCGGTGGTGTCGCAGGTCAGGACCCCGTTGCCGACGGGCGTGCTCTCGTCGAGGGCGACGCGCGTCAAGCCGGCCGTCACGGCATCGCAGACGTACTCGAAGTGCGGCGTCCCGCCGCGCACGACGACGCCGAGCGCGACGACCGCGTCGTGATGGCGGGCCAGCTCCTGGCACACCACCGGCAGCTCCACCGTGCCCGGCACGCGGACCACGGTGGGCCGTTCGATCCCGGCCTTGCCGGCCACCGCCAGCGCGCGGTCCAGCAGCACGTCGACGATGTCGGCGTGCCACATCGTCGCCGCGATGCCGAGCCGCAGGCCCGCAGCATCCGGCACCGTCGGAGCCGGCCGCCCTTCGCCACTCATCGACGTCCTCCGCACGTGTCGGACCGGAGCAGGGTCACAGCCCTATCCCCCAGAGACCCGGACCGTCGAGGCTCGCGCCGTCACGCCGCGACTGCTCCGCGCCCCCGAGGTCGGGCAGGTCGTGACCCATCCGGTCGCGCTTCGTCGTCAGGTAGCGCAGGTTCTCCGGCACCGCCCGCACGGGCAGCGGGACGCGGCCGGTCACGCGCAGCCCGTAGCCCTCCAACCCGGCGCGCTTCTCCGGGTTGTTGGTGAGCAGCCGCATAGACCGCACGCCGAGGTCGCTGAGGATCTGGGCGCCGGTGCCATAGTCACGCGCGTCCGCCGGCAGGCCGAGCGCGAGGTTGGCGTCGACGGTGTCCGCCCCGTCTTCCTGCAGCTGGTAGGCCTGCAGCTTGTGGAGCAGGCCGATGCCCCTGCCCTCGTGCCCGCGGACGTAGAGCACCACACCACGGCCCTCGGCGGCCACCGACGCGAGCGCGGCGTCGAGCTGGGGACCGCAGTCGCAGCGCAGCGAACCGAACACGTCGCCGGTCAGGCACTCGGAGTGCACGCGGACCAGCACGTCCTCCCCGTCGTCCGTGCCCGGCCCGCTGAGGGTGCCGACGTCGCCGCGGACGAGCGCGATGTGCTCGATGCCGTCGAGCAGCGAGTCGTAGCCGTAGGCGACGAAGTCGCCGTGGCGCGTCGGAATGCGGGCCTGCGCGACCCGCACCACGTGTTTCTCGGTACGTCGCCGGTAGGCGATGAGCCCGGCGATCGTGATCAACGTGAGGTCGTGGTCTTCGGCGAACACGCGCAGCTCGTCGCCGCGGGCCATGTCGCCGTCGTTCTTCTGCGAGACGATCTCGCACAGTGCGCCGGCGGGGATCAGCCCGGCCAGCCGGGTGAGGTCGACGGCCGCCTCGGTGTGTCCGGGCCGGCGCAGCACGCCGCCCTCCTTGGCGCGCAGCGGCAGCACGTGCCCCGGGCGCACCAGGTCGCCGGGCACGGTCGCGGGGTCGGCGAGCAGGCCGATCGTGTGCGCCCGGTCGGCCGCGGAGATCCCGGTGGTGATGCCGGCCTTGGCGTCGACGGTGACGGTGAACGCCGTGCGGAAGCTGTCCGAGTTCGTGTGGTGCATCGGCGGCAGGTCGAGCCGGTCGCACTCGGCCTCGGTCAGCGCCACGCAGATGTAGCCCGAGGTGTAGCGCACCATGAACGACACCAGCTCGGGCGTGGCCTTCTCGGCCGCGAAGATCAGGTCGCCTTCGTTCTCCCGGTCCTCGTCGTCGACCACGACCACGGGTCGCCCCGCCGCGAGGTCCGCGAGCGCGCGCTCGATCCCGGCCGCGTCGCTGCGGGCCCCGCTCCCGACCGACGCGCCCCCGCGCGCCGTCGTCTCACCGTTCACTGTTCCACCGTTCGCCGATCCGCCGAGGCGGCCCCCGCCGTCGAGCCTGGGTCGGTCGAGCCCTGCACCGACGGCTCGTATCCGGCGGTGAGGCGCTCGACGTACTTGGCCACCACGTCCACCTCGAGATTGACGGTATCGCCCGGAGCCCGTGCGCCGAGTGTGGTGTGCGCCAACGTCGTCGGGATCAGCGCGACGGTGAACGTCGCGCCGTCCGTGGCGGCGACGGTCAACGACACCCCGTCGACCGTGATCGAGCCCTTCTCCACGACGTACCGGGCCAGCCCGGACGGCAGGGCGATCCGCAGCTCGTCGCTGCGCGCGCCGGGGTTGCGATCGAGCAGGGTGCCGACCCCGTCGACGTGGCCCTGCACGATGTGCCCGCCGAGGCGTCCCCCGACGGCCACCGCACGCTCCAGGTTCACCCGGGTGCCGGGGGCGACGTCGGCGAAGCTGCTGCGAGCCAGCGTCTCCGGGACGAGCTCGACCCGGAAGGCGTCGGGGAGCGTGTCGTCGGCCGGACGGGAAACGAGGCCGGTGACGGTCAGGCACACGCCGTTCACGGCGATGGAGTCACCCAGGCGGGCGTCGGAGGTGACGGTGGGGCCGCGCACGGTCAACACCACGACGTCGTCGGTGCGGCGCAGGTCCAGCACCTCGCCCATCTCCTCCACGATCCCGGTGAACACCTACGCCGTCCCTTCCTGCCGCATCGCATGCACGGCAGCGGCGGCCGTGCCCCCCGCCGTGCGCCCGATCGGCCGGGCGTCGACCAGGATGTCGGCGCCGAGCAGCCGCACCTCGTCCACGTCCAACCGTTCGATGTCGCCGATCGTTCCCACGCCGGCGTCGACAAGCGCCGCCGAGCCCGCACCGAGTAGCGCAGGCGCCAGGAAGGCCAGCACCCGGTCCACGCGCCGGGCCGCGACGAAGGCGCCGGCCAGGCGTGGCCCACCCTCGAGCAGCACGTCCACGACGCCGCGCTCGTGCAGGGCGGCGAGCACGACGTCGGGCTCCCGGGTGCGCAGGTGCAGCACGTCCGATGCCGCGAGCGCGAAACCCGGCGGGACGTTGCGGTGTCCCATCACCACCCGCAGTGGCTGCCGGTCCCGCATCGTGCCGTCGGCGTGGCGCGCGGTGAGGGCGGGATCGTCGGCGAGCACGGTGCCGGTGCCCACGACAACGGCGTCGACGGTGGCTCGCAGCGCGTGCACCTCCGCCCGCGCCGCCGCACCGGTGATCCACCGGCTGGTGCCGTCCACCGCCGCGCTTCGGCCATCGAGGGTGGCCGCCAGCTTCCACGTCACGTGCGGCCGCCCGTGGCGCACGGCGTGCAGCCAGGCACGCAGCGGGCCCCGGCGCACCTGCTCGGCCAGGACGCCCTCGTGCACGGCGATCCCGGCCGCCCGCAGCACGCTGGCCCCGCCGGCGGCGCGGGAGTCCGGGTCGGCCACCGCGAAGACCACCGCCGCCACCCCGGCCGCGCGCAGCGCGTCGGTGCACGGCGGGGTGCGGCCGTGGTGCGCGCAGGGTTCGAGGGTGACGACCACCGTGCCGCCGCGGGCTCGGCCGCCGGCCTGGCGCAGCGCGGTGATCTCGGCATGCGGGCCGCCGGGCGGCGCCGTGGCGCCTACCCCCGCGACGGTGCCGGTGGCGTCGAGCACCACGGCGCCGACGGGCGGGTTCGGGCTGGTGGTGCCGTGCACGGCGACGGAGGCGGCGAGGGCCTGGTCCATCGCGGCGGCGT
>JAQSWF010000271.1 GCA_029266775.1 Pseudonocardia sp.
CTTGTTCAGAGTCCGCTCGATGCGGTTCGCGCACGCCCCGCAGGTCATGCCGCCGAGGAGCAGCTCGACCGACAGCGGGGTGGCGTCCGGTCCGAGCGACGCTGCGGTCACGGAGCGGCCTCTCCCGGCTCGCCGGAGGGTGCGACGTGCGGGCCGGTCTCGGTGTGCACGATCCACCCGGGCGGCGGCGTCGGCGGCCGGAGCAGGGTGCCGAGACCCCAACCGGCCGACACGGCGACCATCAGGCCGGTGACGAACATCGCGAGCCGAGCGGACACGCTCACCTGCCTGCCTCCGGCCACGGCACCGTCCGCTCCTTTCCGTTCCTTTCCGTGCTCGGACACGGGCGGGAACGCTAGATCCCGTCGCGGGCCCGCGTTGCGAAAGCTGAGCACGCGCGCGGCCTGACGCCGGTCGGGTGCGACGAGCGGGACGCCGAGTACTCCATCCGTACCAGCGGAACCGCCGAATGCCGCAGCTGATCCTCAGCGATCACCGGCCGGATGCCGTTCGTCGGCGTGCGTCCGGACGAACGGCGGCCGCAGGGCGACGCTGCCGGGGTCAGGTGCACGCGAAGCCACCCTGGGCGGCGTCACGTCCGGCGCCTCACCCACGGTGGGGGACAGTGGAGGGGTGGCTGACGACGCGCGACGCGGATCCACCGGCCTCCATCGGACGGATCCGTCCGACCTCGTGGGGACGGCGACACTGCGCCGGTGGCGGCGCCGGCTGGCCGACGAGCGGGAGGAGGCGAGGATCTACCGTGACCTCGCCAGCCGGCGCAGCGGCGAGGACCAGGAAATCCTGCTCGGGCTCGCCGACGCCGAGGAACGGCACGCCGCGCACTGGTCGCGGCTGCTCGGCGAAGAGGCCCGCGGGGTGCGGCGCGGCAGCCTGCGCCTGCGGCTGCTGGCCTTCCTCGCGCGCCGGTTCGGCTCGGTGTTCGTGCTGGCCCTCGCGCAGCGGGCGGAGACCCGCTCGCCCTACCGCACCGATCGCGACGCGACCCCCTCGATGGCCGCCGACGAGCGGGTCCACGAGGAAGTGGTCCGGGGCCTCGCCGCCCGGGGCCGCGCACGCGTGTCCGGCACGTTCCGCGCCGCCGTGTTCGGCGCGAACGACGGCCTGGTCAGCAACTTGTCGCTCGTGCTGGGTGTGACCGGCGGCGGCGCGTCGACATCCACGGTCCTGCTCACCGGGTTGGCGGGGCTGCTCTCCGGCGCGCTGTCGATGGGCGCCGGCGAGTACGTCTCGGTCCGGTCGCAACGGGAGCTCCTCGCCGCGTCGAGCCCCGACGTTTCCGACGCCCACACCGTGCTGCCCAACCTCGACTTCAACGCGAACGAGCTCGCGCTGGTCTACCGCGCGCGCGGGCTCTCCCCCGACGAGGCCCGTGCGCGGGCGGACGAGGTGCTGCGCAGCGACGACCCGGCCCGGTCGGTCAGGCCGGACCCGGACGCCCCCGATACCGATCAGGCCGACCGGCACGACGTCGTCGGCACCGGGCTGGGCGCGGCGGTGTCGAGCTTCGCGTTCTTCGCCTCGGGAGCGGCGGTGCCCGTGCTGCCGTTCCTGTTCGGGTTCGAAGGCACGGCGGCAGTGATCGTCGCGACCGTCCTGGTCGGCCTCGCGCTGCTGCTCACCGGAGCGACCGTCGGGGTGCTCTCCGGGGGCTCGCCGCTGCGCCGTGCCCTGCGCCAGCTCGCGATCGGTGCCGGGGCGGCGGCGGTCACGTACGGGCTCGGGCTGGCGTTCGGCGCGACCACCGGCTGAGTCGGGGCCGGCAAGCAGTACGGCTCCGAAGTGCGGTCTGAGGGATGCCGCGGCGCGGTCAGGAAACGGCGTCGCGCGGTGCCGGCTGCGGCGTCCTCCCCGTCGGCGTCGACCCGGCCACCACCGCGGCGCCAAGGAGGTCGCCCAGGACGGGAGCGCACTTCATGAGGTTCTCGCCGTACACGACGAGGACCGGGCCGCTGCGGCGGAACTCGATGCCGTCGCCCAGCCCCGGCACGTGGGTGCAGTACAGGCTGTCCGTGATCACCGGTCGCACCGTGAGCCGCTCTCGGACGTGCTCGAGCACCGCGCGCCGCGAGGCCGCGGCGACCGCCTCCCGCCCCCGCTCCCAGTGCGTCAGCGCGGGGTCGAGTGCGCCCCCAACCGACCACCGGCCGGGACCGCTGCGGTGCTGGTACGTGTGCAGCCCGAGGTCCGGGCTGTCGATCCAGGCCGGGACGCCGGCGGGCCCCTCGAACGGGAACGTGAACCGGACGTGGTGCTCGAGGGTCGCCGGTGTGTCGATCCCGACCTGCACGGCGAGGGCGGAGGTGCCGGCCCCGGCCGCCACCACGACCGCGTCGAACCGGTGGACACCGCCCAGGCACCGCACCGTGGCTCCCTGTCCGCCGTCGACCGCGTCGACCGGCTCGTGGACGACGACGTGCCCGGCCCGGGCCGCGAGGTGTGCCCGCACCGCATCGACGTCGACGACGCCGCCGGTGAGGTCCACCAGCGCCGGGGACGGCGCGACGACAGCGGGCAGCCGCGCCGCGGCCGCGAGGCCGTCCCCCCACTCGTAGGGCGCACCCACCGCGTCCATCGCCGCCGCGCGCTCGTGCGCGTCGCCGCCGCTGATCGCGCATTCGCTCTGCTCGATCATGGGTCGGCCCGCCTCCGCCGCCCAGCGCGCGAACCCCTCCCGCGCCGTCCCGGCGAGCCGGACGAGCTCCGGGTCGGTATGCGCCAGGCGGAAGATCCTCGACGAGCCCGCCGACCGCTCCCCCATCAGCACGCCGGACCGCTCGAAGCAGACGACGTCAACGCCCGACCGCACCAGCGCCGCGGTGGCCGACAGGCCGACCACCCCGCCGCCGACCACCGCCACCTTCATCGGCGCGAGGGTAGCGCCGCGCGGGCCTGGCTGACGCCAGTCGTCCGCAATCCCTCAGCCGCACTTCGGAGCCATAGTGCGGTTCCGGGCGGCCCTGAAACCACACTTCGGAGCCATAATGCGGTTTTGGGCGGCCCGTTCGGGGCTCCGGCGGGTAGTCCCCTCTTGTGGGTGCGGTGGGCAGGTTCGACGCGTATCAGCGCCGGCACCGATGGCTCGGGGTGCCGATCGCGGTGTCGTACAAGTTCGTCGACGACCAGGGCGGCTACCTGGCCGCGCTCATCACCTACTACGGCTTCCTGTCGCTGTTCCCGCTCCTCCTGATCTTCTCGACGGTGCTCGGCTTCCTCCTGCCCGGCAACCCTGCACTGCAGCAGCAACTCCTCGACAGCGCGCTGGGCCAGTTCCCGATCATCGGCGACCAGCTCGGGAGCAATGCTCGGCCGCTGCGCGGGTCGGGATGGGGCTTGGCGATCGGGGTCCTCGTCGCGATCTACGGCGGCCTCGGCGTGGCGGTGGCGATCCAGAACGCGTTCAACCAGGTCTGGGGTGTCCCGATCGCCAGGAGGCCCGACCCGGTGCGGGCACGTGTGCGGAGCTGCCTGCTGCTCGGGCTGTTCGGGCTCGGCGTGCTGCTCACGACCGCGCTGGCCGCGCTGGC
>JAQSWF010000272.1 GCA_029266775.1 Pseudonocardia sp.
GACCCGGGTGTGGGTGATCCCGGTCGCGGCCGCGAGCGCCGCGAGGTCGACGCGGTGCGGCGTGCCGAACACCCGCTCGAACGACCGAGCGTGCTCCTCGGCGCCCTGCTCCAGCAGCCCGAAGATCCCGCCGCCGCCGTCGTTCAGCACGACGATCGTCAGGTCGGGGCGCGGCTCGTCGGGCCCGATGACGAGGCCGGTGGTGTCGTGCAGCAGCGTGAGATCGCCGAGCAACGCGTACGCCGGTCCGGCGTGGGCGAGCGCCGCGCCGAGCGCCGTCGAGACCGTGCCGTCGATCCCCGCGACCCCCCGGTTGGCCAGCACCGTGACGTCGGCCCGTGGCTGCGCCGCGAGGGAGACGTCGCGGATCGGGTTCGATGAGCCGACCACGAGCAGCGCCCCGCCGGGAAGGGCCTCCACGACGGCCCGCGCCAGCCGCAGCCCCCCGGGCGCGGCCGGGTCGTCCAGCGCCGCGTCCAGTGCCTTGGTGGCGACGGCGTCCGCGTCGTTCCAGCGCGCCGTCCAGTCCCCCGACGGGCTGAGTCGCGGCACGCTGCCGACAGCGCGAACGGTGCCGGCCACGTCCGGCCACGGGCGCCCGTGGGCATCGGCCAGGGCGTACACGGCGACGTCGGGGTCGGCCAACAGCCGTTGGACAGGCCGATGCAGGGTCGGTCGCCCGGCCACGATCACCTGCGCCGGCCGCAGCTCGTCGGGGAGCGCGGCGACGAGCCACGGACCGGCGCGCAGACCGCCGTCCCACACCCCCGACGCGGGTTCGGCGACCACGGGCAGGCCCCACTCGCGAACCTGGGCCGGCGCTCCGGCACCGGCGACGACCAGCGTCGGCGCGGCCGGGTCGAGAGGCAGCGGCGGGACCTCGACCTGCCGACGTGGCACGGCGGTCCACGGCCGCCCACCCGCCCGACCGTCGGGCGGCTGCCCGGCATCGGACGGCACGAGCGGCTCGGCGAACGGCAGGTTCACGTGCACGGGTCCGGGCGGCGTACCGAGCGCTGCGGCGACGGCGCGGTTCACGGCAGTGCGCCACACGCCGTGGTCGCGTGCCGCATCGGCGGCGACCGCCGGGCTCAGCGCGAGCCGCACGGCGCCGCCGAAGATGCCAGTCTGGGTGATCGTCTGATTGGCGCCGGTGCCGATCAGGTTCGGCGGCCGGTCAGCCGTGAGCGCCAGCAGCGGCACGCCGGCGTGGGACGCCTCCAGCACGGCCGGGTGGAGGTTCGCGACGGCCGTCCCCGACGTCGTCACCACCGGCACCGGACGGCCGGACCGCAGCGCCAGGCCGAGGGCGAGGAAGCCGGCGGTGCGCTCGTCGATCCGCACGTGCAGGCGGAGGCGCCCGGAGACGTCCGCCTCGTGGAGGGCGAACGCGAGCGGCGCGCTGCGCGATCCCGGGCACAGGACGGCGTCGGTGATCCCGCAGCGGACCACCTCGTCGACGATCACGTGCGCGTGCGCCGTCGAGGGATTCACTGCTCCCAGGCTAGTCATCCCGCCTCTGCGGCGTTGATCTCAAGAGGACAAGCGTCAGGCCGTGGGAATCAGCTCGAACGGCGCGGCGAGCGTCGTCCCGGCCAGGTGCGCGCCCGCCTGCTCGGCCGCGCCGCGCAGGAACGTGTCGGCGTCGGCCATCGCGCCGCCGAGCGCCTCGAGGTAGACCGCGTGAGCCCGCAGCGACGCGACGGCACGGTCGAACGTGGCAGCAATGTCGACGGCATGTCCGGACTCCGGCGAGCCGAACGCCGCGACCCACCGCACGCCCGACCACGGCTCGAGTCCGGGCTCGGGGAACAGCCAGCGGTTACCGGCGTCGGCGACCGCGTCGATCGTGGCCTGCCCGACGGCACGGTGGTCCGGTGAGTTGAGGTTGCCGCCCGGCCAGGTCTCCCGGTGATTGCCGGTGATGACCAGCTCGGGGCGGTGCCGCTGAATCGCGTGGGCGATGTCGCGACGCAGGGCCGGGCCGTACTCGATCGTGCCGTCGGCGTGGTCGAGGAACTCCACGACGTGCACCCCGACGATCTCCGCCGCCGCCCGCTGCTCCGCCTCCCGCAGCGGCGCGCACTCCGCAGGCGGGATCGTGTCGATCCCGGCCTCGCCGCGGGTGACCAGCAGGTAAGTGACGATGCGACCCTCCGCGGTCCAGCGGGCGACGGCGCCGGTGGCGCCGTACTCCAGGTCGTCGGGGTGGGCGACGACGGCGAGAGCGCGCGACCAGTCGTCGGGCAGCGGTTCGTAGGGGGTGGGCATGAGGATGATCCTGGCCCGGTTGGTCCGCGCCTGGGGAATCGATCATCGGGTTCGTGGGTTGACCAACGTGTGACCGCATCGACGATGGCCCCGACGGCCGCGCAGCGCCTCCTGCAGATCGGCCGCATCTACGCCGAGCCCGAGGCCCGCGAGTCCGCCCGCGGCCAGGAGATCCTCGCCCGCTTCCCCGACGCCGAGATCATCCACGTCGACTCACACTGGAAGATCCCGGAGCTGCACGGCAACGCCGGCAACGTCGAGCGCTGGGTCCGCGTCAAGACCGAGACGCTCGTGCTCGGGGTCAAGAAATCGCTGTCGGCGCGCCCCAACGGGCGCTCCAGCGACTTCATCGCGCCCTCGACGTCCAACGGCTGCGCCATGGCGTGCGCCTACTGCTACGTCCCGCGGCGCAAGGGGTACGCGAACCCGATCACGGTTTTCACCAACATCGACAAGGTCACCCGCTACCTGCGCGGTCACGTCAAGCGCCAGGGCGTGAAGCCGGAGCCGGACCAGGTCGACCCCACGGCGTGGGTGTACGACATCGGCGAGAACTCCGACTGCTCGGTGGACGCGCTCGTCAGCGACAACGTCGCCGACCTGATCGCAACGTTCCGCGAGCTGCCCACCGCCAAGGCGAGCTTCGCGACGAAGTTCGTCAATCGCGAACTGCTCGACCTCGATCCACAGGGCCGCACGCGTATCCGGTTCTCGCTCATGCCCGAGCGTGACGCGAAGCTGCTGGACATCCGCACGAGCTCGATCCCCGAGCGGATCGCGGCCGTCGACGACTTCGTCGCCGCCGGCTACGAGGTGCACCTGAACTTCTCGCCGATCGTCATCCGCGACGGCTGGGAGCAGGACTGGGGCGAGCTGCTCGTGCGGCTGGACGACGAACTGGGCCCGGCGTTCAAAGCGCAGGCCGCCGCCGAGATCATCATGCTGACGCACAACCGCGACCTGCACGAGGTCAACCTCGGCTGGCATCACAAGGCGGAGGACGCGCTGTGGCGGCCGGAGCTGCAGCAGGCCAAGCGGTCGCAGACCGGCATGTGGAACGTGCGGTACCGCAACGACGTCAAGCGCGAGGGTGTCAGCGCCGTGCAGCACCTGATCGCGGCGCGTGCCCCGTGGCTGCGCGTGCGGTACGCCTTCTGACGCCCCCGCACCCGAGCGGTGCCCACCCGCGGCTCGGGTGGGCACCGCTGCTGTCGCGCAGCGGTCGGTCAGGCGCAGAAACCGTCAACT
>JAQSWF010000073.1 GCA_029266775.1 Pseudonocardia sp.
TGCACCATGACAACCGGCCTCCTTCCGACACGTCATGCCGGCCCAGCACCAGCAAGCGTGCACCGGGGGGAGGCCCCCGGCTTCATGACATTCAGTTCCGCTCGACCGGCGGCGGTGTCTCCGGGCGCTCGTCGGCCAGGTCGTCGGCCAGGTCGTCGTCCAGGTCTGCGCCGCGGCGGCGGAAGAGCGCGAACCCGGGCAGGCCCTGGATCGCCAGCCGGACGTCCTTGAGCACGTCGAGCAGCTCGTGCACGTCGGGACCGACCTGGTCCAGCTTGGCGAGCACCGGCATGATGTCCGACTCCATGTGCTCGGTGAACTGCGGCACGTGGTCGATCAGCCGAATCATGGCCTCCACCTCGTGGTCGGAGACCTGCTCGACGAACCGGCGTACGAGCGGGGCGGCCCGCTCGGCTGTCGGAGCGTAGAGGTCGAGCAGCTCGCGGGCGGTGCGCGTCGCCGCCTGCGCCTCATCGACCACCGCCTGCGCGCCGCTCGTCACGGCGTCCGCTCGGGTGACGACGCCGCCGGCACTCGCCGCGGCCCCGTCGGCCCGCGTTGCCACGCTGCTGGCGTCGGCCGCGACCCTCCCGACGTCCGCCAGTACAGCGTCGACCCGCCGCATGAGGACGTCGACGCCGTCGAGCGTGCCAGCCAACCGGTCGATCAGGTGCTCCGCCTCGTCCACGAGCGCGGCGACGCGCCGCGGCAGGTCCGCCACGAGCTGCACGGCCTCGTCGGTCCAGCCGAGCAGGGAGCGTCCCGCTGCGGCGACGTCGGAGGGAGTGAGCAGCGGGAGCCCGCCGATGCGCAGTGCCATGTCGTGATCCTCGCGCACGAACGCCCCGGCCCGCTCACCTCGTGGTCGCCGTGAGCTCAGCGGTGACGGTGGACACGCGAATGTCGTCGCCCTACCGTGTGTCGGCCCTGGAGGCCCCGCTGCGGGACGTCGCCGCGACGGTGGCCCGGCCGTCGCCGACCTGTACTGCTTGCTCAACGACCACCTCGACGAGGAGTGGCTAGACGGAAGGGGCCGACCATGTCTCGACCTGCATCGCCTGCCGCGATCGACCCGGCCGCACCCGAGCTGCTCGCCGATCCCTACACGGGGTACGGACGCCTCCGCGAGCAGGCGCCGGTGCTGCGGGGTCAGTTCCTGGACGGCAGCCCCGCGTGGTTCGTCACCCGTCAGGACGACGTGCGCACCGTGCTCGCCGACCCCCGCTTCGTCAACAACGCCACCGCGGTGACCGGAGCCGTCGACATGCGAGCCGCGATGATGGAGCAGCTGGGCATCCCGCGGGAGTACATCCGCTACCTGACCGGCTCGATCCTGGACACCGACCCGCCGGACCACACCCGGCTGCGCCGGCTCGTCTCGCGGGCGTTCACCGTGCGGCGCATCCAGGCTCTCCGGCCGCGCGTCGAGGAGATCACCGCGGTCCTGCTCGACGACCTGGAGCGCGCAGGCGACCCCGTCGACCTGATCGAGACCTTCGCCTACCCGCTGCCGATCACCGTGATCTGCGAGCTCGTGGGAATCGACGAGGCCGACCGGCCGGCATGGCGGGAGTGGGGCCGGGCGCTCGTGTCGATGGAGCCGGACCGGATCGGTCCTGCGGTCCCCCAGGTCGTCGACCACATCCACGCGCTCGTCGAGCGCCGCCGAAGAACACCCGCGGACGACCTGCTCACCGGCCTGATCCGCGCGCACGACGACGACGGAGACCGCCTGTCCGACCCGGAGATGGTCGCGATGGTGCTCGCGCTGGTGTTCGCCGGGCACGAGACGACGGCGCACCTGATCGGCAACGCCACCGCGGCCCTGCTCACCCACCCCGACCAGCTGGCGCTGCTGCGCAGCGAGCCGGAGCTGTGGCCGGGTGCGGTGAACGAGCTGATGCGCTGGTGCGGTCCCGTGCATCTGACCCGTATGCGGTTCGCGACCGAAGACGTCGATCTCGGAGGCACGATCGTCCGCCGCGGCGACGCGGTCCAGGCCGTCCTGGTGTCGGCGAACTTCGACCCGCGGGTCTACGCGGATCCGGACCGGCTCGACGTCACCCGGCTGGTCGACGCCCACGGCGACGGGCACGTCGGCTTCGGGTACGGAGCGCACTACTGCCTGGGCGCCGCCCTGGCGCGGCAGGAGGGAGAGGTGGCGCTGCACGCGCTGGTCGACCGCTTCCCGAACCTCACGCTCGCCGCGGAGCCGCGGTGGCTGCCGCTTCCAGGATCACACTGGCTGGAAGAGCTGCTCCTGCACCTGACGTGACCGAGAGCGGCTGCAACTCGCTCGGTAGCCGGCGCCGGCGTCGTTCGGGCGCCGTCACCCGCGCCGGTCGTATAGCTGGAGCAGGAGGTACGCCCCCAGGCTCTGGGAGTCCGCGATCTCGCCGCGGTGGGCCATCGCCTCGAACTCGGCGGTGGTGAACCAGGCCTGGCGCATGTCCTGCTCAGAGTGCTCGCGCTGAGCCGGGCCGCCCGTCAGCTCGGAGGCGAGGAAGACATACCCGTCCTGGCTGGACATGCCCGGCGCCACCTCCAGATACCCGATCCGCTCCATCCGCCCCGCCACCAGGCCGGTTTCCTCCTGCAGCTCGCGGGCCGCCAGGTCGGCAGGGTCGACGTCGGCCCGATCGGGTGCGGTGCCGGCCGGGAACTCCCAGCGGCGCCGACCTACCGGATACCGGAACTGCTCGACGAGCTGCAGCCGATCGCCGTCGCGCGGGATGACGAGCGCGTAGGTGGGCTTGTCGATCACGCCGTAGATGCCCCTGCTGCCGTCGGCGCGCTGCACCGTGTCTTCGCGCACCGTCATCCAGGAGTTGGCATAGACCTGCCGGCTCGCAAGCGTCTCCATGACCCCACCGTGCCCGGTGCGGGCGCGCCGCCCTCCGGCGGGGCCCCGCTACCGTGTGGCGCGTGCGCCTCGTCATCGCCCGCTGCCAGGTCGACTACGTCGGGCGCCTCACTGCGCACCTGCCGATGGCGCCGCGGCTGCTGCTCGTCAAGGCGGACGGGTCGGTGTCCATTCACGCCGACGACCGCGCCTACAAGCCGCTCAACTGGATGAGCCCGCCGTGCTGGCTGGAGGAGCAGCCGGGGGTGTGGACGGTCCGCAACCGCGCGGAGGAGTCGCTGGTGATCACCATCGACGAGGTGCTGCATGACACGCAGCACGAGCTGGGCGTCGACCCGGGGCTGGTCAAGGACGGCGTGGAGGCACACCTGCAGGAGCTGTTGGCCGCGCACCCGGCGACGTTGGGGGAGGGGTTCACGCTGGTCCGCCGCGAGTACATGACGGCGATCGGGCCGGTGGACCTGCTGTGCCGCGACGGCGGCGGGGCGACGGTGGCGGTGGAGGTCAAGCGCCGCGGCGAGATCGACGGGGTCGAGCAGCTCACCCGCTACCTGGAGCTGCTCGACCGGGATCCGCTGCTGACCCCCGTGACGGGCGTGTTCGCCGCCCAACAGATCAAGCCGCAGGCGCGCACGCTGGCGCAGGACCGCGGCATCCGCTGCGTGGTGGTCGATTACGACGCCCTACGCGGGCGGGAGAGCGCCGACCTGCGGCTGTTCTGACGCACCCGCTCGTGTCGGGAAAGCCACTTTCCCGACGCGTCGCGGCCTGAACGTGGCTTTCCGGACAACGTGGGGCGGGCCCGACCCCGTTGGCGGAACAATGGACGCCATGCCCCGGTCGAACCGGCCACCGCGGCCCAGCCACGTGCCGCTGCGCTCGGCGGCGGTCACGCGGGCCGAGTCGGCCCCGGATGGTGCCTGGGTGGTGCGCGCGGTACCCGGTGCGTCGTCGACCAAGGACTACCGGTGCCCGGGCTGCGATCAGCTCATCGCCGCCGGAACGGGCCACGTGGTGACCTGGCCGGCAGAGGAGCACGGGTCGGTCGCCGACCGGCGCCACTGGCACTCGGCCTGCTGGACGCATCGGTTGCGGCGTCGCCCTGGCGGGCATCGGCGCTGAGGTCAGGACCGCGCTGGGATCGTCGTCACTGGCGGCTGGCCCCCGCGGCCGAACGCCACATGCGCCGGACCGCAGCTCCCGGACCGGTCTCGGCGGAGTCCGGGGAGTCGGGATCGATCGAGCTGTCCGTCCGGCTCGACGCCGCCCCCTCGGGCGCCGCCTCCGGACCCGTGCCCACCTCGTCCACAGCGGGGACGTCGGCAGGCGACGCGGGGGTGCCGTCGTCGGCCGCGCTGTCGTCGCTCGCGGCGTCGGCCGGCTCGGCGTCGGCGGTCTGCGTCGACGCATCCTCGACCGGCTCGAGCTCCGCCGTCCGCGTCGAACGCGGGGGCTCGAGGGTCGTGCTGTCGAGGATCAACGTCGGTGGGCCTGCCGGCCTGACGGGCGCCGCAGCCTCGGGGGCCGGGGCATTCAGGGCCGGGCCGTCCCCGGCGATGGACGGCGTCGTCTTTTCCGACGGGGTCGGCGGCAGCGCCGGGGCCGGCGAGGGCGTCGCGATCAGGGGCGCGACCGGCGGGAGCTCGGCCTCCTCCGCGATGCTCGAGGGCGGCTGGGTTCGCGACGGCGACAGCGCGGCGAGGGCGTCGTCCAGTTCGGCCCGGGTGCCGCGCAGCTGGCCCGCGATCCGCGCCCGCAGGTCCGCCAGCTCGGTCGCGCGGGCCTGCGCGGCCGCGACGATCCGGCGCGCCGTCTGCTCGGCGGCTGCCAGCTCGGCGCGGACCTGCCGAGTCGTCTCCTCGCCTGTCCGCCGCACCCAGTCGGCGGTGCGCGCCCGCTCGGCGCGCACTTCCGCCAACGCCTCCGTGCGGCGCTGGTCCATCGCGATCGCGAAGTCTTCCTCGACGACGGCGCGCCGGGCCTCGGACTCCGCCCACGCCTGCGCACGTTCGCGCTCCGCCTCCTCGGCTGCCCGCGCGACGGCCTGCTCGGCGACGACCCGTTCGGCGGCCACGGCCTGCCGGTCCGCGGCACACGCGGCTTCGATGTGCCCGCGGCGGCGGGCGGCCTCGGCGTCCGTCCGCTCGGCCTCGGCGCGGGCCGCGGCGACGATGTCCGCGGCCTGTGCGCGTGCAGCGGCGACGACCTGCTCGGCCCCCTTGTGCGCCTCCGCGAGCCGGCCGGCGACCTCCTCGTCCGCGCGCCGCAGCATGTCCGCGACCTCGTCCTCGGCGAGCCGCAGCATCGTGCGCATCCGCTCGCTCATGCCCTGCACGTCCGACGGTTTGCCGGCCATCGTGCGCACCTGGGTCCGCAGCCGGTCCGCCCGCTGGCGCGCCTCGTTCAGCTCCCGGCCCAGCTGGGTCGCCTGGTCGACGGCGGCGTCCCGGTCCGCCACCAGGATGCGGATCTCCGCGTCCAGGCGGCGCAGATGTGCGTCCACCTGCTGAGGGTCGTAACCGCGTCGTCCGACGGTGAACACGCCGTCTGATGGGGGAGCGGCGGGGTCTCCGGGCATGGGGCTCACCGTACCGGCCTGATCTACGGAGTACAGGTCATGCGTAGTGCGACGGTCCACTCACGCCGGCCGGAGTCCACTGTCACCCGGGCGGGGAGCGTCGGCGTTCCCCGCCCGGGGACCGTCTGCACCGCCGCCGTCACACTCCGCGGAAGCGGTTGATCTTCGAGAGGTGTCGCTCACGCCGTTCGTAGTCGACGACGCCCAGTCCCTGCTCGGGGGCCAGCGCGAGCACGCCCACCTTGCCCTGGTGGGCATTCCAGTGGACGTCCAGCGCGGCTTGGCCGGTGTCCTGCAGCGGGTAGACCTTCGACAGCGTCGGGTGGATGAGGCCCTTGGCGATCAGCCGGTTGGCCTCCCAGGCCTCGCGGTAGTTCGCGAAGTGGGAGCCGACGATCCGCTTCAGGTTCATCCAGAGGTAGCGGTTGTCGAACTCGTGCATGAAGCCGCTCGTGGACGCGCACGTCACCACCGTGCCGCCCTTCCGAGTGACGTAGACGCTGGCGCCGAACGTCTCGCGGCCCGGGTGCTCGAAGACGATGTCGGGGTCGTCGCCCCCGGTGAGCTCGCGGATCCTGGCCCCGAACCGCTTCCACTCGCGCGGGTCCTGGGTGTGCTCGTCACGCCAGAACCGATAGCCCTCGGCGCTACGGTCGATGACGCACTCGGCGCCCATCGCGTGGACGATGTCGGCCTTCTCTGGCGAGGAGACCACGCAGACCGGGGTCGCCCCGCCGTTGAGCGCGAACTGCGTGGCGTAGGAGCCGAGGCCGCCGGACGCCCCCCAGATCAACACCGTGTCGCCCTGCTTCATGCCGGCGCCGTTGCGCGACACGAGCTGGCGGTAAGCGGTGGAGTTGACCAGGCCGGGGCTCGCCGCCTCCTCCCACGTCAGATGCGCGGGCATCGGCATGAGCTGGTTGGACTTGACGAGCGCGAGCTCGGCCAGGCCGCCGAAGTTCGTCTCGAAGCCCCAGATGCGCTGTTCGGGGTCCATCATCGTGTCCGCGTGGCCGTCCGGGCTCTCCAGCTCCACGGACAGGCAGTGCGCGACGACCCGGTCGCCCGGCTTCCAGGCGTTGACGCCCGGGCCGGTGCGCAGCACCACGCCGGCAAGGTCCGACCCGACGATGTGGTAGGGCAGGTCGTGGCGCTTCGCCAGCGGGGAGAGCCGCCCGTAGCGCTTGAGGAAGCCGAAGGTGGGCAGCGGCTCGAAGATCGACGTCCACACGGTGTTGTAGTTGATGGCGCTGGCCATCACGGCGACGATCGCCTCGCCCGGGCCGAGCTCGGGCGTCGCGACCTCGTCCAGGTGCAGGCTCTTGCGGGGGTCCTTGTCGCGCGAGGGGATCCCGACGAACATCTCCGCCTCGTCCGCGTGGACGGTGACCGCGCGGTAGTGATCCGGGACGTCGAGCGCACCGACGGCCTCGTACTGCTCGGCGAGGATGGCATCGAGGATCTCTTGCACGGCTGGCCTCCGCTGGCTGAAGTCGTGGCAACGAGTGCTTGATAAGCCAAGCTATCGTTCGGTATCCTAACCGGCTCGTCGTACTTCCGCCGATGTCTCCGGCGGGACTGTGACTGTTGCCACTACGCGGGCCCGGTGGGGTTGCCGGGATGCGCCGGTCGCCCGGACCGTAGGAACGGGCCAGGCGGACACACTATGGATTGCGCACCCACAATCGTGACGCTGTCTGTGTGTTTCTCCTCCGTCCGGAGAGGGGACGTGGCCGGTCAGTGGAAACCCGACACGGGAGCCGGCTCGACCAGCTCGACGAGCACGCCGCCGGCGTCGCGCGGATGCACGAAGTTGATCCGCGAGCCTGCCGTACCGCCGCGCGGGGCGTCGTAGAGCAGGCGGACGCCCTTCTCCCGCAGCGCGGCGCAGGCGGCGTCGATGTCGACCACGCGGTAGGCCATCTGCTGGATACCCGGGCCGTTGCGGTCGAGGAACCGCCCGATCGGCGAGTCCGGGCGCAGGGGAGCGAGAAGCTGCACGGCCGTTCCGGAATCGCCGGGCGCGGACAGCATCGCCTCTCGAACCCCCTGCTCCTCGTTCGTCTCGGTGTGGGTGGCGACGAGGCCGAAGGTCGCGGCGTACCAGGCGATGGCGCCGTCGAGGTCGGCGACGGCGATGCCGACGTGGTCCACGGCGGTGACCAGCGGCGTCGGTGCTGCGGGTGGCGTGGTGGTCATGATCGGACGGTAGCCGGGCAAGGGGCGGCGCAGGTGTGGGACCGCTCACGAGTCCTCCTCGCTAGCGCTCGTCGGCCGCGTTCGCGGCGCTGCTGTGTCTGATGGTGAGCTCGCACGCTCGCTCACGAGCCCGCAGGTAGTGTCCGCACGTGGCCCGCCCATCGGACGTCGCCGATCTGGTCGCCCGCGCCCGCCGCGGCGAGCAGCGGGCAGTCGCACAGCTGCTCTCCCTGGTCGAGACGGACACGTTGGCCGGGCGATCGCTGCTGCGCGAGGTCGCGGCGGCGCTGGCGCCGCACGCCGGGCGAGCGCACGTCGTCGGGTTGACGGGGCCACCGGGCGTCGGCAAGTCGACCTCGACCTCGGCGCTGGTGACGGCCCTGCGACGCCGCGGACGTCGGGTCGGCGTGCTGGCCGTCGATCCCTCGTCGCCGTTCTCCGGCGGCGCCCTGCTCGGTGACCGCGTGCGGATGGGTGAGCACGCGACGGACGACGCGGTCTTCATCCGGTCGATGGCCAGCCGGGGTCGCCTCGGCGGGCTCGCATGGTCGACACCGCAGGCGTTGCGGGTGCTCGACGCTGCCGGCTGCGACGTGGTGCTGGTCGAGACCGTCGGGGTCGGGCAGTCGGAGGTGGAGATCGTCGCGCTTGCCGACACCACAGTCGTGCTGCTGGCACCGGGCATGGGCGACGGCGTCCAGGCCGCGAAGGCCGGGATCCTCGAGGTCGCCGACGTCCTCGCCGTGAACAAGGCGGACCGCGACGGTGCCGTGCGAACGGCCCGCGACCTCGAGCAAGCCGTGGAGATGAGCACCGGTGACGACGCGGGATGGGTGCGCCCGGTGGTCACCATGGCCGCGATACGCGGTGAGGGTGTGGACGAGCTCGTTGCGGCGCTCGACCAGCACCGCGCGTGGCTGGACGACACCGGCCAACGGGCCCGCCGACGTCGTCGGCGGGCGGCGGCCGAGATCGAGGCCCTCACGCTGGAGCGGGTGCGGGTTCGTATCGGCGACCTGGACGGCGCAGGTGGGCTGGCTGACCTGGCGGACCGCGTGGTGGCCGGCGAGCTTGATCCCTACCGGGCGGCCGATGAGCTCGTCGGATCGGTCGATTCGCGCGCGACGGCTCGGGCCTGAGCACCGAGCCACCGCGCGATCTGCGCCGGGTCGGGTGGCACGGGCGTGACCTGCCGCTGGTGCAGGTCGGCGACGTGCTCGACGGCGAGCCCGGCGGGCGGCAGCGCGATGTCGACGGCGAGGCGCAGGTCGCTCTCGGTGTGGCCGGCTGCCGCGCGGACGGCACCGGTGGCGGCGGACAGCTGGGCCCGGTGGTGCGGGTCGACGTGCTCAAGACCGTCGTGCTGCAGCACGGCCAGGGCGGCGACGGCTTCGCCGACCTCCACGAGCGCTGCAGCCCGACCGAGAGCGGGCGCGACGGAGAGCGCCGGTACGCCCGCTGCGGTGGCGGCGTCCGCCGCGGCGACGAACCGTGCGTCGGCGCTGTCCGGGTCGCCCGCGTCGAGGGCCTGGATGCCGGCGAGCGCGGCGGCCCTGCTCAGCAGCGCGGCCACCGCACGGCGATGGTCCCGCTCGGGCAGGTGCGGAAGCACGGCCTCGAGCTGGTCGACGAGGACGCGGATCGCCGCCGCGGCGCCGGGAGCGCCCAGCCGGTCGTCCAGCTCCTGAAGCGTCGTGAGCTGGCGCTGCCAGAGGGCGACGACCGCGCCGTCCACGGCAGCGGCAGCCGCGACCCGGGCGCGCAGCCGACCGGCGGGGTCGGGCTCGGGGTCAGTGTGCGCCGTCCGTTCGAGCCCCAGCTCGACGGCGGTGCGCCCGTACAGCTCGGCGAGGAGGATCCGATACGGAGCCTCCGGCACCGCGTGGCCGTTCTCCCACCGCGACAGCTGCGTCTTCAGGCTCGCCGGCACGGCCACCCGCATCCCGCGGTCCGCCGCCGTGCGGGCGAGCGCGTGGGCGGCGTCGGACTGCGACCAGCCCTGGGCGACGCGGGCGGCGCGCAACCCGATTGAGCGCTCTGCGAAGTCCACGGCTTGAGAGAATGTCGGTGCTCGCCCGTACGGTCAACTCCGTTGACGCAACAGCCGTCAACGGAGGGGAGGCGGCAGTGGACGCCACCACGTGCGGGGTGTGCGCGCTGGCGGGGGCAACGGGTGGTGCTCTCGTGGGCTTCGGAGCGCGGCGGTCGCGGCGGGTCCGGCCCGCGGAGCCCGACGCGCGGCACGCAGCCCTGGGGGGCCAATCGAGGCGGAGGTGGCCGCGGCAGACGTGGCCACTCCGGCGCGGGGAACGGAGGCGGGAGCGGCGACCGGCGAGGGTAGGTGCCTAATGACACGAAGCGTGCGTGTGCGGGACGTCCCCTGGCGGGGGTAGGTGCCTAGTGGAACGAAGCCTGGGCGTGCGGGACGTCCCCCGGCGAGCGATTCTCGGCGAAGTCGCCCGCGGCCAGCCGCACCCGGCTCAGCAGGGTCGTGAGCTGCGCCTCCTCCTCAGGGGTGAGGCCACTGAGGCCGAAGTCGACGTCGACAACGGCCTTGGTCGCGTCCTCGAGCATCGCCCGACCGCCGTCGGTGATCTCCACGAGCGTGGCCCGCCGGTCCGTCGGGTGCGGCCTGCGTCGGACCAGGCCGTCGGCCTGCAGGCGGTCCACGATGTTGGTGACGCTCGTCGGGTGCAGCTGGAGGCGCTCTCCCATGACCCGCATCGGCAGCATCCCGCGGCGGGAGAAGTCGAGCAGCACCAGCGCCTCGTACCGGGCGAACGTCAGCCCGTGCGGGCGGAGGGCCGCGTCGACGGCCGACAGCAGGATCTGCTGTACCCGCATCACGCTCGTCACGGCCGCCATCGTTCGAGACGGGCCGATCCGCTCGTCCCACAGCGCCGCGGCCCGCAGGATCGGGTCGAACGCAAGCGGCTCGCGCGACGTCATACCGGCCGACGCTATCAGCGAAGTGCGCCCTCGCTCCGGTGGCCGACGCGAGCTCCGTCCGACTCCCGGTCGCGGACGCACCCTGGGCTCGGGCACGCTGACGTCATGCTCGTGGCTTTCAGCGTGGCCCCGTCCGGTGGCGCATCGGACAGCGTCGGGGACATCGTGGCCGAAGCCGTTCGCGTGGTCCGGGAGTCCGGGCTGCCGAACGAGACCACCTCGATGTTCACCACCATCGAGGCCCCCACATGGGACGAAGCGATGGAGGTGGTCAAGCGCGCGGTGGAGGCCGTTTCCGCTCGTGCTCCGCGGGTCAGCCTCGTGCTCAAGGCTGACATCCGCCCCGGCTGGAGCGGCCAGCTGACGGCGAAGGTGGAGCGCGTGGAGCAGGCGCTGAGCGAGGAAGGTGCGGATCCCGGCGCGGGCGGCCGACGCGTGCCCTGAGGATCAACGCACAGCGGAGCAAGGCGGAGATCCATCAGCGCCGTGACCCGACCGCACCCGGCCCCGGAGGATCGCGTGGACGAGCGGACCGAGCACCGGGCCCGTCGACTGTGGCGGGCGCTGGAGCCCGTGCACGCCGTCGTCTACTTCGCGCCCGAACCGCAGGCGGCGTGCACCGAGCTGGGCACCCGCGGCTACTGGATGAGCTACTTCGCCCTGCGCGCCGCGCCGCTCGGCCCCGCCTCGCCCGAGCTGGTGACGGCGCTGTTCTACAACTTTGCTCCCGGTCTGGTCGCCCGTGCAGTGCCTGACACGTGGCGGGTGGCGCCGCCCGAGCGCTTCCTCGACGTCCGGCTGGCGGCGGTCGACGCCGTCCTGCGGCGCCTACTGGGCTCGGAGCTCCTCGGCTCCGCGGCCGTTGCGGAGGCAGCGTCGATGGCCCGCGAGGCCGCGCTGGCCGCACCGCTAGCCGGGCGTGCCCTGGCAGCGGCGAACGCCGCCCTGTCGTGGCCCGAGCCGCCGCACCTCGTCCTCTGGCACGCGCAGACGGTGCTGCGGGAGCAGCGCGGCGACGGGCACGTGGCCGCCCTGCTCACCGCCGGGCTGGACCCGGTCGAGGCGCTGGTGCTGTTCGCGGCCGACCACGGACCGGTGGTGCCGGAGCTGCGCCGCAAGCGCGGCTGGACGCCCGAGGAGTGGGACGGGGGGGTGGGCCGGCTGGCCGACCGGGGACTACTCGCCGGGGACGGCTCGCTGACGCCGGCCGGCCGGGCACTGCGCGCCGACGTGGAGGCGCGCACGGACGCGCTGGCCGACGCGCCCCTCGCCGCACTGGGCGAAGGCCGTGCCGCGCGGCTGGCCGCGCTCGCGCAGCCGCTGGTCGCGGCGATCGTGGCAGGCGGCGGCTTCCTGCACGGCAACCCGATGGGCCTGCGCCCGCTGACGCCCCGTTAGAACGCGAGTTGTTTCGTTTCAGCACGCTGAGTTCTGCATTCGGGTACGCCACGCGCGGCGTGCACGATCGCACAACTCGCCGTGCACAGATGGACAACTCGCGGGGTGGGGCGGGGCTGGGGTGACGCGGTCGCGGGCGGCGCGGCGTGACACCATGGTTGTCGTGTCACGTCCCGATCCTCGGCAGGTCGCCCAGACGGCCGCGCTGTCCCGCGCGATGGCAGGCGCGGTCGATCTCGCCGCCGTGAAGGCCCGCTCCGAAGCCGCTGCTACCCGCGCCAACGCGCCCGCGCCGGGCGCCGGCCCCGGAACCCCCGGTCGGTGGGTCATCGACGTCACCGAGGAGACGTTCCAGGCCGAGGTGCTCGAGCGCTCGCTCGACGTCCCGGTCGTCGTCGACCTCTGGGCCGAATGGTGCGGCCCGTGCAAGCAGCTCTCACCGGTGCTCGAGCGGCTCGCCGAGGCCGGCCGGGGCACGTGGATCCTGGCCAAGGTGGACGTCGACGCGAACCCACGGATCGCGCAGGCGTTCGGGGTGCAGTCCATCCCCGTGGTGGTCGCGGTCGTCGGCGGGCAGCCGCTGCAGCTGTTCAACGGTGCGCTGCCCGAGCCGCAGGTGCGGCAGACGATCGACGGGATGATCGACCAGCTGCGCGACCGCCTCGTCGCCGAGCCGGCCAACGAGCAGGCCGCGGCCGCGCTGGCGCAGGTGCGGTTCCTGGCGCGTGCCGAGAACGCGGATCCATCGGCGATCGCGCGCGCCGACGCCGCCCCGGACGACCTCGACGCCCAGATGGCCGCCGCGGACGCGGAGGTTGCATCGGACCAGGTGGAGTCGGCCTTCACCCGTCTGGTCGCGACGGTCGGCCGGACCAGCGGTGACGACCGGGACCGCGTTCGTGAGCACCTCGTCGGGCTGTTCGAGCTGTTCCCGGCCGACGACCCCCGTGTCGCCTCTGCCCGCCGCGCCCTTGCCCGCGCCCTCTTCTGACCCTCTCACCGCACGTCGGAGCCATACTGCTGTGGCGGGACCTCCAGAACAGCAGTTGGGCTCCGAAGTGCCCGAGGACGGTGCGTTACCGTCGACGATCGTGTCTGACCGTGACCGATCCGGCCACGACGCGTCCGCCCGGCACTCCGTGCCGGGCGGACGCCCCGCGCCGGATCAGGTGTGCCCGGCCCGCGCGGTGCGCCGGGTCGCCGTGGTGCTGCTCGTGCTCACCTGCCTCGCCACAGCCGTCGCCCTGCACATGGCGCACCGCAACGCGCTGGTGACCCTGCTGCCCTCACCGGACATGCGGGAGCTGCACGTCGACTTCGACACCTTCCGGCTCTCGGCGGTGGCGCTGGTGTCCGGCGGCGACATCTACGAGACGCCCGCCAAGCTCACCAACCTCAACCCGCCCCTGCTCACGGTGCTGCTCGCGCCGACAGCGCTGCTCGATGCGCTGACCGGCTACCGGATCTTCGCGGCGCTGACGCTGCTGCTGGTGGTGGGCGCGATCGTGGCGGTCACCCGTGAGCTGCGCCTCTCATGGCGCGTGAGCACGGCCGTGGTGCTCGTCGTGCTCGCGTCGTCTCCGCTGCACGGCACGCTCGTGCTCGGCCAGATCTACGGCCTGCTGCTGGTCGGGCTCACGGCGGGATGGATCGCCGAGCGCCGGGGGCGGCCGCTGCTGGCGGCGGCGTTCTACGGCGTCACCGTGGCGCTCAAGCCGTCGCTGGCCCCGCTGCTGCTGCTCCCGCTCGTGACCCGGCGCTGGCGCGCCGGCGCCGCCGGTCTGGCGGCGGCGGCGGTCGCGTCGCTGCTCGGGGTGCTCATCGCGGGCCCGGGCACCGGGCTGGAGTGGCTGCGGATCGGGCTGATGGAGCCGGTTCCGGACACCGTCGACAACGCGTCGCTGCCCGGCCTGGCCGTGCGGTTCGGCATTCCCTCGGCCCTCGGTACGGTGCTCGGCCTGGCTGTCCTCGCAGGCACGCTGGTGGCGCTGGGCCGCCGGCGCGACCGGGTTGACCCCGCCGGCACCGCCCCGTGGGCGGTTCTCGCTGCGGGGCTGCTGCTCTCCCCGATCGCCTGGCACAACTACGCCATGCTGCTGTGGCCCGGCGTGTTGTTGCTGCTCGCCGGCGACAGCCAGGAAAACGGGCACGGCGCCCGGTACCTGTCCGGCCGTGCGACGGTGCTGCTCGCCGTGATGGTGATCCCGGTGTCGTGGAACGCCGTGTGGGCGCCCGATGCCTGGTGGAGCGCGATCGGGCGGTCGCTCTACTGCGCCGTGCTGCTCGCCTACTGGTGGGTGTTGCTGTCGTCGGCCCTGGGATCGCCATCCGAGTCAGCGGCAGGCCGGGTGGCGGACGGGGTCGCGCGCGAGAGCGCGTCGGGCTCGCCGCCGATGGTCACGGCCTCCTCCCCGGCGTCGCTCGCGAACCGTGGCTCGTCCGCCGAGGCGACCGGTGCGCCCGGGGTGGGCTCGAGCACGGGCGGATCCGCGTAGGCGTTTCCCACCGGGGCCTCTTCCGCGCCCGTGCCCGGCGGCGGCACGTCGATCTCCGGCACCGCCGGTGCCACGATCGGCGCGTCGTCGCTCACCGAGGCCGACGGCGCTGAATCCACTACTGCCGGGTCGACCACGGCGTCCTCGGGCAGGGCGTCGTCCGTGCTCGTCCCGTCGCCGCTGAAGAACTCGGTCGCGCCGTTGCCGGCTGCCGCGGTGGGCGGCGTCGCCGGCGTCGTGTCGCCGACCACCTCCGGAGCGAACGGGGCCACCGGTGCCGCCTGCCCGATGTCGGCCGCCTGTTCCGGCCCGACCTCGTCGACGACGCCCCGCTCAGGGGCCAACCACAGCACCCCGGAGGGTGGCAGCCGCAGCGCCGCGGATGCGGGCCGGCCGTGCCACATCTGCGGCTCGGCCTCGACGACGCCGAGGTTGCCCACGCCGGACCCGCCGTACAGCTCGGCGTCGGTGTTGAGCACCTCGCGCCAGCGGCCGGTGAACGGCAGCCCGACGCGGTAGTCCTCGCGCGGACCCCCGGAGAAGTTGGCGATGCAGGCCAGCACGGTCGCGTTGCCCTCCGCGTCGACGCCGTGGCGCAGGAAGCTCAGCACGTTCCCGCTCGCGTCGTTGGCGTCGATCCAGGAGAAGCCCTCGGGCGTGTTGTCGCGGGTCCAGAGCGCCGAGTGGTCCTTGTAGACGCGGTTGAGGTCGGCGACGAGGTTCTTGACGCCGCCGTGCAGCGGGTTGGCCAAGAGCTCCCAGTCCAGCGAGCGGTCTTCGGACCACTCCCGCGCCTGGCCGAACTCCCCGCCCATGAACAGCAGCTGCTTGCCGGGGTGCGCCCACATGAAGGCCAGCAAAGCGCGCAGTCCGGCAGCCTTGTTCCAGGCGTCGCCGGGCATGCGCTCCCACAGCGAGCCCTTGCCGTGCACGACCTCGTCGTGGCTCAGCGGAAGAACGTAGTTCTCGCTGAAGGCGTACACGAGCGAGAACGTCATCTGGTTGTGGTGGTAGCCGCGGTAGATCGGGTCCTTGCCGATGTAGCTGAGCGTGTCGTGCATCCAGCCCATGTTCCACTTGAACCCGAAGCCGAGGCCCCCGAGATGGGTGGGCCGGGTGACGCCGGGCCACGCGGTCGACTCCTCCGCGATCGTCATGACGCCCGGGTGGTGGCGGTAGACCGTCGCGTTCATCTCCTGCAAGAACGACACGGCGTCGAGGTTCTCCCGGCCGCCGTAGATGTTGGGCAACCACTGCCCCTCGGGACGCGAGTAGTCCAGGTAGAGCATCGAGGCCACCGCGTCGACGCGCAGCCCGTCCACGTGGTACTCGTCCAGCCAGAACAGCGCGTTCGCGACGAGGAAGTTGCGCACCTCGCGCCGACCGAAGTCGAAGACGTACGTGCCCCAGTCCGGCTGCTCGCCGCGGCGGGGGTCGGCGTGCTCGTACAACGGGGTGCCGTCAAACCGGGCCAGGGCGAAGTCGTCCTTCGGGAAGTGCCCCGGCACCCAGTCGACGATGACGCCGTACCCGGCGTGGTGCAGGGTGTCCACGAAGTAGCGGAAGTCGTCCGGTGTGCCGAACCGGGCGGTCGGCGCGTAGAACGAGGTGACCTGGTAGCCCCACGAGCCGCCGAACGGGTGCTCGGCAACGGGCAGCAGCTCGACGTGCGTGAAGCCGGTCTCGGCCAGGTAGTCGACGAGCTGGTGCGCGGCCTCCCGGTAGCTCAGACCCTGCCGCCACGAGCCGAGGTGGACCTCGTAGACGCTCATCGGCTCCCTGTGCGGAGCGCTGTGCGCGCGCTGCTCGAGCCACGCCGCGTCGCCCCACTCGTGATGCAGCGCGGTGACGACCGAGGCGGTCGACGGCGGGACCTCCGTCGCGAACGCCATCGGGTCGGACTTCTCCCGCCACACACCGTCAGGGCCGAGCATGCGGAACTTGTAGCGGTTGCCGACCCCCACGCCCGGCACGAAGATCTCCCACACCCCGGAGCTGCCCAGGCCCCGCATGGGATGGGTCCAGCCTGCCCACCCGTCGAAGTCGCCGGTGACGCGCACGCCCTGGGCCGTGGGCGCCCACACCGCGAAGCTCGTGCCGCTGACCTGCCCGTTCGATGTGTCGTAGCGGCGGACGTGCGCGCCGAGGACGTCCCACAGCCGCTCGTGGCGCCCCTCTCCGATGAGGTGCAGATCGATCTCGCCGAGCGTCGGCAGCCAGCGGTACGGGTCGTCCACGGTGTGGACGTCGTCGCCGTAGCGCACCCGGAGCCGGTAGTCGCCCGGTCGCTCGGCGATCACGCCCGACCAGAGCCCGGCGTCATGCACCCGCACTAGCGGGTATGCCCGCTCGGGGTCTCCGCCGACGAGCACCGCCACCTCGTCCGCGTGCGGCCGCACCGTGCGCACCACCGTCCCGTCCGTGACCGGGTGGGCGCCCAGCACGCCG
>JAQSWF010000273.1 GCA_029266775.1 Pseudonocardia sp.
CGTCACCTCGGCGAGCCTGCCGTGGGTGATATCGGCCGTCATCCAGGTGTGGGTCGGCTGACGACGCCGGTCCGTCGGCGAGCCGGGGTTGAGCAGGTGGAGCGTGCCGCCGTCGGCCCGCGTGGCGAGAGTGTCCCACGGGATGTGACTGTGTCCGAAGACGAGCACGTCGACGTCTGGATACGCCACGGCGCAGCGCCGCTCACGCCCGGTGGCGGGGCCCGTCTCGTGCACGACCGCCAGCCGCACGCCGTCGAGCTCCACGCGGGCGACCTCCGGCAGCCGAGCCCTGAGTGCCGCACCGTCGTTGTTGCCGTGGACGCCCACCAGGCGGTCCGCCCGCGCCTCCAGGGCTTCGAGCAGGGCAACGCTCACCCAGTCGCCGGCGTGCACGACCACGTCCGCGGCATCCACGGCGTCCCACAGCAGTTCGGGTAGGTCGCGGGCGCGCACCGGCAGGTGGGTGTCCGAGGTGAGCAGGAGTTTCATGAACCCCATGCTGCAACCTCGCGCTGCCCGCTCCGGACGGGATCGGCGTGACGCACGGGTGCTCGGGTAGACGGGGACGGTGAGCTCGATCGAGGAGCGCCGGGGCGACCAGTCTTCGTCCGCGTCCGGGCCCGCGTCAGCCGGCGAGTACACCCCGGACCCGCGGCGCTGACGGGCGTTCTCGGTCACCCTCGCCGGCTTCATGAGCCTGCTCGACGTCAGCATCGTCGCCGTCGCGCTGCCGTCGATCCAGAACGGCCTGGGGGCCTCGCCTGCGGCCGTGCAGTGGGTGGTGTCGGGCTACGCGCTGAGGTTCGGGCTCGCGCTGGTGCCCGCGGGGCGGTTGGGCGACGCCTTCGGGCGCCGCCGGTCGTTCCGGCATCTGGCTGGTGTTCGCGCTGTTCTTCCAGATCGGGCTGGGATGGACGCCGCTGCAGTCCGGGCTCGCGGTCACGCCGTTCGCGCTGGGCTCAGCGGTGTCGTCGGCGACCGCAGGCCGGCTGATCGACCGGTTCGGGCGGCGGCTGACCGTGCTGGGGCTGGTCGGCGTGCTCGTCGGGATCGGCGCCGCGGCGCTGATCCTCTGGCGGGTCCCGCCCTCGTCGGCGGGGTGGGCGGTCGCTCCTGCGCTGCTGATCGGCGGTCTCGGCGGCGGCTTGGTCATCTCTCCCAACATCACGATGACGCTGCGCTGCGTTCCGGTGCGGATGGCCGGCGCGGCCGGCGCCGCTCTGCAGACCGGGCAGCGCGTCGGTGCTGCGGTCGGCACTGCCACGTTGCCCGGCCTGTTCTACCTGGTGCTCGGCCCACCGGGAACGACTACCGGGCGGCCGTCGGGGCCGCGCTCGGGGCGCCGACCGTCGGGGTGGTGGTGCCCTGGCGATCGCGGTGCTGGAGCGGCGGCGCGAGGCACACCGGATCCGCGAGGAGCTCGCGGACGAGCAGCCCGCCGAGGCGCACCCCTGATGCGATGACCCGCCGTCCCTTCGAGCGAAAGCGGCTTTGGCAAGGTCTGACTTTGCGAACGCCGCTTTCGCTCAGTGCGAGGGGGAGGGGCCGGGCGGTGGGGGTACGGCCAGCGCGTCGCGCAGGAACTCCACCTGCAACCGCAGCAGGTTCTCCGCGACGACCTCCTGCGGCGTCATGTGCGTGACGCCCGAGAGCGGGAGCACGGAGTGCGGCCGGCCCGCAGCCAGCAGCGCCGACGACAGGCGCAGTGTGTGCGCCGCGACGACGTTGTCGTCGGCCAGCCCGTGTACGAGCAGCAGCGGCCGGGTCAGTGCCGGGGCGTCGGCAAGCAGCGAGCTCCGCGCGTACGCCTCCGGACAGAGCGCGGGATGCCCGAGGTAGCGCTCGGTGTAGTGGGTGTCGTAGAGCGACCACTCGGTGACAGGTGCCCCCGCCAGCGCAGCGTGGAAGACGTCCGGGCGGCGGAGCACCGCCAGTGCCGCAAGGTAGCCCCCGAAGGACCAGCCGCGGATGCCCACGCGCGTGAGGTCCAGCTCCGGGTGGTCGGCGGCCAGAGCGTGCAGGGCGTCGACCTGGTCGTCCAGCACGGGGCCGGCCAGGTCTCCCCACACCGCGCGTTCGAACTCCGGGCCGCGTCCCGGAGTGCCGCGCCCGTCGGCGACCACCACGGCGAAGCCCTGCTCGGCGAACCACTGGCTGGTCAGGTAGGCCCCGCGAGCGGCGACGACGCGCTGCGCGTGCGGCCCGCCGTAGGGATCCATCAGGACCGGCAACGGCGAGCCCGGCGTGTGCCAGCTCGGCAGGAGCAGCGCCGTGCGCAGCGCGCGCTTCCCGACGGCCGTCAGCGCGACGCGGGGCTCGAGCCCCGGAGCCTCGGCGAGGGATGCGATCGGCCGCTCGACACCGGACGCGGGACGGACGGTGGTCCTGGTCCCCTCGGCGTCGAGGGACTGCCGGGTGACCAGCAGCGTCCGGCCCGCCAGCCGTCCGGCGTGCATCCCGGGCTCCGGGGTGCGGCAGGTCAGGCCGGCTGAGGGCGACCATGTCCAGAGACCGGTCGAGGTGGGCTCGTCCGAGCCGGTGAGCAGCACGGTGTCGCCGTCGACGTCGAGCAGGGCGCGGACCTGGAGTGACGGGGGCGTGACGGGCTCGCCGTCGACGAGCAGCCGCCGCGCGTCGTCCCGGTCGCCGATCCAGAGCGTGCTGCCCGATTCGGTGCGCGCCGGCACCCCGGGGACGATGTCGACCCATCGCGGATCGCTGTCCTCGAGGATGAGGGTGGTGGCGCCGGTGGCGGGGTCGACGCGCAGCACGCGCTGTGCGCGCTGGTCGCGGGGCTGCACCACGACCAGCGGCTCGCGGTCCGTCCACACCACGTGCGCGAGGTACTCGTCGCGGGCGGTGTCCCAGTCGATGTCGACGCGCGCGCCGTCCATGCCGAGGAGCGCCAGCGTGACCGCGGCGTTCGCCGTGCCGGCGGCGGGGTAGGCGAGCGTCGCGGGCGGCCGGTCCGGGTTGGCGGGGTCGGACACGTGCCACCGCTGCACCGGTGCGTCGTCCACCCGCGCGACCAGCAACGACGCTCCGTCGGGGCTCCACCAGTAGCCCCGCATCCGGTCCATCTCCTCGGCCGCGATGAACTCGGCGAGCCCGTAGGTCACGGTGTCGCCCTCCGGCGCCGCGAGGACGGTGGTCGTGCGCGGCAGCAGCGCGTGGACGTGGAGCGCGCCGCCGCTGACGTACGCAACCCGTGCGCCGGTCGGGTCGGGTCGCGGATCGACGACCGGGCCGGGCGACTCGAGCAAACGCGGGGTGAATCCGGCGGCGAAGTCCGCGGTGTAGAGCCTGCCCGACAGCGCGAAGGCCGCCATCGTGACCGGCCGGTCCGTCGCGTAGGCGACGATGCCGCCCGCCTGCTCACGGGCGCGCTCGCGGCGAGCGCGCTCCTCGATCGGAAGCTCCTCTGCGTCGTCAGGGTCGCCTGCGTCCAGCGTTCGCGGGTCGGCGACCAGCCGCTCCTCCCCAGTCTCGACGTCCAGCGT
>JAQSWF010000074.1 GCA_029266775.1 Pseudonocardia sp.
GTGGATGTCGAGGGCGTCGCCCCGGACGCGCCGAAGGGCTCGCGAGCCGCGGACGACAAGGCCCGGTTCACCTTCCGCGGTGAGCCGAAGCCGGCCGTCGTCGTCCCCGACGCCCCGCCGATGGACATGGCGGGCGCCGGCGACGAGTGAGGTAACCGGCAGCACGTCGAGCGGCCCGTCCGGACCCCGGTCCGGGCGGGCCGCTCGTTTCTGTCCTGCCCCGTCGTCCGCGCGAGTCGCTACAAAGTGGCGCGCGAGTCGCTACGAACGGGCGCGCGAGTCGGCACAATCTGGTGCCCGAGTTGTCCGCCTCAACGCGCGCTAGCGTGAACGTGTGAGCTCGGTCAGCGCCGTCCCGGAGACCGAACTCATGTCCGGGGAGGAGCTCTCCGCGGACGACGCGTGGCACACCGTCCGGCGCTACGGCCTGGCGCACCTGCTCGCCACCGGCTTCGTCCGCTTCCGCTACGGCGACGGGTTCAGCCATGCCCGTGCCTTCGCGCTGATGCTCGCGCTGGCGACGGTCCCGCTGATCATTGCCGGGGCCGGGCTTGCGGCGGCGCTCGGTGTGGAGTCGCTCGCCGAGGTCGTCGCGCGAACGGTCGTCGCGCTCTCGCCGGGCAGCAGTGATGCGCTGGTGGCCGACGTCGTCGAGGGCGGTTCCGAGCAGGCTGCCGAGCGCGGGGAAATCGTCGCCCTGCTGGGGCTCGGGACGGCATTCGTCGCGGGGACGTCGGCGTTCGCGCAGCTCGAGCGAGGTGCCAACCGCATCTACGGCACCGAGCGGGACCGGCCCGCACTGCGGAAGTACGCCCGGGCGGCGGTGCTGACTGCCACGGCCGGCGTCGCGATGGCGGTCGGGTTGCTGCTCATCGTCGCGGGCGAGCCGTTCGGGGACGCGATCGAGCAGGTCTACCACTGGGGCGCCGCGGCAGAGACTGCTTTCGACCTCGTCCGCTGGCCGGTGGGGTTGGCCGCGCTGGTGCTCGCGGTGACGCTGCTCTTCCGGCATGCGCCGCGGCGGCGGCAACCTGGGCTGTCGTGGCTGGCCGTCGGGGCCTCGGCAACTGTGCTGGTCTGGCTCGCGGGTTCCGCTCTGCTCGCGGCCTACGTCGTCGCTGCGGCGGGCTTCGACGACACCTACGGCCCGCTGACCGCCGTCATGGCGCTGCTGTTGTGGGCGAACGTCACCGGCGTTGCCCTGCTGGCGGGCGTCGCCCTGGCCGCGCAGCTGGAGGGGGTGCGCGCGGGTTGCTCAGATCCGCGGCTGGTCGACACCGACGATGACGGCATCCCCGACCACCTCGACGAGCATCCCGGCTCGCCGGCCCGCTGATGCGCGCGGGCGTTTCCGCAGATGCGGAGTGGTGCCCCTATCCCAAGGGTGAGGGCGGTAACTCCGATGCAACGGGTATGCAACTGCGGAGTTCCTAGCGTGATCGAACGCATACCCGCCTGTGGGAGGTTCGATCATGACCAGGTACGCGGCTCCGGGCGACGCCGACAGCGTCGTCTCCTACAAGCCCCGCTACGACCACTTCATCGGCGGTGAGTACGTCGCGCCGGCCAAGGGGCAGTACTTCGAGAACCCCACCCCGGTGACCGGCGAGAACTTCACGGAGGTGGCCCGCGGCACTGCGGACGACGTCGAGAAGGCCCTCGATGCCGCGCACGCCGCCGCACCGGCGTGGGGCAAGACCTCGGCGTCCGAGCGCGCGGTCATCCTCAACAAGATGGCCGACCGGATCGAGGAGAACCTCGAGGCGATCGCCATCGCCGAGAGCTGGGAGAACGGCAAGGCCTGTCGGGAGACGCTGGCGGCCGACATCCCGCTCGCGATCGACCACCTGCGCTACTTCGCCGGAGCGATCCGAGCACAGGAGGGCGGGATCTCCGAGGTCGACGAGCACACGATCGCCTACCACTTCCACGAGCCGCTCGGCGTGGTCGGGCAGATCATCCCGTGGAACTTCCCGATCCTCATGGCGATCTGGAAGCTCGCGCCGGCGCTGGCCGCGGGCAACGCGGTGGTCCTCAAGCCCGCCGAGCAGACCCCGGCGTCGATCCACGTGCTCAACGAACTGGTGGCCGACCTGCTGCCCCCGGGCGTGCTCAACATCGTCAACGGCTTCGGCGTCGAGGCCGGCAAGCCTCTCGCGTCGAACAAGCGCATTCGCAAGATCGCGTTCACCGGCGAGACCACCACCGGCCGACTGATCATGCAGTACGCCAGCGAGAACCTCATCCCGGTGACGCTGGAGCTCGGCGGCAAGAGCCCGAACGTGTTCTTCGACGACGTCGCCAGCAAGCAGGACGAGTTCTACGACAAGGCGCTCGAGGGCTTCGCGATGTTCGCCCTGAACCAGGGCGAGGTCTGCACCTGCCCGTCGCGCGCGCTGATCCAGGGCGGCATCTACGACGACTTCCTCGCCCAGTGCGTCAAGCGCACCGAGCAGATCAACCAGGGTCACCCCCTCGACACCGACACCATGATCGGTGCGCAGGCGTCGAACGACCAGCTCGAGAAGATCCTGAGCTACATCGACATCGGCCGGCAGGAGGGCGCGCGCGTCCTCACCGGTGGTGAGCGGGCCGACCTGGGCGGCCACCTGTCGGGCGGCTACTACGTCCAGCCGACGATCTTCGAGGGCGACAACTCGATGCGGATCTTCCAGGAGGAGATCTTCGGGCCGGTCGTGTCGGTGACCCGCTTCACCGACTACGACGACGCCATCAAGATGGCCAACGACACGCTCTACGGCCTCGGTGCCGGCGTGTGGAGCCGCCAGGCGAACACCGCATACCGGGCCGGGCGCGACATCCAGGCCGGCCGGGTCTGGGTGAACAACTACCACGCCTACCCCGCGCACGCGGCCTTCGGTGGGTACAAGCAGTCGGGCATCGGGCGCGAGAACCACAAGATGATGCTCGACCACTACCAGCAGACGAAGAACGTGCTGCAGAGCTACTCGCCGAACGCCCTCGGCTTCTTCTGATGGAGCCGGTCCAGGACAGCGCGACCCGCACCGAGAAATCAAGCACGGAGCGGGTCGCGCTGACCCCCGCCGCGGCGGAGCTTCTCGTCAAGCTGACCGATATCCACGGCCCGCTGATGTTCCACCAGTCCGGCGGGTGCTGCGACGGCAGCGCGCCGATGTGCTACCCGGACGGCGACTTCAAGACCGGGGCGTCCGACGTGCATCTCGGCGACCTGACCGTCGAGAGCCTGGACAGGCCCATCGGGTTCTGGATGTCGGCGTCGCAGTACGAGTACTGGCGGCACACCCACCTCACCGTGGACGTCGTGAAGGGCCGGGGCAGCGGGTTCTCGGTGGAGGCGCCAGAGGGCGTCCGCTTCTTGATCCGCTCGCGGCTGTTCACGGACGAGGAGTGGACCACGCTGAACGCCGCCGCCCCCTGACCCGCTCTCGCACTTCGGAGCCGCACTGCTGTTTGCGGGGCCGCCCGACAGCAGTACGGCTCCGAAGTGCGTCAGGGACTCAGGAGTCGCCCGCAGAGGCGACGGAGCGCTGCACGACCTCGAACTCGAGCAGCGACGACCCGGATGCGACCGGCCGTGCACGCTCGCCCGCGTGCGCGGCCATGGCCGGTCCCTGCAGCCAGGCCTGGAACGACTCCTCGGTGTCCCAGTGCGTGACGACGAAGTAGCGGTCTTCGCCCTTCACCGGGCGCAGCAGCTCGAAGGACAGGAAGCCGGGCTGTCCGTCGACCGCGTGCAGTCGGTGGGCGAAGCGCTTCTCCAGCTCGGGCCCGGCGCCCTCGGGGACCTCGATCGCGTTGATCTTCACAACCGCCATGTCGTCAGGCTAGACGGACGAACGTCGGCGCGCGCCAGCGTGCGCGCTCCGATGCCAGCAGGGCGGTCGATTAGGCCGGCAGGGCGATGCGGCCGTCGTCGAGCTGCTCGGCCAGCCCGTCGATCAGCAGCGAGTCCAGGCAGCGGTCGCGTTGGGCCGCGTCCGACCACGCGGCGTCGAGCGCCGTCCGGTCCACCGGATCCGGCGACGCCCGCAGCACCTCGAGCAGCCGCCCCCGCACCTGCCGATCCGTCCCCGCGAAGGCCTGCGCCGGCCGTTGCGGACCGGTGTAGGCCGGTCGGCCCGCGGACACCCACGCGCACACCGCGCGAATCGGGCACACCCGGCACCGTGGCGTCCGGGCCGTGCACACGACTGCACCGAGCTCCATCAGCCCGGCCGAGAGGACCGCGGCCCCGGCGTTGTCGGCCGGCAGCAGTGCGTCGACGTCGGCGAGGTCGGCGCGCACCCGAGCCGGTCCCGCGTCCCCTGCACCGTGCACCGCGCGCGCCACCACCCGGCGCACGTTCGTGTCGACCACCGGGCAGCGCCGCCCGTAGCCGAACGCTGCGACGGCCCGGGCCGTGTACGAGCCGATCCCCGGCAGTGCCTCGAGGGTCTCCACGTCCGCGGGAACCACGTCGCCGTGCCGCTCCGCGATCGCTCGTGCGGCCTCGTGCAGCCGCAATGCGCGGCGCGGGTAGCCCAGGCGACCCCAGGCGCGCAACGCCTCGGCACGGGGAGCCGCGGCGAGGGCGGACGGTCGCGGCCAGCGAGCCAGCCACTCCACCCACATCGGCTCGACCCGAGCGACCGGCGTCTGCTGGAGCATGAACTCGCTGACGAGCACCCCCCAGGGAGTGGTCTCGGGGCGGCGCCACGGTAGGTCGCGAGCGTTGCTGCGGTACCAGTCGGACACGAGGTCGGCCAGCTGCACGGCACGAGTGTGCCTCGGGCGGCGATCACCGTGTGTTGCGGCCTTCACGGCAGGCGCGGCACGCTCCTCGAGCTGTCAGGTGCTGCCTGCGCGCGACTTCGGGTCGCCGCGCGCGGCATGGCGCGCGCAGATCCTTGACTCGCGGGGAGATCCGCGATGTGCGCGCAGATCGGCTCGCGCTGACGACGGCGGCTATCGCAGGTTGTCCAGCACCAGCGCCACGTCCGCCACCTCCTGCACCCGCAGGTCCGTGCGCGTGATGCCGCTGTCCGGAGGGACCAGCGCCGCGCTGAAGCCCAGCCGCGCCGCCTCGGCAAGCCGCCGCTCCAGGCCGGCCACCCGCCGCACCTCGCCGGCGAGCCCGATCTCGCCGATCACGACGAGGCCCGGGGGGAGCGCGACGTCCCTGCGGGCGGACGTGATCGCCAACGCCAGCGCGAGGTCCGCGGCGGGCTCGACCACCCGCATACCGCCGACGGTCGCGGCGAAGACCTCGGCGTCGTGCAGCGTGACTCCGGCCCGGCGCTCGAGGACGGCGAGCAGCATCGCCACCCGCGAGGAGTCCAGCCCGCTCACCGCTCGGCGCGGGCTCGCGATCCCGCTGCCCGCCACCAGGGCCTGCAGCTCGGCAGGGAGAGGGCGCCGGCCGTCCATCACCACGGTCGCGGCGGTTCCGGGCACCGGTGGGCCGCCGAAGCGGGCGAGGAAGAGCCCCGACGGATCCGCCATCCCCGCGATGCCCTCGTCGCGTAGCTCGAAGCAGCCGACCTCGTCAGCGGGCCCGTAGCGGTTCTTGACTCCGCGGACCATCCGCAGCGTCGAGTGCTTGTCGCCCTCGAAGGCGAGCACCACGTCCACGACGTGCTCCAGCACCCGCGGGCCGGCGATCGACCCGTCCTTGGTGACGTGCCCGACCAGCAGCACCGGCAGCCCGCGCTCCTTCGCGAGCGCGGTGAGCGCGACCGTGACCGCGCGCACCTGAGTCACGCCGCCGGCGGCGCCGTCTGCGGTGTCCGTGGACATGGTCTGCACGGAGTCGACGACCAGCAGCTCCGGCTGCACCGCGTCCAGATGCGCGATCACCGCACCGAGGTCCGACTCGGCGGCCAGGAACAGGTTGCCGTGCACGGCGTTCGTGCGCTCGGCGCGCAGCCGCACCTGGCCGGCCGACTCCTCGCCGGTCACGTACAGGACAGTGCCCGTCGCGGCGGCCTTCGCGGCCACCTCGAGAAGCAGCGTCGACTTTCCGACCCCGGGCTCGCCGGCGAGCAGCACGACCGCCCCCGGGACGAGCCCGCCGCCGAGCACCCGATCGAGTTCCGCGACGCCGGTCGGCCGGGCGCGGGCGGCGTCCAGCTCGACGTCCGCGATCCGCCGAGCCGGCGACGACGGCGCACCGGCCGCCACGCGCCGCGGGCCGGAGCCCGCCACCTGCTCGAGAGTGCCCCAGGCTTGACACGAGGGACACCGTCCGACCCATTGCGCCGCCTGCTGCCCGCACTCCGCGCAGCGATAGGACGGCCGCGCGGTCCGGACGCGAGCCGTCACTCCTCCGCGGCCTCCTCGCGCGGCGTCGCCGGGTACGCGACCGGGAGCGAGACCGGGATCTGGCCGGCCCGTTCGAAGTTCAGCACGATCTCGTACGACAGCCCGGACCGAATGTCTTCCCGCAGGCCGGTCAGCACGATCTGGGCGTACCGGTTGCTCGGCTCGATCTGCTGCAGGCCGGGCGCGGGCTGGAGACCGGCGGCCGGCGCCTCGCCGGGCACCGGGGCGAGGGCGCCGGTGGGAGACGTGTCCGCCGGCTCGTTCGGCTCGCTGCCGGGGGTCAGGGTCGAGGGCGCAGACTCGCCGGCAGCGGGCGGGGCGAGGGTGGTGTCGAGGGGCGGCTCGGCGGCGGGCTCGCTCGCGCCCGGTTGGGTCTGCCCCGCGGTGCCTGCTGCGCTGCCACCGACGATCATCAGCAGGCCGGCGGGCAGGTCGGTCTGTCCGGAGACCTCGACCGACGCGGCGACCGGGCTGGTCGCCGAGAGCAGACGGTCGTTCGTCGGGCTCTGGTTGATGATGTACATGTCGACCGGTGCGGACTCGCCGACCGAGTACACGTTCTCGGCCTCGACCGGGCCCCCGTAGGCGATCTGTGCGTCGCGCACCGCAATGCCGTTCAGCGTGACCGTCGCACCACCGGACGCGTTCGCCTGGTACGCGGTCTGAGCGATCTGGCCCGCTCCGCAGCCGGCGAGAGCCATGCCGACGACGGCGCCGACGACGATCACGCGAACGGGGCCGCGGCGGGCTCCACGGGGCGCGGGGCGCCTTCCAGGGCGGATCACGGGCGGGACGTCCTTCCTGCGTGGCGTACTCCCGCGCCGCGGCAAGGCGGCAACGCGTGCGCCGTGTGTCGATCGGTGCGGGTGCAGCTCCGGGGTGGTCACCGTGGTGACCAGGTGCGAAGCGTAGCCGTCCTGGCCGACAAGAGCGCGACTTACCTCGCAGTGCGTCCACCCTGCACGTTTCGAGCTGCTTGTCAACTCCCTGACCTGCGACGACGGCCCGGACCGGCAGGCGCGAGGCAGAGCCGGCGTGTTAGGCTTGACTCAGCGAAAGGGGCAGAGGGCACATGGTTTTCAAGGTCGGAGAGACCGTCGTCTACCCGCACCACGGCGCAGCGCTCATCGAGGCGATCGAAACCCGCACGATCAAGGGCGAGGAGCGCAAGTACCTCGTCCTGAAGGTCGCTCAGGGTGACCTCACCGTCCGTGTCCCCGCCGAGAACGCCGAGGTCGTCGGCGTGCGGGACGTGGTGGGCCAGGACGGGCTCGACAAGGTGTTCGAGGTGCTCCGCGCCCCGCACACCGAGGAGCCGACGAACTGGTCCCGCCGGTACAAGGCGAACCTCGAGAAGCTGGCCTCGGGTGATGTGAACAAGGTTGCCGAGGTCGTTCGCGACCTCTGGCGGCGCGAGAAGGACCGCGGCCTGTCCGCAGGCGAGAAGCGCATGCTGGCGAAGGCCCGGCAGATCCTGGTCAGCGAGCTCGCGCTCGCCGAGGGCACCGACGAGGAGCGGGCCGAGATCCTGCTCGACGAGGTTCTCGCCACCGCGTCCTGACGCCCGTGACGCCCCCCTCGCCGGGCGGCGTCGTGGCAGTGGTCGTCGCCGACCTCCCGGAGCCTGACGTCTGGGCTCCACTGCTCGGGGTTCCGATGGCAGCTCGTACCGTCGACGGGCTCCTGCGTTCCGGAGTCGTCGGCCAGGTCGTGCTGCTCGTCCGGCCGGACGTCGCCGAGCGGGCTCGCCTGGTGTGTGCCGGACTCCCGGTCGTCGTCCACTGTGGACCGCGGCGGGACGCCGCTGCGCTCGCCGGCGGAGCCGATTGCGTTCTGCTGCACGACGGCACACGGCCGCTGACGCCTCCCGCGCTCGTCGCCGACGTCGCTCGTGCCGCCGCCGGGCAGCGGGTCGTCGTGCCCGTGGTGGCCCTGTCGGACACGGTGAAGCAGGTGGACGAGCACGACCTCGTCGTCGGCAGTCCCGACCGGTCCCGGCTGTGTGTGGTGCAGACCCCGCAGGCCTTCCCGCCCGACCTGGTGGAGGCCGTGCTGGCCGGTGACGTCGTGCCGGAGCAGGCGTGGACCCGGGTGGGCGAGCCCGCGGTCACCGTGCCGGGGCATGTCCTGGCCTTTCCCGTGCGCTCCAGCTGGGATCGGGAGCTGGCGGAGCTGCTGGCGGCGGGAGCCGATCGGTGAGGGTGGGGATCGGCACGGACGTGCACCCCGTCGAGGTCGGCCGCGAGTGCTGGATCGCCGGGCTGTGCTGGGAGGGCGTTGACGGCTGCGCGGGACACTCCGACGGCGACGTCGCCGCGCACGCCCTGTGCGACGCACTGCTGTCCGCGGCGGGACTCGGTGACGTGGGCACCGTCTTCGGCACCGACCGGCCCGAGTACTCGGGGGCGAGCGGCGCCACGCTGCTGACGCACGTGCGCGAGCTGCTTGCCGACGCAGGGTGGGCGGTCGCGAACGCCGCGGTGCAGGTGATCGGCAACGCGCCGCGCATCGGGCCGCGGCGCGCCGAGGCGGAGCGCGTGCTGTCGGAGGCGGTGGGCGGCCCGGTGGCGGTCTCGGGCACCACGACGGACGGCCTGGGCTTGACCGGCCGCGGCGAGGGCGTGGCAGCGGTGGCCACGGCCCTGCTGGTGCCCGTCGAGTGATACCGAGGCTGGGTCGGAGAGCCACATACGGCTGCGCAGCACCCCGTGTCCCCTGATGCGGATCCTCGACGTGGGGACAGTGGCCGGGTCCGTACCCTGAATGCGTGAGCCTGCACCTGTTCGACACCGCCACGAGGAGCAAGCGGGAGTTCGTCCCGCTGCGGGCCGGGGCTGCGTCGATCTACGTCTGCGGGGCCACGGTCCAGGGGAATCCGCACATCGGGCACGTGCGGTCCGCGGTGAACTACGACGTGCTCCGGCGCTGGCTCGCGCACGGCGGCCTCGACGTCACCTTCGTCCGCAACATCACCGACATCGAGGACAAGATCATCGCCAGGGCCGCCGCCGCCGGACGGCCGTGGTGGGAGTGGGCGGCCACGCACGAGCGCGCGTTTGCTGCCGCCTACGACGCCCTGGGTTGCCTGCCGGCCTCGGTCGACCCGCGGGCCACCGGGCACGTGCCACAGATGGTCGAGCTCATGCAGCGGCTCCTCGATACCGAGAACGCCTACACCGCAGGCGGGGACGTCTACTTCGACGTCAGCAGCTTCCCGGACTACGGGGCGTTGTCGGGACAGAAGCTGGACGAGGTCGTGCAGGGCGAGGCGGACGTCGGCGCCAAGCGGGACCCGCGCGACTTCACGCTGTGGAAGGCCGCCAAGCCGGGGGAGCCGTCGTGGCCCACCCCGTGGGGGCGCGGCAGGCCGGGCTGGCACCTCGAGTGCTCGGCGATGTCGACCTACTACCTCGGGCCGGAGTTCGACATCCACGGTGGCGGCATCGATCTGCTCTTCCCGCACCACGAGAACGAGCGTGCGCAGTCGAACGCCGCGGGCGACCGGTTCGCGCGGTTCTGGCTGCACAACGCCTGGATCACCCTCGGCGGGGAGAAGATGAGCAAGTCGCTCGGCAACACGCTGTCGATCGAGGCGCTGCTGTCCCGGGTGCGCGGCGTGGAGCTGCGCTACTACCTCGTCGGGCCGCACTACCGCTCCACGGTCGAGTACTCCGACGCTGCGCTCGACGAGTCCGTGGCGGCGTACCGGCGCATCGAGTCGTTCGTGCACCGGGTGCGGGAGCGGATCGGGCGGCCCGAGCACGGCGACATCCCGCCCGCGTTCGCGGCCGCGCTGGACGACGACCTCGGCACACCGGGCGCGCTCGCCGTCGTGCACAACGGCGTGCGCGACGGCAACGCCGCGCTGGACGCCGGCGACCGGGCGAGAGCGCTCGCGACGGCCGAGTCGGTGCGGGCCATGACCGGCGTGCTCGGCCTCGACCCGCTCGATCCGCGGTGGACGGCCGGGCCCCGCGAGGACAGCGCCGCGGCGTCCGCGCTGAACGCCCTCGTCGACGACCTGCTCGCGCAGCGGCAGGAGGCCCGGGCGCGGCGCGACTTCGCGGCCGCGGACCGCATCCGGGACCGGTTGACCGCCGCCGGCGTGGTCGTCGAGGACTCGCCCGACGGTCCCACCTGGTCACTCAAGGACGCCTGACACATGGCCGGCAACTCCCGGCGTCGCGGAGCGACGCGCAAGCCGGGCACGAAGAAGGGCATGGTTGTCGGGTCCGGCGGCCAGCGCCGCCGCGGGCTCGAGGGCAAGGGCCCGACGCCCCCCGCCGAGATGCGCAAGGGCCACCCCGCCGCGCGCCGAGCCGCGGCGGCGACCAAGAGGAACGAGCGCGGGCGGGCACCGGCGGCCAGACGCCGCGCGGACGGCGAGGGTCCGGAGACCGTGCTCGGCCGCAACCCCGTCGTCGAGTGCCTGCGCGCCGGGGTGCCCGCCACAGCGCTGCACGTCGCGGTCGGCACCACGACCGACGACCGCGTCGCCGAGGCCGTGCACCTGGCCGCCGACGCCGGCATCGCGATCCTCGAGGTGCCGCGCACCGACCTGGACCGGATCACCGGCGGGGCACTGCACCAGGGCGTCGCCCTGCAGGTGCCCCCGTACGCGTACGCGCACCCGGACGAGCTGCTCGAAGCGGCCGGCGACTCCGCGGAGGCCCCGCTGATCGTCGCGCTGGACGGGGTGACGGACCCGCGCAACCTGGGAGCGGTCGTCCGGTCGGCGAGCGCGTTCGGCGGGCACGGCGTCGTGGTCCCGCAGCGGCGCGCCGCGAGCATGACGGCGGTGGCGTGGCGGACCTCCGCGGGCACGGCGGCCCGCCTGCCGGTCGCGCGCGCGACGAACCTGACCCGGACGCTGCGGGAGTACGCGACGGCCGGGCTGATGATCGCGGGGCTCGACGCCGAGGCGCAGGTGTCGCTGGACGACTTCGAGCTCGCCACGGACCCGTTGGTGCTGGTCGTGGGCTCGGAGGGCAAGGGCCTCTCCCGCCTCGTCCGCGAGACCTGCGACGTGACGGTGTCGATCCCGATGGCCCGGTCGGTCGAGTCGTTGAACGCCTCGGTGGCGGCGGGCGTCGTGCTGGCCGACGTGGCCCGACGTCGCCGCGCCGCTCGATAGCCCGCACAGTGTGACCGGATTCGCCTGGGGTGGCCGCGTGAACGGGCCAGCGGCTACCGTTCGGCCATGTCCGGGTCGTCCAAGGTGCGCAGGCCCGCCACGCTGGCGTCGCTCGCCGCTGAGCTGGGCGTCTCCCGGACCACGGTCTCGAACGCCTACAACCGGCCGGACCAGCTGTCCGCTCCGCTGCGCGAGCGCGTGCTGGAGGCGGCCCGCCGCCTCGGCTATCCCGGCCCGGACCCTGTCGCGCGCTCGCTGCGCACCCGCACGGCCCGCGCCGTCGGGCTCCTGCTGACGGAGGCGCTCTCCTACGCCTTCCGCGACCCCGTGGCCACCGGCTTCCTCGAGGGCTTGGCCCTGGCCTGCGAGCGGGCGGGTTTCGGGCTGCTGCTGGTGCCGGTGAGCCCGGAGCAGCCGGACGTCGCCGCGGTGCACCGGGCCGGCGTCGACGGCTTCGTCGTGTACTCCGTCCGCGAGGACGACCCGCACTTCCTCGCCGTGCTGGAACGGCCGGTACCCACGGTCGTCTCGGACCAGCCCTCGGGCGTCGAAGGCGTGGACCGCGTCGGCATCGACGACCGGGGCGCCATGCTCGGCCTCGCCCGCCACCTCACCGGGCTGGGGCACCGGCGGGTCGGCGTCATCTCCATGCGGCTCGCCGCGCACCGCCACGACGGGCTGGTCCCCCTCGATCGCCAGGCCGACATCGCCTACCCGGTCCAGCGCAACCGGCTCGCCGGGCTGCGCGACGGTCTCACCGACGTCGGGGTGGACTGGGCGACGGTGCCGGTCTGGGAGCGCTTCGACCACTCGGTGGAGGCCGGGCAGTCCGCCGCCGCCGAGCTGCTGGCCGCGCATCCGGATCTGACGGCCGTCGTCTGCACGTCGGACATCCTCGCCCTCGGCGCACTGCGCTATGCCGCGGATCGGGGTCTCGCCGTGCCCGACGACCTGACCGTCAGTGGCTTCGACGGCGTACCCGAAGCGCAGCGGGCGGGCCTGACCACCGTCTTCCAGCCGGTGCTCGACAAGGGCCGCGCCGCCGGGGAGCTGCTGCTGGAGCGCGGCGACCGCAGCCGGCCCCGTCGCGTTACGCTGCCCACCGAGCTGCGGATCGGGAAGACGAGCTGC
>JAQSWF010000274.1 GCA_029266775.1 Pseudonocardia sp.
TGGGCGCGCTCCTCGGCCTTGCGCAGGCGGTAGCGGGTGCGCCGGACGACGACGTCGATCTGGTGGCGGATGTAGTTGCGCACCACCTGGTCCAGCCGCAGGGTGCGCGGCACCCCGTCGACGATGGCGAGCATGTTCACGCCGAAGCCGTACTGCAGCTGGCTGTGCTTGTAGAGGTTGTTCAGCACGACCTTGGCCACGGCGTCCCGCTTGAGCGTGACCACGATGCGCATGCCGACGCGGTCGCTCGACTCGTCGTTGATCTCGGCGATCCCGGCGAGCTTGCCGTCGCGGACGAGCGCCGCGATCGACTCGATCAGGTTGTCCGGGTTGACCTGGTACGGCAGCTCGGTAACGACCAGGATCGTCCGGCCCTTGGCGTCCGTCTCCACCTCGACGACGGCGCGCATGCGGACCGAGCCGCGGCCCGTGCGGTAGGCCTGCTCGATGCCGTCGCGGCCGACGATCAGCCCGGCGGTCGGGAAGTCCGGGCCCTTGATCCGGGCCATGAGCGCGTCGAGCAGCTCCTGCTCCGTGGCCTCGGGATTTTCCAGCGCCCACACGACGCCGGAGCCCACCTCGCGCAGGTTGTGCGGCGGGATGTTCGTCGCCATGCCGACCGCGATGCCCACGCTGCCGTTGATCAGCAGGTTCGGCACCCGCGACGGCAGGACGTCCGGCTCTTCGGTCTTGCCGTCGTAGTTCGGCGTGAAGTCGACGGTGTCTTCGTCGATGTCCTGCAGCATCGCCATGGCGAGCGGGGACAGGCGGCACTCGGTGTTGTGGCTGACGAAGCCGTCGGTCACAAAGGAATGGTCGTCGGTGTCTACCCGCAGGCTGTAGACCGGCTGCAACCCCGCGTCGTCCACGCCGGCGATCTCGGCGAAGTAGAAGCGGCCGCCGGCGAGCTCCTGCGCGATCGCCCGTGCGTCCGGGTCGGTGATGTGCGACAGGATCTCCTCGGCCCGGTGCTCCCAGCGCTCGATGCGGTCGACATTGTGTCGGCGGAGCCAGTCGCGGTCGGCGTAGCTCGTCGCGCCGTGCTGCCGCAGGAAGGCGGCAAGGCCGGGGACATGGTCGCGGCTCATCGACGTGCTCGTCGGCACCGCGTCGCCCAGAATCCTGGCGAGCTTGTCCTGCTTGACGCCGAGGAAGCCGATCCGGGTTGCGAACAGGCGGGCGTCCCGCCGGTTTGTCAGGACGACCTTGTGCTCGCCGGTGGCGTGCACGTAGCGCCGCGACACGATCCCGAACTCGAGCAGGAGCTGCTGCACGTCCTTGGCGAGCTGCTCGCTGCGGGTGGAGTAGGAGACCTGAACGGTGCTGCGGGGCAGCGCCGAGCATGATCCGTCGCCGGCAAACAAGGCCTGAAGGAACCAGCGTTTCCGCGTGGCCGACCCCGTCCAGACTGACTCGGGGACCTGATTTTCGGCGGAACGGCCGGTTACCTCGGACAGCACACTGCGGCGCAGGGCTGCCAGGTCCTGCACGTCCAGTTCGTGGAGGACCGAGCCTGACGCGATCGTGCGGGAGTACACGTAGCGGGAACCGCCGACGACCTCGTCGTACGCGACGCGCACCAGCTTGAAGAACTCCTCATCGATGTTGTTGAAGCCAGCGCGGCCAGCCGAGACGAAGCCCTCGCTCACGAACGCGCCAAGGAGGAATGCCTCTATCGCCTCGCGTACCGCCCAGACGGCGCTGTCCTCCCGTGCGGTCCTCTGCAGGGCCACGCGGTCGCCCGGGCGGACCTCCTCCAGCAGCTTCCACAGCAAGGTGGGAATGCCGAGAACGTTCACCAGGCACAAGACCGGGTGGTTCGGCGTGCCCGTCAGCTCGTAGCCCTCGACCGTCGACACGCGAAGTGTCGGGTGCTCGCCAGAATGGAAGAGCATTTCGGCCCGCACAGGGTTCCCGCTACGGTCCAGGACCTTTAGGTCGACAGGATTGTCCGACCGTGATGCGGCACCCGGAACTATTGCGTCGATACGAACAGAGGCCCCATCGGCCATGCGGACACGAGAATTGCCGGATAGGCAGTACCGCATCGCCGCCGCCGGGTCGTTGCCACGCGAGCCGAAGTTGCCCTGCCCGTCGATCAGCGGGTACCGCATCGCCCACGGCTGGGCCAGGCGGACCAGCGCGTCGTAGATCGGGGAGTCGCCGTGCGGGTGGTAGTTCCCCATCGCCGACGACGCGGGCGCACTTCACGTACGACCGGTCCGGGCGGAAGCCGTTCTCCCCCATCGAGTACAGGACGCGCCGGTGCACCGGCTTGAGGCCGTCTTCCACCAGCGGCAGCGCCCGCCCGACGATCACGCTCATCGCGTAGTCGATGTACGAGCGCTGCATCTCCTGCTGGATGTCGACCGGTTCGATGCGGTCGGCAGCTCCTCCGCCTGCAGCGGGCGGACCGGATACAGGAGGCACAGGGGGATCCAGGGTGTCGGTCACGAGAACCTTTTCTTGTCAGGGAAGCGGCGGGCCGGACCTCGACGTCAGACGTCGAGGAACCGCACGTCCTTGGCGTTGCGGGTGATGAACGAGCGGCGCGAGTCCACGTCTTCGCCCATGAGGATCGAGAACAGCTCGTCCGCGGTGGCCGCGTCGTCCAGCGTGACCTGCAGCAGCACCCGGTGCTCCGGGTCCATCGTGGTCTCCCACAGCTCGCGGGCGTTCATCTCGCCAAGGCCCTTGTAGCGCTGGACGCCCTCCTCCTTGGGCAGCTTCTTGCCCCCCGCCCGGCCGGCCTCGATCAGGCCGTCCCGCTCACGGTCGCTGTAGGCGAACTCCGGCTCGGCGCCCCGCCCCGCCCACTTGATCTTGTAGAGCGGCGGCTGGGCCAGGAACACGTGCCCGGCCTCGACCAGCGGGCGCATGAAGCGGAAGAGCAGGGTGAGCAGCAGCGTGCGGATGTGCTGGCCGTCGACGTCCGCATCCGCCATCAGCACGATCTTGTGGTAACGGAGCCTGGACAGGTCGAACTCGTCGTGGATGCCCGTGCCAAGGGCCGTGATGATGGCCTGCACCTCGGTGTTCTTCAGCACCCTGTCGATGCGCGCCTTCTCGACGTTGATGATCTTGCCGCGGATCGGCAGGATCGCCTGGTACATCGAGTCCCGGCCGGACTTCGCCGAGCCGCCCGCGGAGTCTCCCTCGACGATGTAGACCTCGGACCGCGACGGGTCCGTCGAGCGGCAGTCCGCCAGCTTGCCGGGCAGCCCGCCCAGGTCGCCCGCGCTCTTGCGGCGCACGAGCTCGCGAGCCTTCCGCGCGGCGATCCGGGCCTGCGCGGACTGCACGGCCTTGTTGACGATCGTGCGCCCCTCGGTGGGGTTGCGCTCGAACCAGTCCGCGAGCCACTCGTTGCAGACCCGCTGCACGAACGACTTGATCTCGGTGTTGCCCAGCTTCGTCTTCGTCTGGCCCTCGAACTGGGGCTCCTTGAGCTTCACCGACACGATCGCCGCGAGGCCCTCGCGGATGTCGTCGCCCGACAGCGCCGGGTCCTTCTCCTTGAGCAGCTTCTTGTCCCGGGCGTAGCGGTTCACCGTGGAGGTCAGCGCGGAGCGGAAGCCCTCTTCGTGCGTGCCGCCCTCGTGGGTGTTGATCGTGTTCGCGAAGGTGTAGACGGACTCCGTGTAGCCCGAGTTCCACTGCATCGCGACCTCGACGGAGTGCCCTGCGCCGTCCGCAGAGAACGACACGAGCTTCTTGTGGATCGGGTCCTTCGTCTTGTTCAGGTGCGCAACGAAGTCTTCGAGCCCGCCGGGGTAATGGAAGACGTACTCGGAGACCTTCGCGACGAAGCCCTCCGCGTCCGGCTCCTCGGCGTCCCCGTTGCCGTTGCGCTCGTCGCGCAGGACGATCGTGAGGCCCTTGTTCAGGAAAGCCATCTCCTGCAGGCGCCGACGGATCGTCTCCAGGTTGTAGTGCAGGGTCTCAAAGACGTCGGGGTCTGCCCAGAACGTGACGGTGCTGCCCGTCTTCCTCGTGGCCTCGCCCTTGCGCAGCGGGCCGGGCACGGAGTGCGTGTAGCGCTGGCGCCAGACGTGGCCGTCGGTGTGGATCTCCACGTCCAGCGCGGCCGACAGCGCGTTCACGACGGAGACGCCGACGCCGTGCAGCCCGCCGGACACCGCGTAGGAGTCGCTGTCGAACTTGCCACCGGCGTGCAGGACCGTCATGACGACCTCGACGGCCGGCTTCTTCTCCACCGGATGCATGCCGACGGGGATGCCGCGGCCGTCGTCGATGACGCGCACTCCGCCGTCCGCCTGGAGCACGACCTCGACGCGCGTGGCGTGGCCCGCCATCGCCTCGTCGACGGCGTTGTCCACGACCTCCCATATCAGGTGGTGCAGCCCACGCTCACCGGTGGAGCCGATGTACATGCCGGGGCGCTTGCGCACCGCCTCCAGGCCCTCCAGGACCGTGATCGACGACGCGCTGTAGTTGTTCTTCTGCGCAGCCACGGGCAGGGTGTCTCCTCGCTGGTTCGCGCCGTCGCACAGTGCGACGGCGCTCGTCCGCCGGGTGGGCTGGGCGACTATCGGGGGCGACTGTGGGGCCACTCTCGGGAGCGCCACTCCGGCTCACGTCTTCATTCTACCGGTCCACGCCGACAGAAGTGGCGCTAGGACACCCCTGACAGGGCCGCAGAGCGGCCAACCGGGCCCGGAATAGGTCCGGACGGCTGACACGGGGGTCCAAGCGGGCTGAAACGCCGTCGTGGCGCGCTGAACGGCGATCTCCACCGTTCGGCGCTCGACCCCGGTGTTCCGGGGGCCGAGTTGGGGTGACGTCAGCCGTAGGTGTCGCGCGGGCCCCGGCCGCGCACGTGGCGCGGTCCGTGTCGCCAGCTCGGACCCATCGGGCCGACCACGCGGATGCGGCGCACCACGTCGTTGCCCACCGCGGCGGCGAGCCGCTGCAGCAGCTGGCGCTGCAGGGTGCGCAGCTGGGTCGCCCACGCCGTCGACTCGGCCTGCAGCACCAGCTCGCCGTCCCGCAGGGAGAGCGGAGTGCAGTGCTCGGCGATCTCGGGCCCGACCAGCTGGGGCCAGCGACCGACGATGGTTGCGTCGGTCAGGCGCCCGGACCACCCGCGGTCGATCGACATCCGGGAGACGAGCCGGCCGAGCAGCTGGGGGTCGCGGTCGTCGGGGCCGGGGCCGGACCAGCGGCGGCGGCGCTTCGAGACCGGCCGCCGCGAGCCTGCCGCCCGGGTGCCGCGCTTGGCCGCCCGAGCTGCGGACGCCTCCCGGGCCGCGCGCAGCGCCTCGCGGGCGAGATCGGCCCCGCGTGGCTCCTCTGACGACTCGGCTGGTTCGCGCCGCTCGGGCGGCGCTGCGCTGTTTCGAGCATCGGGTTCATCCCCAGGCTTGGGGATGAACCCGTCCGCTCGTCGCACGATGGGCGGTCCGTCCGAGCCGGTGGACGGTCGTCGGTGCCGCTCATCACCAATCGGGTCAGAGTTGTCCACAGTATCCACAACCTTGTCCACAGCCGAGCCGGATCATGTC
>JAQSWF010000075.1 GCA_029266775.1 Pseudonocardia sp.
GCGCGCAGGCGACCTGGCCGCTGCACGTCGCCGGGCTTCTCGGCACACAGCCGACCGGCCTGGTCCGGGCGGACGACCACCTGCTGGCGCTGCTGCTGGCCGCCGAGCCGGAGCTGGCGGCGGAGCTGTGCGAACACGCGCTGGCCCCGCTGCACGCCCTGCCGGCGGGGGCAGGAGCACGGGGCGAGCAGACTTTACGAGCCTGGCTGGACGCCCACGGCGACGTCTCCGTGGCGGCCGCGACCCTCCACGTGCACCCGCAGACGGTGCGGTACCGGCTGGCGGCGCTGCGCGAGGTGTTCGGCGACGCGCTGGACGACCCGGGGGCGCGGCTGGAGGTGGCGATCGCACTGCGGATGACGCATCCGGCACCCCCGGACGCGACGGACCCGCCCTCCTGATCCAGGAGGGCGGGTCCGCGAGCCTCAGCCCGCCAGGCGTACCGGCTGCGGGGTCTCTGGGATCTCGGAGCGCACCGGCAGCGCCGCGATCGAGCGGGTCCTGTGCGCCAGTGCTGCGCGCTGCTCAGCGCGGCGCGGCAGCGCGTAGCGGGAGATCTTGCGCAGCACGGTGCCGTACTGCTTCGTCAACGGGCCGGTGGTGTAGTTCAGCCCGTAGCGCTTGCAGATCTCCCGGACCCGCGGCGCGATCTCGACGTACCGGTTGCTCGGGATGTCCGGGAAGATGTGGTGCTCGATCTGGTGGCTCAGGTTGCCGGTCATCGTGTGGAAGAGCGGGCCGCCCGAGAGGTTCGCCGACCCCATCATCTGCCGCACGTACCACTGGCCGCGGGTCTCGCCCTCGAGCTGCTCCTCGGGGAAGGTCTCGACGCCCTCCGGGAAGTGCCCGCAGAAGATCACGGCGTGTGCCCAGAAGTTGCGCACGGTGTTGGCCACCAGGCTCGCGGCGGCGCTCGCCAGGAACCCCTTGGGACCGGACATCGCCGGGTACAGGATGAAGTCCTTCGCCAGCTGGCGGCGGGCCTTGCGCCAGAGGCGCATCGCGTCGGCCTTGAACGCTTCCTTGGACTTGGTGCCGTCCTTGACGAGGTCGAACTCGAGGTCGTAGAACGCCACGCCCCACTCGAAGAACGCCGCGAGCAGCTGGTTGTACACCGGCTGCAGCAGGTGGGCAGGGTGCCACTCCTGGTCGGCCGAGATACGCATGATCGAGTAGCCGAGGTCGCGGTCCTTGCCCAGCACATTCGTGTACGTGTGGTGCTCGAAGTTGTGCGACTTCTTCCAGCCCTCGGACGCGCACGCGTGGTCCCACTCCCACGTGGTGGAGTGGATTTTCGGATCGCGCATCCAGTCCCACTGGCCGTGCATGATGTTGTGGCCGAGCTCCATGTTCTCCAGGATCTTGGCCAGCGACAGCGCGGTGGTGCCCGCGATCCACGCGGGCGGGAACTTCGCGAACAGCAGCAGCCCGCGCGCGGTCACCTCCAGGGCGCGCTGCGTCGCGATCACCTTGTGGATATAGCGGGCGTCGCGCTCGCCGCGGCTGGCGACGACCTCCGCGCGCAGGGCGTCGAGCTCAGCGCCCAGGGCGTCGACCTGCTCGTCGGTCAGATGGTCAGCGGTGAGGGTGGCCACGGTGTCTCAGAGTCTCCTAGAGTTCGATCTCTACAGTTCGATCTCGACATCGCCGGCGGCGCTCGATACGCACGTCCGCACCGGTTCCCCGGGGGTGTCGTGGCGCTCGCCGGTGTGCAGGTTGGTCACGGCGCCAGAACGCAGGCGCCCGACGCAGGTGTGGCAGATGCCCATGCGGCATCCGTTGGGCAGGATCGCGCCCGCGGCCTCGCCGGCACGCATGAGCGGCTCGCCGGGGGCGGCGTCGGCCTCGATCCGGCTCTCGGTGAACCGGACGCGACCGCCGGTGCCGGCCGCCGCCGTCGGGACCGGCGCCACGAACCGCTCGACGTGCAGCGCGTCCCGGTCGCCGTGGCGGTCCCACCAGTCAGCGAGGTCGTCGAGCAGGCCCGCCGGACCGCACGCCCAGGCCTGACGTCCCGCCCAGTCGGGCACGAGATCGGCAAGGGCGTCCGGGGTGATCCGGCCGTCGCGGGCGGTGTGCCGCTCGACCAGGCGCAGCCCGGTCGCGGCGGCAAGAGCACGCAGCTCGGCGGCAAAGACGACGTCGGCTTCGGTCCGGTCGCAGTGCACCGCGACGGCGCCGGCAAGCACCTCCGGACGGGTAGCGGCGAGGTGGCGCAGCATGCCCATCACGGGCGTGACGCCGCTACCCGCGGTCACGAACAGCAGCTTCTCCGACACCGGCTCGGGCAGCACGAACTCCCCTGCGGGTGGGCCGAGTCGCAGCACCGTGCCGACCGGCGTGCCGTGGGCCAGTACACCCGAGACCGTCCCGCCGGGCAGCGCGGTGACCGTGACGGCGAGCAGCCGGTCGTCCGGCCGCGACGTCACCGAGTAGGTGCGCCAGTGCCACACCCCGTCGAGCCGGGTGCCGACGCCGACGTACTGGCCGGGCCGGTGTCGCGGCCGGCGCGGACCGGTGCGCAGCAGCAGGGTGGTGGTGTCGGCGGTCTCCGGACGTCGGGCGACGACCCGCCCGGCCGGCTCGGTGGTGGACCAGACGGGGTTGACCGTGCCGAGCAGATCGTCGGGCAGCAGCGGCGTGGTCAGGAGGTGCGCGACGTCGCGCGCCCGCGCCGCCACCCTGCCCCCGACGTGCCGCCATCTCGCCATGCTTTCGACGGTATTGAGCGGACGGACGGATCGCCACGTCTCGGCGCACGGCTCACTGCCCGAATCCGTGGCTTTCGCAAAATCTGGTCGCGGGTAGATGGCATGAGGGTCCCCCGAAATCGGCCCGGCACACCCACGTTCTGCGCCGGCCGCTTTAGACCCGGATGGCCAGCGCGGAGCGGACGAGATCGTCGTTTCCGGTGGCGAGCCAGCCGTCGGGGCGCTGGAGCACGTCTTCGAAGCCGATCCGGGTGTCCTGCTTGGTGCGCAGCGCGTACTCCAGCACCGGCCAGGCACCGGCCTCCTCGCCGTGCAGGAGCACCGGGACGTCAAACTTGCCCAGCGCGCGCAGGATCCGGACCGACTCGGCGACGGCCGTCTCCGGATCGGTCACCGTCGATTCGGCGAGCACCCGGGTGGTCCTCGGCGGGATGCCCTTGCGACGGAGCGTGACCGCGTCGCCGCTGGTCCAGACCCCGAGCTCGACGCCGATGCCGACGGACGCTGCGGCGTTGCAGATCTCCACCCAGCCCAGCTCGTGCACGTTCACCGAACAGACGTCCGGCTTGGCCAGTCCCAACCGTCCCCAGGCCAGGACCGCCTCGATGCGCAGGCGCGGGTCCGGCTGGATCCACCGACCCGTCGTCACGCCGATCTCCATGCCCGGCACCTCGGCCCGGATGGCGGCCACGGCGTCGCCGACGTGCACGGGCTCGAGGGTCTCCAGCGTGTCCGGCCCGCGCGGGTGGACGTGGACGGAGCTGACGCCGAGGCGAGCGACGGCACGGGCGTCCCGGGCGAGGTGACGGGCCTGCACCGGCAGCGCGGGGTGCGCGTCTTCGGGACGCGCGCCGTTCAGGGCCGCCTGCAGCACTCCCCAACCCCCGTCGTGTCGTCCCCAACCGTCACAGCTTAGGGCCGGTCGACGATCACGTCGGATGCGCGGTGGGACACATGTCGATCACATCACCCACCCGTCCTGGCCACGTCGCGAGCGGCGTCCGGGCCGCGGTCCAGCAACACCCGGAAGCCACTCTCGTCGAGCAGCGGAACCCCGAGCTCGAGCGCTCGGTCGTATTTGGATCCCGGGGCGTCGCCGGCCACGACGAACGCCGTGTTCTTCGACACCGAGCCCGCTGCGCGGCCGCCGCGCGCGGTGATGGCCTCCTTCGCCTCGTCCCGGGAGAACCCGGCCATCGAGCCCGTGACGACGATCGACAGGCCCTCGAGAGTGCGCGGGACGGACGTGTCGACCTCGTCCGCCATGCGCACGCCGGCGGCCCGCCAGCGCGCGACCACCTCGCGGTGCCAGTCGACGGCGAACCAGTCCCGCAGGCCGGCGGCGATGGTCGGGCCGACGCCGTCCACGCCCGCGATCGGGGCGAGCGCTGCGGCGACGGCGCGGGCGCGGGCCCGTTCGCTCTCGCGCCGGGCTTTGTCCGCGGCCGCGTCGTCGGGCTGCTCGCCACCGCCCGCCGGCTCTGCACCGTCGCTACCCGGCTCGGAAGCGCCGTCCGTGGCGAGCACCGCGCCGGCGGCCAGGGTGTCGCGGGCGGCCTGCGCGGCGGCGGCTTCGATCGCGTCCATCGACCCGAACTGCCGGGCGAGCGCCTGCGCCGCGGTGGGCCCGACGTGCCGGATCGAGAGCCCGACCAGCACGCGCCACAGCGGGCGGTCCTTCGCCGCGGCGAGGTTGTCGAGCAGCTTGCGGCCGTTCGCCGACAGCGCGCCGGCCTTGGTGCGGAACAGGTCGACGCGCAGCAGGTCCGTCTCGTCCAGGGCGAAGACGTCGCCCTCGTCCCGCAGCACCCCGGACGTGAGCAGCGCCGTGGCGGCCTCGTAGCCCAGCATCTCGATGTCGAAGGCTCCCCGCCCGGCGACGTGGAACAGCCGCTCCCGCAGCTGGGCGGGACAGCTGCGAGCGTTCGGACAGCGCAGGTCGACATCGCCGACCTTCTCGTGGGCGAGCGGCGTCCCGCACTCGGGGCAGTGGGTGGGCATCGTGAACGGGCGCTCCGTCCCGTCCCGTGCATCGACGACGGGCCCGAGCACTTCGGGGATGACGTCGCCCGCCTTGCGGATCACCACGAGGTCGCCGATCAACACGCCCTTCCGGCGCACCTCGTCCGCGTTGTGCAGCGTGGCCAGCGAGACTGTGGAGCCGGCGACGGTGACCGGCTCCATGAACGCGAAGGGCGTCACCCGCCCCGTCCGACCGACGTTGACCCGGATGTCGAGGAGCCTCGTCGTGGCTTCCTCGGGCGGGTACTTGTAGGCGACCGCCCAACGCGGGGCGCGTGCGGTGGAGCCCAGGCGGCGCTGCAGCGCCACCTCGTCCACCTTGACCACGACGCCGTCGATCTCGTACTCGATGTCGTGGCGGTGTTCGCCCCAGTACCCGACGTGCGCGACGACGTCGTCGATCTTCTTGTGCACCACGGTGTACTCGGACACCGGCAGCCCCCAGGCCCGCAACGCCGCGTACGCCTCCGACTGGCGCTGCGGGGAGAACCCCTCGCGCTTGCCGAACCCGTGGCACAGCAGCCGCAGGTGCCGCGAGGCCGTCACCCGCGGGTCCTTCTGCCGCAGCGAGCCCGCGGCCGTGTTGCGCGGGTTCGCGAACGGCGCCTTCCCGGCCTCGACGAGGCTGGCGTTCAGCGCCTCGAAGTCCGCCAGCCGGAAGTACACCTCGCCGCGGACCTCAATCAACGCGGGCGGGGGGTAGGCGGGGCTGTCGTGGAGCCGCTCGGGCACCTCCTCCAGCGTGCGCATGTTCAGCGTGATGTCTTCGCCGGTGCGCCCGTCGCCGCGCGTCAGCGCCCGCGTGAGCACGCCGTTCTCGTAGATCAGGTTCACCGCGAGTCCGTCGATCTTGAGCTCGCACAGGTACGAGACGTCGCCGGCGTCGCGCCGCACCCGCTCCGCCCACGCCCGCAGGTCTTCCGGGGAGAAGACGTTGTCCAGGCTGAGCATGCGCTCGAGGTGCTGGTACGCCGCGAACTCGGTGGAGAACCGGGAGCCGACCTTCTGGGTGGGTGACTCCGGCGTCGCCAGCTCCGGGTGCGCCTCCTCGAGAGCCAGCAGCTCGCCCCAGAGCTCGTCGAACTGCCCGTCCGACAGGATCGGCGCGTCCAGCACGTAGTAGCGGAACCGGTGGCCGTCGATCTCGGCGGCCAGCTTGGTGTGCCGGGCGCGGACGTCGGCATCGGTGGTCACCTGCGCAGGTTAGCCACCGGTGCCGACACTTTCGCGGCGATGCTCACCAGCTCTCGGGCGGGTCGACGAACGCCTCGCCAAGCTGCCGGGAAAGCCTCATCGCGGTCCGGGCCCACTCCTGCGTCGCCCCGGCCAGGCCGCAGGTCGGGGTCGGGACGGCCAGGTCGCCGAGGCGGGTGCGGTCGAAGCCCAGCCGATCGGCGAGGTCGAAGGCGCGGCGCGCGAGGGTGCGCAGGGCCGGGGGCACGGCGTCGGGGTCGGCGTCGGGGTCGGCGTCCGCCGTCACGTCCGACCGGTCGGGGGACTGGCCGGGTCGGGGCGGCATGGCGGGAACCAGGCCGAGCAGCAGCGGAGTCCCCGCGTCCCAGACCTCGCCGACGGCGTCGAGCGCGGCCGGGAGGGCGGTGTCGCCACTGATCGACGGCAGGGTCGCGTCGATCCCGACCCCGACGACGCCGGTCCGGGTGAGCAGCGCAAGCGGCGGGTTCGGGGCGCAGCAGTGCACGACGACGGGGGCGCCGAGCCCGGCGACGAGCTCTTCCAGTGCGTCCTGGACGTCGGGCTCGGGGACGGCTCGCACCGTGCCGAAGCCAGACGGCGTGGGGAGCGACCCGGCCAGCACCGCGGGCAGGCCGGGCTCGTCGAGCTGGAGGAGAACCTGCGCGCCCGTCCGCTCGGCGACCTCCGCTAGGTGGGCGCGCAAGCCCTCGCCGAGGCTGGCGAGGAACTCGCGGACGGCGCCGTGGTCGGTGAGCACCCGGTTGCCGGTGCGCAGCTCGACGGACGCCGCGAGCGTCCACGGTCCGGCGGCCTGCACCTTGACCCACTCCGGCCGGGGGCCCGCGCAGGCGGTGTCGAGGGCGTCGACGTCGAAGCGCAGCAGGTCCCGCGCGCGCCGCTGGTCACGGCCGGGGCGTGCGGTGACCCGCCAGCCGGTGGGCACGACCTCGACGGCGAGGTCGACGAGCAGCGCGGCGGTGCGGCCGATCATGTCGGCGCCGACGCCGCGCGCCGGGAGCTCGGGTAGGTGCGGGAGCAGCGGCAGCTCGCCGACGACGACGGCAGCCGCCTCGCCGGGCGCCGTGCCGGGCAGCGAGCCGACCCCGGTCGCGGCGCCGGGAGCCCAGCGTTCCGGTCGCGGAGCGGGTGTCTCGGGGAGGTCGTCCACCCCGGGGATCACGAGCGGACCTCCGGCGGTGGTGCCCGGTGTGCCACCGGGGAGGCCGGCAGCCGCCAGCGCGGCCTCGATGTCGGGGTCGGTGCTCACCGGGCAGGTGTACCAGCCGCCGGTGGCGTCATTCCGTCCGGTACCGCGCGTCGAACAGGCAGTACACGGCGAACACGGCGAGGCCGCCCGCCAGGAGGAGCAGCAGGCCCGGCCCGAACGGCTGGTCGGCCAGCGCCCTGATCCCGGCGTCCAGCCCGACCGGCGCCGACGGGTCGAACTGCACGGCGGCCGTGGCGAGCAGGAGGCCGGCGGTGCCTCCGGCGACGCCGAGCGCGATCCAGCCCACCGTGCCGAGCACGGTGACCGGACGGCGCAGGCGGGCGGGCAGGGCGAGGTCGCGCAGGAACGACCGGCGCGCGCCGTGCACCACCGCGTAGCCGCCGGCCGCGATCAGCGCCGCACCCACGAGGCCCACGAGGAACGGCCCGCCGGGCAGGTCGAAGAGCTTCGCGACCACGGACTTGCTGAACGAGTCTCCGCCCTCGGCCTGCGCGATCGTGGCGGCGGACCGGGCCAGGACCGCATAGACGGCGGCCTCGCCGACGTCCACCGCGATCCGTCTCGCGCGCCGCTGACCGCCCAGCCCGCGGTGCCCGAGCAGCGCCTCGGCAAGCCGCAGCAGGACCAGTGCGGCCAGCCCGGCGACGACCACCCACAGCAGCGTCCGTCCGGCGCTCGTCTCGGCGATCTCCTGCAGCGCACCCTTCTTGTCGGCGCGCTCGCTCTCGCCCAGCGCGACCTGCGCGATGAGACCGGCCACGACGAGGTACACCAACCCGTACGCGACGAGACCGATGCGGGCCAGAAGGCGGACGGGTTTCGCCGCGTGCTCGGCGACCTCACGGGCCTGCGGCACGCCTGCATCCTGAGCCTGGGCCACGGTGCCTCCTCGTCGCCGCGAGCAGGGTGCCGCACCGACCCCGCGCTGCCAGCCGCCGCTCCCATTCCGATCTGGGCGGAATGAGGAGTTGCGCGTGCCATGGTGCGGGCGGCGGTCCCAACGTGCGCGCAGATCCCTTACGCGGCGCGCTGGGCGGCAGGGAGCACTGTGGTCAGCGGCGCACGACGTCGCCGACCTGCCGATGAGGATCGCCGTGTACCCGGCGCCGCCGAGCTCGGCCAGATTGTGCCGACTCGCGCGCCAGTTTGTAGCGACTCGCGCGCCAGTTTGTAGCGACTCGCGCGCGCATTTGTAGCGACTCGCGCGGTCGGGGCGGGGTCAGTGGGCGGCGGCGATAGTGGCGCTGCCGAGCACGACGTCGCCCGCGGTGTCCGGGCGGTATAGGGCCAGGACCTGCCCCGGGGCGACGCCGCGCAGCGGCGTGTCCAGCTCGACGTGCAGCTCCGCGCCCTCGGGGTGCACCGTCGCGGGCGCGACGCCGCCGTGTGCCCGCACCTGCACCGTGCAGGTGAACGGTCCGTCGGGGGCGGCACCCGCGCTCCACACCGGACGGCGCGCGTCGATCACCGACACGTCCAGCGCCTCCGCGGGGCCCACCCGCACGGTGCCGCTCGCCGGCTCGATCCCCAGCACGTAACGAGGCCGCCCGTCCGCGGCAGTCCGGCCCAGGCCGAGCCCCCGTCGTTGGCCGACCGTGAACCCGTGCACACCGTCGTGGCGGGCGAGCACACGTCCGGAGCCGGCGTCGACCACCGCGCCCGGGCGCGCACCGAGCCGCTCGGCGAGGAAGCCGCGGGTGTCGCCGGAGGGGATGAAGCAGATGTCGTGGCTGTCCGGCTTGTCGGCCACCCGCAGACCGCGCGCGGCGGCCTCGGCTCGGATCCGCGTCTTGGGCGTGTCGCCGATCGGGAACATCGCGTGCCGCAGCTGCGCGGCGGTCAGCACCGCCAGCACGTACGACTGGTCCTTGCCCGCGTCGACGGCCCGGCGTAGCACCCCGCCGGACAGCCGTGCGTAGTGCCCGGTGCACACCGCGTCGAAGCCCAGGCCGAGCGCCCGGTCGAGCAGCGCCGCAAACTTGATCTTCTCGTTGCAGCGGACGCACGGGTTGGGCGTCTGCCCGTTCGCGTAGGCGGTGACGAAGTCGTCGACGACCTCTGCACCGAACCGCGCGGCGAAATTCCACACGTAGAACGGGATGTCCAGCACGTCCGCGGCGCGGCGGGCGTCCCCGGCGTCTTCTCGCGAGCAGCAGCCGCGGGAGCCGCCCCGCAGCGCGGCCGGCGTTTCCGACAGCGCCAGGTGCACCCCGACGACGTCGTGGCCCGCGTCGACGGCCCGGGCGGCGGCGACCGCCGAGTCGACCCCGCCGCTCATCGCGGCCAGCACTCTCATCGGCTCACGACCCGTGCGACTGCCCGGCGCGGCGCGCCCGCTCGACCACCTGCCCGATCACCGCGGCCACCGCGTCGATGTCGTCCGCCGTGGACGTGTGCCCCAGCGAGAACCGCAGCGATCCGCGCGCCGTCGCCTCGTCCGCGCCCATCGCGAGCAGCACGTGGCTGGGCTGGGCGACCCCGGCCGTGCACGCCGACCCGGTCGAGCACTCGATGCCCTGCGCGTCCAGCAGCATGAGCAGGCTGTCGCCCTCGCACCCGGGGAACGACAGGTGCGCGTTGCCGGGCAGCCGCGACGGGCCCCCGTCGATCAGGTCGGTGCCCGGGTCGCCGTTGAACCGCGCGTCGGGCACCGAGGCGAGCACCTTGCCCACGAGGTCGTCGCGCAGCCCGGCGAGCATCGCGGCCCGCCGCGGGGCGTCCGAGACGGCGATGTCGACCGCCGTGGCGAGCGCGACGATCGCCGGGGTGTCGAGCGTCCCCGAGCGGACGTCGCGCTCCTGCCCGCCGCCGTGCAGCAGCGGCGTCGGCGACACCTCGCGGCGCAGCAGCAGGGCGCCGACGCCGTACGGGCCGCCGAGCTTGTGCCCGGTCAGCGTCAGCGCGTCAGCGCCCGACGCGGCGAAGTCGACGGGCAGGATGCCGACGGCCTGCACCGCATCCGTGTGGAGCGGCACGCCGTGCCCGTGCGCGACGGCCGCCAGCTCCCGGATCGGGTTGACGGTGCCGACCTCGTTGTTCGCCCACATCACCGAGACCAGCGCCACCCGCTCCGGCTCCCGTGCGAGCGCCGCCCGCAGCGCTTCGGGTCGCACCCGACCCTCGTGGCCGACCGGCAGCAGCTCCACCTGTGCGCCCTCGTGCTCGGCTAGCCACTCGGCCGACTCCAGCACCGCGTGGTGCTCGATCTCGGACACGAGTACGCGCGTACGTCCGGGATCGGCGGCACGGCGCGCCCAGTAGAGGCCCTTCACCGCCAGGTTGTCGCCCTCGGTACCACCGGTGGTGAGCACCACCTCGGACGGCCGGGCGCCCGTCGCCTCCGCGATCCGCTCGCGCGACTCCTCGACCAGCCGCCGCGACCGCCGCCCCGCCGAGTGCAGCGACGACGCGTTGCCCGTGCGCGCCAGCGCCTCGGCCATCACCGCGACCGCTTCGGGGAGCATCGGCGTGGTCGCGGCGTGGTCCAGGTAGGTCGCAGACGGCGCCGTCCCAGCGGGGGATGTCCCTGGGAGTGCCGTCGCAGCGGGGGAAGCCGCCCTCGGAGCAGCGGAAGCGTTCACGGATGCCTCGCCCGTCCCGTCGGTGTGCCGGGTTCCAGCGTAGTCGCTCCAGCTCAGCTGCCCGGGACCGCCGTGACGACGACATTGTCCAGGTAGTGGCGGCTGTTCCGGTCGAAGTCGCCGCCGCAGGTGATGAGCCGGAGCTCGGCCCCCGGCGTCGGGCCATAGACCCGCGCGGTCGGGAACGCGCTCTTCGGGTGGCTCTCGACCGTGACGACGCGGTAGGTGATCACCTGACCGTCCGAGCGGGTCACCTCGACGGCGTCGCCGGGGCGGAGCTCGTCGAGGCGGAAGAACACCGCCGGACCGGCCCGGGAGTCGACGTGGCCGGCAATCACCGCGGGACCGGGCTCGCCGGGCACGGCGCCGCCGACGTACCACCCCGCGACGTCGGGCTCGACCGGCGGCTGCAGCACGCCGTCGGCGCCGACGTCGAGATCGACGAGCTCGCTGCGCACGTCGAGCGCCGGCAGGTGCACCTGGGCCGCGCGCAGCGGGGCCGGGTCCGCCCGCGCGGCAGCGCTCGGCGCGGCAGCGCTCGGCGCGGCGGCCGCGACCGGCGGAGCCACCGGCGACGTCGCTCCGCTGATGGCGATCACGGCGGCAAGCAGGCCCAAGCCCAGCGCGATCGCCAGCGCCACCCGCGGCTGCGCGCCAGGCACCCGCGGCGCGGCGCGATGGGCCGGGGACCTCCGCCGTCCGGACGCCCCCGGTCCCGCCATCCCGCGGACGTCCACCCGGTCAGCGCGTCCCGGTCCGCCCGCGGACCGCGCGGACCACCGCGAGGACGGCGACGAGCAGTGCGGTCGCCGCAGCGACGGTGAGCGGCAGCCGGTTCGGGCCGGCCGCGCCGCCCAGCCCGGTGTCCACACCGCCGGTCGGAACGGTGCCGGCGCCGGTGCTGTCGCGCTTCACCTGCGGCTCGAGACCGCTGCCCTGGTCGATCAGCACGACGGTGTAGGTCGAGTTCTCCCGCAGCGTCAGCGGCACCGTCGCCGACGTCTGGTCCGAGCTGACCTTGAGGTCCCAGTTGCCGAGCGGGCAGTCGACGTAGCTGGTCTCGGTGCCGAACTTGACGTCCTGCGCCCATATTCGCCCGTCGACCGGGCCGACGTCGGCGAGGGGCACGCTCAGCGCCGCGTTGATGACCCGCACGCTGGCCTTGCCCGCGGGCGGCATGTCGAGCTTGTCGTTGAGCACCGAGAGACCCAGCTCGGCGGACCGCCCGGTGCCCGCGATGGTGTACGCCGCGCCGGGCTGGGCCTGCACCGTGGCGGAGATGACGGGCGGCGAGTCCGCCGGCGCGCCCGCCGCGCGCATGCTGATCACATAGGTGCCGGCCGGCATGGGGCGGTAATCGGACACCATCCCGTACCCGACGCCCGGCACGACGAACGAGCGCGCCGGGTCGGCTGCAGAGTCGACGTAGACGTCCACCTGGGGCGTGTCCGGCGACAGGTGGGCCAGCCGCACGTACGACGGCGACGCGCCGGCCGGCGCCGCAGCGGCCATCGGCGCGGCGAGACCGAACAGGATCAGCAGCAGTGCGACGAGGGTCGCCGCACCTGCGCTACGCAGGACGATCATGGGCAGGAC
>JAQSWF010000275.1 GCA_029266775.1 Pseudonocardia sp.
AACGCGGTGATCCGGGCCATCGTTCGCAAGGGCGTCCCCGAGTACGGCTACACCTTTCTCGGGTTCCGTGACGGCTGGCGCGGGCCGCTCGAGGCCGCCACCATGCCGCTGGACATCCCGGCCGTGCGCGGGCTGCTCCCGCGGGGTGGCACCATCCTCGGCTCGTCGCGGACCAACCCCTTCGCCATCGAGAACGGTGTGCAGCGGATCCGGCGCAACCTGCAGAACCTCGGCGTCGACGCGCTGATCGCCATCGGCGGCGAAGACACCCTCGGCGTCGCCACCCAGCTGCACGAGGCGGGCGTGAACGTCGTCGGCGTGCCGAAGACGATCGACAACGACCTCTCGGGCACGGACTACACGTTCGGCTTCGACACCGCGGTCAACATCGCCACCGAGGCCATCGACCGGCTGCACACCACCGCGGAGAGCCACCACCGCGTCCTGATCGTCGAGGTCATGGGCCGGCACGCGGGCTGGATCGCGCTGCACTCGGGCATGGCCGGCGGCGCGAACATCATCCTCATCCCCGAGGTGCCCTTCGACATCGACCAGGTGTGCCGCTACGTCGAGGCGCGCTTCCAGCTGCACTACGCGGCGATCATCGTCGTCTCCGAGGGCGCCAAGCCCAAGCAGGGGGACGAGGTTCTGCACAGCACCGAGCGGGACGCCTTCGGGCACGTGCGCCTCGGCGGGATCGGCGAATACCTGGCGAACGAGATCGAGGCGCGCACCGGCAAGGAGGCGCGCACCACCGTTCTGGGCCACGTGCAGCGCGGCGGCACGCCGACCGCCCGCGACCGCTGGCTGGCCACGCGGTTCGGCCTGCACGCCATCGACGCCGTGGCTGCGGGGAGGTGGGGAACGATGACGGCGCTGCGCGGCACGGACATCGTCACCGTCCCGCTGTCCGAGGCGACCAAGGAGCTCAAGCTCGTCGACCCGGCGCTCTACGCCGAGACCGAGGTGCTCTTCGGCTAGCCCCGCGAGTCGCTACAAAGTGGCGCGCGAGTCGCTGCAAAGTGGCGCGCGAGTCGCAGCTCAGACGATGCCTTGCCGCGTCGCCGTGTGCACGATCTCGGTACGGCGGCGCACCTCGAGCTTGTCGCGCAGGTTGCGGACGTGGAACTTGACCGTGGCCTCGGAGATCACCAGGCTGGCGCCGATCTCCCGGTTGCTCATGCCCACCGCCAGCAGCCTGAGCACCTGGTTCTCGCGCTCGGTCAGCCCGGGCCCGCGGGGCTCGTCGCACTGGAGCACGCCGGCGGCCATCGTGCCCGCGTCGAAGACGCCCTCGCCGCGCAACAGGGCCCGCACGGCGGCGACGACCTCGGCCGTGTCGGCGGTCTTGCGCAGGAACCCGTGCACGCCGAGGCGGACTGCCTGCATCATCAGGTCCCGATTGCGCGACCCGGTCAGCACGAGGACACGGGAGTGGCGCTCGAGCAGCCGGCGAGCGAGGTCGATGCCCGCGCCGTCGCGCCCCAGCTCGACGTCCAGCACTACCAGGTCGGGTGGGCACCGGTCGGCGAGCGCGAGGGCGTCGCGCGCGGTTGCGGCCTCGCCGACGACGGCCAGCTCCGGGTCGGTCGCGAAGAGCTGACGCAGCCCGAAGCGGACGATCGCCTCGTCGTCGACGAGCAGCACCCGCGCCGTTCGCCGCGCGGCCGGTGGACGGGCACCGGGACGCCGCATGCGCGGATCGAGCAGGCCCTCAGCGGTCACGCATACCTCCGTGCAACGTCGCCGACGGGTTCGGCGCCGAAGGGACGGACGGTAATCGCGGTCACGTTGCCCCGACGTTGCACGGCAGGTCAGAGGCGTTGATGGTCGTCTTGCCGCTCCGGCGGGCGCTTGTGATGATGGCGACAGCTAATCGGCGCAGGCGACGATGCTCGAGGTGTTGATGACGGACGTGAGCGGTGCCGCGCGCCCCGATGCCCGCCGCAACGCCTCGTTGACCGTGGACCCCGTCGCGCGGGCGCGGGTGCTGCACGAGGTGTACGACGCCGTGCTGTCCGGGGGGTCGGGGCGCACCGCGCCGCGGTCGGTGGTGTCGGACTCGTGGCGCCGCAGCTTGGCCGCCCGGGTGGACCCGGACCGCCACGAGGCTCCGGTGACGTACGGGGCGGGCGACCTGGACGTGGTGCGCGTCTCCCACCCGCTCAGCGCCGTGCTGCCGATGTTGCGCAGCACCCTGGTGAGCATCGCGGACGAGGCGGTGCACATCATGGTCGTCACGGACGCCGACGGGACGGTCCTGTGGCGCGAAGGCGCGGCCAGCCTCCTGTCGAGTGCGGACGCGGTCGGGCTCGCGCCGGGCACGACCTGGTCGGAGGAAGCCATCGGGACGAACGCGATGGGCACGGCCCTCGCCGTCGACGCGCCGGTGTCGATCCACTCGGCTGAGCACCTCGTGCGCGCCGTCCACGCGTGGACCTGCGCTGCCGCCCCGGTGCACGACCCCGACAGCGGCGCGATCGTCGGCGCGATCGACGTCACCGGGCCGCTGCACACCGCGCACCCTGCGATGGTGGCGCTGGTGGCGGCGACCGCTCAGCTCGCGGAGAACCAGCTGCGGGTGCGCCTGGCGATCGCGGACGAGCAGCTCCGGGTGCGCAACATGCCGCACCTGGCCAGCCTGCATGGCCGGGCGGGCGCGCTGCTCACGCCGACCGGCCGGGTCCTGGCGGGCGAGCCGTACGCCGGGTGGCCGGTGCGGATCGCGATCGACCCGGGCAGCGATCGCGTGCAGCTCGACGACGGGCGGGAGATGGTCGTCGAGCCGCTCGCGGAGGGCTATCTGCTGCGCTCGCCGTCGCGCACCGCCGCGGCGGCGCCGCGGCGGGCGCTGTCGCTGCGGTTCCTGGGCGAGCACCCTTCGGTCCTGCTGGACGGCACGGCCGTGCCGGTGACGCTGCGGCCCGCCGAGCTGTTGGCGGTGCTGGCGCTGCATCCCGACGGGTTGACGGCGGACCAGCTCGCGGTGCTGCTGTACGGCGACGACGGCAACCCGACCACCGTCCGCGGCGAGGTGCTGCGGCTACGCACCCTGATCGGCGCGGACGTCCTGCGGACCCGCCCTTACCGGCTCGATGCGATCGTGGACAGCGACTTCGGTGCGGTGCGGCGCGCGCTGGCGGGAGGGAAACCCGCCGAGGCGCTGCGTGCCGGCGCGGGTCCGCTGCTACCGCGCTCGGACGCGCCTGAGATCCGCGAACAACGCGATGCACTGGTGGTCGCGCTCCGCGAGGCGGTGTTGGCGTCCGACGACGCGGACCTGCTCGCCGCCCACGCCCGCCATCCCCTTGGCCGCGACGACCTGGCGGTGCACGACCGGCTGCTGCAGCTCCTCGCCCCGCACGACCCCCGCCGTCCCCCGTTCGCCGCTCACCGCGACCGCCTCCTCTCCTTCGACTGACCCCGCGCGAGTCGCTACG
>JAQSWF010000076.1 GCA_029266775.1 Pseudonocardia sp.
CCGGGCGATGCGAGGTCGGCCACGAGCACGTCGCGACCGAGGCCGTGCGCACCTGGCTCGGCAAGATCGTCGCCTTCGCGCCGGAGCCGCATCGCGCCGGGGTCGTCGTACTGGCGTGCGGTCCCCGCGACTCGCACACCCTCGGCCTGGAGGCGCTCGCAGCCCTGCTGACGTCCGCCGGATGGCACTGCCGCCTGCTCGGTGCCCGGACGCCGGTGTCGGCGCTCGTCGCCGGCGTCCGCCGCATAAAGCCGGCGGCGGTCGTCCTGACGTCGCACCTGGCCTCGGGCCGGCGCCCGGCCATCGATGCGATTCATGCCGTGGCCGAGCTCGGCATGCCGACTTTCTACGCCGGCAACGCCTTCCTCTCGGTCCCTGCCCGCCGGCGGTTGCCGGGCACCTATCTCGCCGGCAGCCTTCGCGACGCCGTCGTGGTCGTCGGGACGGCGATCCCCTGCTGACCCTCAGCATCCTGCCGTGGGGGCGCCAGGTGTGGTGAAGACGGTGCGGTGCCACGCCTTCGCCGCCACCCCGGTTCGGTCGTACATGACGTGCTTGACCACGGTGTACTCGTCGAACGAGTAGCTCGACATGTCCTTGCCGAACCCGGACTGCTTCATCCCGCCGTGCGGCATCTCGCTGATGATCGGGATGTGGTCGTTGACCCACACGCAGCCGGCTCGGATCTCGCTCGTCGCCCGCAGCGCGCGATAGGCATCGCGGGTCCACGCGGAGGCCGCGAGCCCGTAGACGGTGTCGTTGGCCAGCTCGATGGCCTCGTCGTCGGTGTCGAACGGCATGACGGTCAGCGCGGCCCGAACACCTCGTCGCGGACGATCTCGCTGGCCGGGTCGACGTCGGTGACGAGGGCGGGGCGGAGGTACGACCCGGCGGCGAGGTCCCCACCGGGGACGGCTCCACCGATCACCCGCGCGTAGCCGCGGGCCCGTTCCACCATGCCGCCGACCCGCTCGCGGTGCGCCGTGGAGATCAGCGGTCCCAGGTCGGTGGCAGGGTCGCTCGTGGGACCGATTCGCACCCCGGCGTAGAGGTCGGCGACCCCGTCGACGAAGTCCCGGAGCAGCGACCGGTGCACGATGGCGCGGGTCGGGGCGGTGCAGTCCTGGCCCCCGTTGATCAGGCTGCCGGCGACCGCACCGTGCACGGCGGCGTCCAGATCCGCGTCGTCGAACACCACGAACGGCGCCTTGCCACCCAGCTCGAGGTGCACGCGCTTGGCGGTCGTGGCGGCGGCCTCCAGGACCGTGCGGCCCACGCGCGTCGAGCCGGTGAACGACAGCATCGCGACGTCCGGGTGCCGCAGCAGCGCCGCCCCGGCCGTCGGGCCCTCACCGGTGACGACGTTGACCACGCCGTCCGGCAGCCCCGCCTGCGTGGCGAGCTCGGCGAACAGCAGGGTGGTCAGCGGGGTGATCTCGGCGGGCTTGAGCACGATCGTGTTGCCCGCGGCGACGGCCGGCAGGACCTTCCATGCGGCCATCTGCAGCGGGTAGTTCCACGGCGCGATGGACCCGACCACGCCCACCGGCTCGCGGCGGATGCTCGAGGTGTGGTCGGCGGAGTACTCCGCGGTGGCCCTGCCTTCGAGGTTGCGGGCGGCCCCGGAGAAGAAGTCGACGTTGTCAATCGTGCCGGGAACGTCGAACTCCCGCGCCAACCGGATGGGCTTGCCGGCCTGCCGGCTCTCCAGCCGGGCGATCTCCTCGGCCCGCTCCTCGAGCAGCCGGGCGAACCGGGCGAGGACGGCCGACCGCTCCGCCGGCGTGGTCTTCGACCAGGCGGGCCAAGCAGCCGTCGCGGCCGCGACGGCGCGGTCGACGTCGTCGGTGGTGGCGAGGGTGACCCGCGCGACGACCTGCCCGGTGGAGGGATCGAGGACGTCGGCGGGCCGGCCGGCCGGACTGTCCTGCAGCTTGCCCCCGATGAACTGGCTCGGGCTGGACTGACCCGGGCTGGACTGGCTCATGACGCGATCACGTCCCTCGATCCGATCCGGATGACGCGCTCCGCGGCGGCGACGCCGGCAGACAGCGCGCCGTCCATGTATCCGGCGTGCGGGACGCCGAGGTCCGCGGTGGCGAACGCGACGTGCCGCTCGTCGGGGAGCCCGTCCAGCAGCGCCGGCGGACAGCCCGGCCGCGCGCCAGAACGGTCGCGGTACACCGCCGCCTTGATCACCGTGCCCATCGGGCTGCGCCGCAGCGCCTGGTCCAGCGGACCCGGCAGCGGCGGCGCGAAGCCGATGCGGGCGGCGACGGTCAGCGGCGTGGCGACGACGACCGCCCGGGCCGAGACCGTTCCCGCGGCGGTGCCGACCCTGACCCCTCTATCGGTGGTCTCGACGACCTGCACGGGACAGCCGAAGCGGAGCACCTGCGGCTCGAGGATGGCGGCGAGCCCCGTCGCCAGCTGCTGCGGCCCGCCGGCGACCCGGTAGGCCTCGTCAGCACACAGGAACGTCGGGAGGTGCAGGTCGGCGGCGAAGCGCACGAGCTCGGCGGCCGCCACCTGCCCCGGCTCGGCGCACAGCTCGAGACGCACCTTGTGGTCGAACACCCAGCGCGCATCGGGGTGCGGCACGTGCCGGACGAGCCAACCCGCGGCGGTGTCGTCGGCGAGGTCCGGAGCCCCGGCGTGCAGCAGCGCGGCCGCGGCGCCGAGGTCGGCCCGGGCGCATTCCGGCAGCGGCGGCAGGTGTCCGGTGTACCGCTGCACCTGGCCGTCGGCGTCGACGTGCAGGTGCTGACCGACCTCCTCGACCGCCACCAGGCGGAGCCCCAGCTCGTCGGCGAGCGCGTGGACCGCGGCGTGGTCGCGGCCGACCCACTGCGCCCCGAGCTCCACGGCGCCCCCGTCGGGCAGTGCGGCGTCCCGGACCCGCCCGCCGACCCGGTCCGTGGCCTCCAGCACGAGCACCGACCACCTCTGCTGCTGCAGGTGCCGGGCGGCCGTGAGGCCGGCAAGGCCTGCCCCGATCACGACGACGTCGGCGTCCATCTGTCCGTCCTCGCTCGCTGTGCCTCGCCCTCGCTACAGCCGCGCCCAGGCCTCGGTGAGCACGCCGCGCAGGATCTGCTCCATCGCGTCGAACTCGGCCGGACCGGCGATCAGCGGCGGCGCGAGCTGCACGACAGGGTCGCCGCGGTCGTCGGCCCGGCAGTACAGCCCGCCGTCGAACAGCGCCTTGGACAGGAACCCGCGCAGCAGGCGCTCGCTCTCCTCGTCGTCGAAGGTCTCCTTCGTGGCCTTGTCCTTGACCAGCTCGATGCCGAAGAAGAAGCCCTCGCCCCGGACGTCGCCGACGATCGGCAGGTCAAGCAGCTTCTCCAGCGTCGCCCGGAACACCGGCGACTGCTCCCGGACGTGCGCGTTGATCCCCTCGCGCTCGAAGATGTCCAGGTTGGCCATCGCGACCGCGGCCGAGACCGGGTGCCCGCCGAAGGTGTAGCCGTGCAGGAACGACGTGCTGCCGGTCGCGAACGGCTCGAACAGCCGGTCGCTGGCGATCATCGCGCCGATCGGGGAGTAGCCCGACGTCATGCCCTTGGCGCAGGTGATGATGTCCGGCACGTAGCCGAAGTCGTCGCAGGCGAACATCGACCCGATGCGGCCGAAGGCGCAGATCACCTCGTCGGACACGAGCAGCACGTCGTGGCGGTCGCAGATCTCGCGGAGCCGCGGGAAGTAGCCGGGCGGCGGCGGGAAGCAGCCGCCGGCGTTCTGCACCGGTTCGACGAACACCGCGGCCACCGTCTCCGCGCCCTCCATCACGATGGCCTCCTCGACGCGGTCGGCCGCCCACATCCCGAACTCCTTGAGGTGCTCGGGGCCCGCCAAGCCCTCCGGCGCCCGGTAGGAGTTCGTGTTCGGCGCCTTGAAGGCGCCCGGCACCAACGGCTCGAACGGAGCACGCATCGGCGGGATGCCGGTGATCGCGAGCGCGCCCTGTGGCGTGCCGTGGTAGGCGATCGAGCGGCTGATCACCTTCGTCTTGCCCGGCCGGCCGGTGAGCTTGAAGTACTGCTTGGCGAGCTTCCACGCCGTCTCGACGGCCTCGCCGCCGCCCGTGGTGAAGAAGACCCGGTTCAGATCGCCCGGCGCGTGGTGGGCGAGGCGCTCGGCCAGGTCGATCGCTGACGGGTGCGCGTACGACCACAGCGGGAAGAAGGCGAGCTGCTCCGCCTGCTTCGCGGCGACCTGGGCCAGCTCGCGCCGACCGTGGCCCACCTGCACGACGAACAGCCCGGCCAGCCCGTCCAGGTACTCACGCCCCGCGGCGTCCCACACCCGGCAGCCCTCGCCGCGCACGATGATCGGCGGCGCACCGCCGTCGGTATAGGACGAGTGGCGGGTGAAGTGCATCCACAGGTGGTCGCGGGCGGCGTCGGCCCGGTCCGTACCGCGGGGGGTCGTCGACGTCCCCTCCATCCGGTCGGTCGACGGCGTCACGATCGAGCTGGTCATCGGGTGGCCCAGTTGTAGTGCTGCTTCCGCAGCTTCATGTAGACGAAGGTCTCCGTGCTGCGGACGCCGGGCACCGCCCGGATCCGCCGTCCGACCAGCTCGAGCAGGTGGTCGTCGTCCTCGCACACCGCCTCGACGAGCACGTCGAAGCTGCCCGCGGTGATCACCACGTAGTCGACCTCGGGCATCTCGGCGAGCGCGTCGGCCACGGCGACGATGTCGCCGTCCGCCCGGACGCCCACCATGGCCTGGCGTCGGAAGCCCAGCTGGAGCGGGTCGGTGACGGCCACGACCTGGATCACGCCCGTGTCCTGAAGGCGGGCGACGCGTTGCCGGACCGCCGCTTCGGACAGGCCAACCGCACGCGCGATCGTGGCGTAGGAACGGCGCCCGTCCTGCTGGAGTTGCTCGACGATCGCCTTACCGACGTCGTCGAGCAGGACATGGGGGACGGCGGCGACGGTCACGGGCAGAGGCTAGGCGACGCCGGAGCGTCCGCAAAGGCAATCCGTTGTGAGGTGTCTCCGAGAACGCGGATTTCATCAACGATCGCGTAAACCACCCTCGAATTCCGTCGTCGGCTCCCGTACGCTCCGGCGGTCGCCGGCCAAATCGCGACCCCCTCACGCGAAGGATGCACCAGTGACCCCTCGTCGAACCCCGCCTTCGTCGCTCCCGCCCGAGGTCCGGGACCTGATTGCCCTGCACAACCGGAGTCGGGTGTCCCGGCGGTCCGTGCTGCGCGGCGCGGGCGCCCTCGGCCTCGGCGCCTTCCTCGCCGCGTGTGGCACGCCGGGGTCGGGCGGCGGGGCGCCACCGGCGGGCGGACCCGCCACGGCGGCCGGGCCGACGCCTGCGCAGGACGTCTCGGCCACGGAGAAGACCGTCGCGTGGGCCAACTGGACGCTCTACCTCGACTACGACGATGCGACCCAGACCTATCCGACGCTCGAGGCGTTCAAGCAGCAGACCGGCATCGACGCCTCCTACAGCGAGGACATCGACGGCAACGACACGTACTATGGCAAGATCCAGGGCCAGCTCGCGAACGGCCAGGACATCGGCAAGGACATCGTCGTGTTCACCGACTGGATGGCCGGCCGGATGGTCAGCATGGGATACACCCAGCAGCTGGACAAGGCCAAGATCCCGAACGCGGCGAACCTGCGCCCCCAGCTGCAGAACGTCGACTTCGACCCGGGTCGCGCGAACACCCTGACCTGGCAGAGCGGGTTCGCCGGCATCGCCTGGAACAAGGAGCAGGTCCCCGGCGGCCTGCGCACCGTCTCGGACCTGTGGAACCCCGAGCTGCGGGGCCGCGTCGAGGTGCTCGACGAGTATCGCGACACCCTCGGCCTGATCATGATGGAGCAGGGCGTCGACATCTCGAGCCCGCAGTGGGGGTCGAACGAGTTCGGTGCGGCGGTGGACGTGCTCAACGAGCAGATCGCCTCCGGCCAGATCCGGCAGGTCAAGGGCAACTCCTACAAGGAGGACCTCATTGCCGGCGATGCGGTCGCGGTGATCGGGTGGTCCGGCGACATCACCCAGATCAACGCCGAGAACGGCGACAAGTGGGAGTTCGCCATCCCGGAAGCGGGCGGCACCCTGTGGAGCGACAACATGATGGTGCCGATCGGGGCGCGTCACAAGGCGAACGCCGAGACGCTGATGAACTACTACTACGACCCGGCGGTGGCGGCCACGGTCGCCGCGTACGTCAACTACGTCTGCCCGGTGCAGGGGGCGCAGGAGGCCATGCAGCAGGTCGACCCCGAGCTGGTGTCGGACACGAGCATCTTCCCGGACGAGGCGACCCTGGCGAAGGTCAAGATCTTCCGTTCGCTGACACCGCAGGAGGAGACCGACTTCGGCGGGCAGTTCCAGTCGACGATCGGCAACTGAAGTGGCCGCTGACCTGCTTGCTGCACCCGGCGGCGGGCGCGACCTGGAGCTGGTGGGCATCACCAAGCGGTTCGGCGAGGCTGTCGCCGTCGACGACCTGTCGTTGCGGATGCCGGCCGGCTCGTTCTTCGCCCTGCTGGGCCCATCGGGCTGCGGCAAGACGACGATGCTGCGGATGGTCGCCGGGCTCGAGGTGCCGACCGCGGGCCAGGTGCTCATCGGCGGCGACGACGTGACCACCACGCGCCCGTACCGGCGGCCGGTGAACACCGTGTTCCAGAGCTACGCCCTGTTCCCGCACCTCGACGTGCTGGAGAACGTCGCCTTCGGGCTGCGCAGGCGCCGCGAGCGCAACGCCGAGCAGCGGGCCATGGCCGCGCTGGACATGGTGGAGCTGGGCCCGCTCGCCCGGCGCCGCCCGACCCGGTTGTCGGGGGGCCAGCAGCAGCGGGTCGCGCTGGCGCGGGCGCTGGTCAACAACCCCGCGGTGCTGTTGCTCGACGAGCCGCTCGGCGCGCTGGACCTCAAGCTGCGCCGGCAGATGCAGGTGGAGCTCAAGCGCATCCAGGACGAGGTCGGTGGCACCACGTTCGTGCACGTCACGCACGACCAGGAGGAGGCCATGACCATGGCCGACACGGTCGCGGTGATGAATGCGGGGCGCATCGAGCAGCTGGGCCCGCCGCAGGAGCTCTACGACCTGCCGCGCACGCCGTTCGTCGCCAACTTCCTCGGCCGCTCGAACCTCCTGCCGGGCACGGTCGTCGAGGAGCGGGACGGCCTGCTGGGCGTCGACGCCGCCGGCACCCGCCTCCTCGTGCCGGCGGACCGCGCCGTCGCCCGGTCCGGGCAGGTGCTGGTGGGAATCCGTCCCGAGAAGGTGCATCTCGTCGCTGCGGGCGCGGACGAGCCCGCCGACTCCACGGTGCTCGGTCCCGGCACGGTCGCCGACGTCTCATTCTCGGGGGTCAGCACCGAGTACCTGGTCGACGTCGCGGGATACGGCCGGATGAGCGTCTTCACCCAGAACCTGGGCGCCGGGCCGGGCGCGATGGTCGGTGAGCAGGTCCGGCTGGCGTGGTCTCCCCGGCACGCCTTCGTCCTCGTCGGCGACGCTCCTGCAGCGGGGCCGCTGGAGCGGGAGGCGGCGACGGTCGGGGCGGCGGGCGGGACCGGCCCGTGACGGCCGCGCTCACGTCGGCGACCGCCGAGGCCGGAGCGCCACCGCCGCCGCCCCGCGGCTCGAGCCGGATCGCCTGGCTGCTGCTCACCCCCGGCCTGGCCTACCTCGTGCTGTTCTTCGTCGCCCCCGTCGCGGTCCTCCTGCTCACCTCGCTCTACGAGCGGGTGCCGGACGGTCCGGTCGGCGCGACCCGCCCGGCCCTGCGGTGGGAGAACTACACAGACGCGCTCGTGACCTACGCCCCGCAGTTCGGGCGCTCGTTCCTCTACGCCTTCATCGCGACCGTCCTCGCGCTGGCGATCGGCTACCCGCTGGCCTACGTCATCGCCGTGCGCTGCCGGAACCGGCCGCTCCTGCAGGGGCTGCTGCTGGTGCTGGTGATCGCGCCGTTCTTCACCAGCTTCATCCTCCGCACGATCGCGTGGAAGCAGATCCTCGCCGACGAGAGCCTCGTCGTCGCCGTGCTCAAGACGATCTCCCTGCTGCCCGACGACGCGCGGTTGACCGCGACGCCCACCGCCGTGGTGGCCGGCTTGACCTACAACTTCCTCCCGTTCATGACCCTGCCGATCTACGCGAACCTGGAACGGCTGGACCTGCGGCTGATCGAGGCGGGGGAGGACCTGTACGCGAACCCGGCCGAGACGTTCCGCCGGGTGACGCTGCCGCTGTCGATGCCGGGGATCGTCGCCGGCTCGCTGCTGACGTTCATCCCGGCCGCGGGGGACTACGTCAACTCCGCCTTGCTGGGTACCGCGAGCACGGCGATGATCGGCAACGTCATCGACTCCCGGTTCTTCCGGGTCGTCGACTACCCCACGGCCGCGGCGCTGTCCGTGCTGCTGATGGCGGCCATCCTCCTGCTCGTCGCGGCGTACGTCCGCCGGTCCGGGACGGACGACCTGCTGTGAGCCCACGCTTGTCTCACGGATCAACGCCGCAGCGGAGCAAGGCGGAGATCCATGAGTAGACCGCAGTTTTCGCTCGGCAAGTACCTGCTGCCCGTGTACGCGGTGGTGGCGTTCATCTACCTGCTCACCCCGATCGCCTACACGTTCGCGTTCAGCTTCAACAACGCGGGCCGGTCCAACCTCACCTGGCAGCGCTTCACCTGGGACAACTGGCGCAACCCGTGCGGCGCGCCCGCGGTGTGCGAGTCGGTGGTCAACAGCGTGGCCATCGCGTTGTTCGCCACACTGGGATCGACCGTGCTGGGCACGATGATCGCGCTGGCCCTCGTCCGCTACCGGTTCCGGTTCCGGTCGGCGACGAACCTGCTGCTCTTCCTGCCGATGGCCACGCCGGAGGTCGTGCTCGGCGCCGCGCTGCTCGCGCAGTTTCTGAACCTGCGGGTCAACCCGGGGTTCACCACGATCGTGATCGCGCACATCATGTTCTGCATCAGCTTCGTGGTGGTCACGGTCAAGGCGCGGGTGGCGACCCTCGACCCGCACCTCGGCGAGGCGGCGTCGGACCTCTACGCCTCACCGCGGGTCGCGTTCTGGCGGGTGACGTTCCCGCTGCTCCTGCCCGGCATCGCCGCCGCGGCCATGCTGGCGTTCTCGCTCAGCTTCGACGACTTCATCATCACGAACTTCAACTCGGGCAACACCGACACCTTCCCGAAGTTCGTCTACGTCTCGGCGACGCGCGGCATCCCCGCGCAGGCGAACGTCATCGGCTCGGCGATGTTCCTCATCGCGCTGCTGGTGGTGCTGATCGGCCAGGTGCTCGCCGCCCGGCGCCGGGCGGCCGCGGAAGCGCGCTGACGCCGCTCCGCTCAGCGTTCGGGAGGAGCAGGCACGAGTCGCCGAACTCGTGCCACCGGTAGCCGGCGGCCAACGCGGCGGTGTAGGCGTCGTTGACCAGCTCCGGGCCGGCCACGGCCTCGAGCAGCAGCAGGTGCGAGGCGCCGGGCTCGTGCCAGCCAGTGATCAGCCCGTCGACCAGCCGCGGTGGGTTCTCGGGCCCGACGACCAGGTCGGTCCAGCCGGTGCGCGTTCCGTCGCGAGCGACGGATTCGAGCGCCCGCACGACGGTCGTCCCGACCGCGACGACCCGCCCTCCGCGGGCTCGGGTCAGCTCGACCTGCTGCACCGTGCCGGCCGGAACCGTGTACCACTCGGCCGGCGGGGGCTCGCCGACCTCCGTCGACGACACGCCGGTGTGCAGCGTCACCTCCGCCACGCCGACGCCGCGCTGGCCGAGGTCGGCGAGCACCCGACCGGTGAACGGCCGACCGGCGCTGGGCATCTCGGCGCTGCCCGGATCGCGCGCGAAGATCGTCTGGTACGCCGCCAGCGGCGGCCGGCCGCGGAGGTGGCCGTACCGGATCGGGTGGCCGACCCGCTCCACCCACCCCGCCACGCCGCCCTCGACCGGAATCCGGGCGAGCCACAGGCGGCTCCCGAGCCGGCGAGCCGGATCGGGGTGGCCCGCGGCCAGGGTGGCGGTCACTCCCCGGGGCAGCCGCACCTGGTCACCGACCCGCGCGTCGCGGACCCGATGGGCGCCGTCCGGCGAGCGCAGCTCGACCACCCAGGCCTCGCTGCCGGGCACGCGATGCGAGACGTGCAGGGTGACCGGCCGTCCGTCCGCCCGCAAGCCGTCGACGGCCGCGGCGCGGGTGGCAGAGGTGTTCACGACGACCAGGTCGCCCGGGCGCAGGAAGGTGGCGAGGTCGCGGAAGACGGCGTGCTGGACCTCGCTGCCCGCCTCGGCCACCAGCAGCCGCACCTCGTCGCGGGCGAGCCCGCGCTGCTCGGGCAGCTCGGTGGCGGCCAGCTCGGGAGGCAGCGTGAACCGGGTGTGGACGCCGCTCATCGGGTTGCCGCGAACAGGTCCGCGGCCCGGTACCGCCCGCTCGGTGGGCGGTCGTCGAGCAGCCGCAGCAGAGCGGGGACGACGGTGGCCGGCTCGGGGCGGTCGGAGATGTCCTCGCCGGGGAAGGCCGCCTGGTGCATCGCGGTGCGCATGTCGCCCGGGTCGAACGCGTAGACGCGCAGATCGGGGTGCTCCGCGCCGAGGACAGCGGCCAGCTGGTCGAGCGCGGCCTTCGCCGAGCCGTACCCACCCCACCCGGGGTACGGCTCGACGGCGGCGTCGGAGCTGAGCATGACGACGGACGGCGCCGAAGCCCGGCGGAGCGCCGGCAGCGCGAGCTGGGTGAGCGCCAGCGGCGCGATCACGTCGATCTCGTAGACGTGACGCAGCGCGTCGAGCGGGTAGTTGGCGAGCGCCGGCAGCGGAGACGGCCCGAGCGCGCTCGCGTTGTGCACGAGCAGGTCGAGCGGGTCCCGGGCTGCGTTCACCAAGGCGGCGCGGTGCCCGGGGTCGGCAACGTCGCCGGGTACGGCGCGCACGCCGGGCAGGTCCGCGGTGGCCGCGTGGAGGGCCGACGTGTCGCGAGCGTCGACGGTGCAGGTCCAGCTCCGCCGAACGAGTTCCGCGAGCAGCGCCCGGCCGAAGCCCTGGGAGGCGCCGGTGATCAGTGCATGTGGCATGTGCGCATGCTCGTACCTGAAGTGAACTTCAGGTCAAGGCCGCTGGTGCGACCTCTCGGACGCATGGGCTTCCTGTTCCCTCGCGCCGGCGGAACCTCCGTGATCATTCTGAACGTCGCCCCACGGCTGCGCGGACAGCCATGGGGCGACGCTCGCGGAGATCATGGCGAGATCGTCACCACGACCTTGCCCCGCACCTCCCGGCTCTCGGCGTAACGGTGCGCTTCGGCGATCTGGTCGAGCGGGACGACCCGATCCACCGGCACGCGCAGCAGTCCTCTGCGGACCAGGTCCAGCAGGCGGGTCAGGTCCTGGGACCGGGCGGATGTGGCCACGAAGGCGAACCGTGGCCCGCGGCGCACGGCGCCGAGCGCCAGCTCCCGTGCCGTCCCGACCGCCGCCACCCTCGTGGTCACCAGCACGCCGTCGGGCGCGAGGGCGGGGCGGACCTGCACAGGATCGAGCAGGCCGGGGGTGTCCAGCACGACGTCCCACCGTTCCCGTCCGTCAAGCGCGCCCTCGTGATCGACGACGTCGTCGGCGCCCAGCCCGCGCACGAAGTCCCGCTTGGCGGCGCTCGCCGTGCCGGTGACGTGCGCGCCGGCGAGCGCGGCCAGCTGCACCGCGAACGATCCGATGCCGCCGGCTGCTCCGTAGACGAGGACCCGAGCCGACGGTCGCGTCCCCAGCCCCGCCCGCCCGAAGAGCGCCTGGAGCGCGGTCAGGCCGGCCAGCGGAAGCCCGGCGGCCTCGACGATGTCGACGCCGGCGGGCACGAGCGCGGCCCGGCCCTGGCGCAGCACGACCTCCTCGGCCTGGCCGCCCCCGTTGTGCGGGAGCAAGGCCGCCACGCGGTCCCCGGGTGCGAACGCCGTCACCGCCGGGCCGACGGCCGCGACCTCGCCCGCGATGTCGAACCCCAGGCCCACGAGCCGCCCGAACACCGCGGCCCCCGGCACGCCGCGGCGGAGCCCGAGGTCCGTGCCGTTGATGCTCGACGCCGCGACCCGGACGAGGATCCGGTCGCCGGTGGGCGGGCGTGGCGCCGCGACGTCGTCGATGCGGAGCACCGAGGGGTCACCGGTTCCGGACAGTCGCACGGCACGCATCGCGACAGCCTCACATTCCGCGACGCCACGGGCCGGACGGGGTTCGCTCGGGCGCGGCGGATGAAGCGAACGCGGCGTTGGGTGCACTCAACGCACCGAAC
>JAQSWF010000077.1 GCA_029266775.1 Pseudonocardia sp.
TGGACAGGTCGATCACGAGCGCGAGCGCGAGCCAGAGGAAGTCGAAACCGATGACGCCGCCGGGCGCGACGACGACGTAGGTCACCGTCGTCCAGGGCAGGAACACGATGCCCAGGATCGGTACCACGAGCCCGCCGAACGCGAGGTTCCATCGAACCGGATCGACCAGCCACCAGAGCAGGCCGACAAGCCGGGGCCCGAACAACAACAGCGAGAAGAACAGGCACATCCGGTGTTCCTCCGGATCAATGTCACGGCCCGACGCCACGTCGGGGAACTGGACCGCCGCAGCACGGGGACAGACGGCCACGTGGCCGGCGCGCATCGGGTACTCCACCGCGCCGGCCAGGGCCGACCCGCTCTTGCCTCAGACGGGCTCGCGCCGGTAGGTGGCCAGGGCCCAGATGATGGCGACGTCGAGCGCGATGATCGTCAGCGACCACACCGGGTAGTAGGGCAGGAAGATGAAGTTCGCGATCATGCTCACGCAGACGAGCGCGATCCCGGCCACGCGTGCCCACGTCTGGCCCTTCAGCACGGCGAAACCGACAACGGCGACGAGGATGCCGAGCAACAGGTGCAGCCAGCCCCATCCGGTGAGGTCGAACGAGTAGATGTACTCGGGCGTGGCGACGTAGACGGTGTCGCGCACGAGCGCGGCCAATCCGGTGAGTGCCTGCCACACCCCGGAAATCAACATCATGGCGGCCGCGAAGACGGTGAGGCCGGAGGCCCACGGGGACTCGTCGACCTCCGGGTTCCTCATCGGTTGGGACGGGATCTCGGTACTCATGTGCACTTCCTTCGCTGTGGAGATGGTGTGGGAAGGTCCGCGCGGCGATCGGCGCACACCGCGCCCGGCGCCACTGAAGTCAGTCGCGCCGGCGGCTGACCCGGCGCGCGGTCCTGCGTGCGGTCCGCCGGGCGACCCGGCGTGATGCGAACATGTAATTTCCCTCCGCTTGGTGCCGTCAGGAGGCGCCCGAGGACGCCTGTTCGAGGTCGTGCAGCTGCCTGGCCTCCTCCGCGGTGACCAGACCGATTGCGACGAGGTCCAGCGGGCTGATGAACCCGTCGCTGAGGCGGTATCCACCGGCCTTCGCGACCGCGTCGCGCAGCGGGACCGCCCAGTGGTGCTCGATCAGGACGAGGGCCGCCGCCGAGTCGTTCGGGATCTCCTCGAGCACGTCCCACGCTTCCTCGTCCGAGAAGATCTGGATACCGTCGGCGGCGGCCTCGGCGCCCAACTCGGCGCCGGCCATGAAGCCCGCGTCGCCTTCGATGCCCAGCCCGATCAGTGCCCCGACCACGCTGCCAACCTCACGCGCCTCGTCGTCGGTGAGGTTGCTGAGGTGGGCCACCTCCACCTCGCCGTCGGCGTCCTTATGAACAGCGAGGGCATCGATCACGCGAACCGTGTCGCTCTGCCGCAGCCGCTCCAGTTCCGCCGCGATCTCGCCGTGGAACTCTGGACTCCGGAACCCCAGCACCACGAGCTGAACCGGTCCAATCGCCATGTCAGCGCCCTCCTTTCTCGGCTGCCCTGATGCAGGGCGCCTGATCCAGCCTCTGGCGCACCGGATGCGGGGGCATCACCCCGGCGGGATGACCGCTGCGGGGCGTTCGGGCGACGACACGCCCGGGACTTCGCTGAAGCGCCGTCTCGACCCGGGCCAGCCCGAGCGTGGCGGCCATCAGCAGCACCGGCACGAGAAACGCCACGGCGACCGCGTCCACCTGATCCCCCCGCGTCGTCGATGGTTCGCCACCATGTCGTGCGCCAGGCCCCCGCACCTCACCCGAAGCGGGTGGCGCGCGGTGGTCGCGGACGACGTGACGATCAGCGGCGACGGGAGAGCAGCTGACATCTCGGCGCCGACGTGCCGGGAAGGGAGATCATCGTGGCCACGTTGACGGTGTGGAAGTTCGAGGATCCGCAGGGCGCGGACCAGGCCGTGACGACGTTGGAGTCGCTGGCCAAGCAGCAGCTGATCACGCTGCTCGACGCCGCCACCGTGTCGTGGCCCGCGGGCGCTCGGAAGCCGAAGACCCGGCAGCTGCACAGCCTGGCCGGCGCGGGCGCACTGGGAGGTGCGTTCTGGGGGTTGCTCTTCGGCCTCATCTTCTTCATTCCCCTGCTCGGCTTGGCAATCGGGGCGGCAGCGGGAGCAGTGGGCGGGTCATTGAGCGATGTCGGAATCGACGACGACTTCATCAAGCGCACCCGCGACCAGGTCAAGCCCGGGACCTCCGCGCTGTTCGCGATGACCTCCGGTGCGGTCCTCGACAAGGTCCACGACGCCTTCCGCGGCCAGCGCGTCGAACTGGTCTCGACCAACCTCAGCGAAGACCAGGAACGCGCGCTGCGGGAGGTCTTTGTCGACTAGGACGCGGCCCAGCCCGTTCGCCTGGTCCTTGAGGCAGGCATTAGGCTGGTGCAGCGTGACCGGCGAGCTGAGCACGCGAACCACGCCTTCCGTGTTCCCAGCCCTCGAGGCGCTGTTGCCGCGCGTCGCGAAGCCTGTGCAGTACGTCGGCGGTGAGCTGAACGCACAGCGTGCGGACGACGCCACGTGGGACGCGGTCGCCGTTCGGTGGGCGTTGCTGTACCCGGACGCCTACGAGGTGGGCCTGCCGAACCAGGGCGTACAGATCCTCTACGAGGTCCTCAACGAGCGCGCCGACGCCCTCGCCGAACGTGCCTATGCCGTGTGGCCGGACCTCGAGGCGTTGATGCGCGAGCACGCGGTGCCCGCCTTCACCGTCGACGGGCACCGTCCGCTCGGCGCGTTCGACGTGGTGGGGGTCAGCTTCGCCACCGAGCTCGGCTACACCAACCTGCTCACCGCACTGGATCTGGCCGGGATTCCGCTGCACGCGGTCGATCGCGACGAGCGCCATCCGGTCGTCGTCGGTGGTGGGCACGCGGCGTTCAACCCGGAGCCGATCGCGGACTTCATCGACGTCGCGGTGCTCGGCGACGGCGAGGAGGTCGTCGGCGACATCACCGACGTCGTCGCGGCGTGGAAGGCCGAGGGCCGGTCGGGCGGGCGCGGCGAGCTGCTCGTGCGCCTGGCCGCGACGCCGGGGTGCTACGTCCCGTCGCTCTACCGGGTCTCCTACGGCGTCGACGGTGCGATCGCCGAGGTGGCCCCCACGACTCCGCGCGTGCCGCGGACGGTGCAGAAGCGCACCACCGTCGACCTCGACACGTGGCCCTACCCGAAGAAGCCGCTGGTGCCGATGGCCGAGACGGTGCACGAGCGGGCCAGCGTCGAGATCTTCCGCGGCTGCACGCGGGGCTGCCGGTTCTGCCAGGCGGGGATGATCACCCGTCCGGTGCGGGAGCGCTCGCTGCAGGGGATCGGGGAGATGGTCGACACGGCCGTCCGGGCGTCGGGGTTCGACGAGGTCGGCCTGCTGTCGCTGTCGTCGGCCGACCACTCCGAGATCGCCCAGATCACCAAGGGCCTGGCCGACCGGTATCACGGCACGAACGTCGCGCTCAGCCTGCCGAGCACGCGCGTCGACGCGTTCAACATCGACCTCGCCAACGAGATCTCGCGCAACGGCAGGCGCTCGGGGCTGACGTTCGCCCCGGAGGGCGGCTCCGAACGGATCCGACGCGTGATCAACAAGATGGTGTCCGAGGACGACCTCATCCGCACCGTCTCCGAGGCGTTCGCCCAGGGCTGGCGGCAGGTGAAGCTCTACTTCATGTGCGGGCTGCCCACCGAGGAAGACGACGACGTCGTCCAGATCGCGGGGATGGCCCACCGGGTGATCCAAGCCGGCCGGGCCGCCTCGGGGCGCAACGACGTGCGCTGCACCATTTCCATCGGCGGCTTCGTGCCCAAGCCGCACACCCCGTTCCAGTGGGCCGCCCAGGCCCACCCCGACGTGATCGACGCGCGGCTGCGCAAGCTGCGCGAGGCCGTGAACGCGAACCGGAAGGTCGGCCGCAACGTCGGCATGCGCTACCACGAAGGGCAGCCCTCGCTGGTCGAGGGACTGCTGGCGCGTGGTGACCGGCGGGTCGGCGCCGTCGTCGAGCGGGTCTGGCGCGAAGGCGGTCGGTTCGACGGCTGGAGCGAGCACTTCTCCTACGGCCGGTGGGTCGCGGCGTGCGCCGCGGAGCTCGAGCCGCAGGGGGTGTCGCTGGAGTGGTTCACCACGCGGGAGCGTGGGCGCGACGAGGTGCTGCCCTGGGACCACCTGGACTCCGGGCTGGAGCGGGACTGGCTCTGGGACGACTGGCAGGACGCCCTGGACGGTCGCGAGCAGGACGACTGCCGCTGGACCCCGTGCTTCGACTGCGGCGTCTGCCCGTCGATGGGCACGGACATCGAGGTGGGACCCAGCGGGACGACGCTGCTGCCGATCACGCCGATCAACACCGGCCCCCGGCCCCACGCGGACGCCGGCGATGGCTGATCCTGCAGCCACGTAGGCTCGCTTCCCATGGCGCGCGTCAAGCCGGGGGAGGCGGCGAACCCGGCGCCGCCGACGGTGCAGCGGATTCGCGTGCGGTTCGCCAAGCGGGGCCGGCTGCGTTTCCTGTCCCATCGGGACGTGGCGCGCAGCGTCGAACGGGCGGTGCGGCGGGCCGCGATTCCGGTCGCGCACTCCCACGGGTTCTCCCCGCACCCGAGGCTGTCGTGGATCGGTGCCGCGCCGACCGGCTCGGCCAGCGAGGCCGAGTACCTCGAGATCGGCCTCACCCGCCCGCTCGACCCGGCCGCGCTCGCGTCGGCACTCGACGCCGCCCTCCCCGACGGTCTGGACGTGCTCGCCGCGGTCGTGGCCGCGGGCCCGCCGCTGGCCGATCTGATCGACGCGAGCGAGTGGCGTATCGAGCTGCGCGGGCTCCAGCCCGGCGAGCTGCGTCGGGCGGTCGCCGCGCTCGAGGCCGCGGACTCCGTGGTGGTGGAGCGGGTCACACCGTCCGGGCGGCGCCAGATCGACGTGCGGAAGGCGCTGGTCCGGACGGAGGTCCACCACCGACCGGAGGGGCCAGGCGAGCCGCCACCGACCGGCCCCGCGTCGAGCTCGCGCGTCGAGGCGACGGTCTGTGCGATAATGACGGCGGTCGTACGGCAGACGACACCCGCCGTTCGACCCGACGACGTGTTGGGCGCGCTCGACGTTGTCGCAGGCCTGACGCCGCCGGTGCCCGCGAAGGCAACCCGGATGGCACAGGGACTGCTCGACGACCGGGGCCGCCTCGCCGATCCGCTCGGACCAGGCCGGGTCACCAACCGGGTCTGACCGAAGGCCCGCCCGGTGTCGGGCGGTGACACGGCGTCGCGCACGACCAGCGGCACAGGATTGCTCCTCGCGCACCGCACGAGGAGAACACGCACGGGCCCCTGCGTGGCCGCCTCCCTGTGAGGCGCCCGGGGGCGGAGGAGTTGCATGTCGAAGAGCGATATGCCCGCCGGCGACGCCGGCGGGCCGGTCACCGTACCCGGCCTGGACGATCTGCCCGAGAGGATGCGGGTCCACGCGCTCGCCAGGCTTCTCGGGCGCACCAGCCGGGAGGTCCTCGCGGCGCTCGCCGAGCTCGGCGTCGCCGCACGAAGCGTGCAGTCGAGCATCGACCGGAAGGCGGCCGAGCAGGTCGCCGTCGCACTCGTGCCGGGCCTCGGCGGCCCGGACGGTGACGCGTCCGACGTCGACCTGCTCGACGACCCGGTAGCACCGACCGGCGGCACGGATCCCGCCGACGACACCGCGCCGGTCGCCCCGGAGCCGCCGGTTCTCGCGCCGATCTTCGCGCCGCCCCTCTTCGTGGCGCCGGCAGCTGACGACACGGCCGCCGAGGAGCGCGAACGGGCCGCCGCCGAGCCGGGCGATGTCGCCGAGACCGCCGACACCGCTGATGTCGCCGACGTCGCTGATGTCGCTGATGTCGCGGGCGACGACGACGAGGCGAGTGAGGGCGACGACAGCGGGGGCCGTCGTCGCCGCCGGCGCGGGCGGCGCGGCCGTGGCCGTGGTCGCGGCGGTGATGGCGACGGTGCCGACACCCTCGACACGGTGGACGACGGCGCCGAGCCACTCGAGGGCGAGCCTGTCGCGGGGGCGTCCGGCGACGACGCCCCGTCCACCGGTGCCGACACTGCCGACGACGAGGCCGACGAGGCCGACGAGGCCGACGAGGCCGCTTCCGACGACGCGGATGTCGCCACCCGGCGTCGCCGCCGTCGCCGCCGCCGCCGCGGTAGTGCGGACGACACGGGCGGCGACGAGCCCACCGACGACAGGGCAGATCCGCCGAACACCGTCGTCAAGGTCCGGGCGCCGCGCGAGCGCACGGACGACGCCGACGGTGACGGCGTGCAGAGCGTGCGCGGCTCGACCCGGCTCGAGGCCAAGCGGCAGCGGCGCCGCGACGGCCGGGACGCCGGGCGGCGCCGTGTTCCGATCCTCACCGAGGCCGAGTTCCTCGCGCGTCGCGAGTCGGTCGACCGCTCGATGGTGGTCCGCGAACGCGGCGACCGCGTCGAGATCGGGGTGCTGGAAGACGGCGTGCTGGTCGAGCACTTCGTTGCAGGTGGCGCCGTGCAGAACGGCAACTCGCTCGTAGGCAACATCTATCTCGGCCGCGTGCAGAACGTCCTGCCGAGCATGGAGGCCGCGTTCGTCGACATCGGGCGCGGTCGCAACGCGGTGCTCTATGCCGGCGAGGTGGACTGGGACGCCGCGGGGCTTGGCGGGCGAGCCCGGCGCATCGAGCAGGCGCTCTTCAGCGGCGACAGTGTCCTCGTGCAGGTCACCAAGGACCCGGTCGGCCACAAGGGCGCCCGCCTCACCACGCAGATCAGCCTCGCCGGCCGGTTCCTGGTCTACGTGCCGTCCGGCGGCGCGGCGGGGATCAGCCGCAAGCTCCCGGACGTCGAGCGCAAGCGGCTGCGGGACCTGCTCCGCGAGATCGTCCCGAGCGAGGCCGGAGTGATCATCCGGACCGCCTCGGAGGGCGTGTCCCAGGAGGCGCTCGAGCGCGACGTCCGGCGGTTGCAGGCGCAGTGGGACGTGGTCCGGGACAAGTCCGAGAAGTCCGGCCCGAGCCGCCCGAAGGCGCCGGTGCTCCTGTACGAGGAGCCGGACATGCTCATCAAGGTCATCCGTGACCAGTTCAACGAAGACTTCTCGCGCCTCGTCGTCGAAGGGGACGACGCCTGGGAGACCGTGTCGCACTACGTCGCCCACGTGGCGCCCGAGCTGGTCGAGCGCCTTCACCGGCACGTCGGGCCGCGTGACGTATTCGAGGAGCACCGAATCGACGAGCAGCTGCTCAAAGCCCTCGACCGCAAGGTCTGGCTGCCCTCCGGCGGCACGCTAGTGATCGACCGGACCGAGGCGATGACGGTCATCGACGTCAACACCGGCAAGTTCACCGGGTCCGGCGGCAACCTCGAGGAGACCGTGACCCGCAACAACCTCGAGGCGGCCGAGGAGATCGTGCGTCAGCTCCGGTTGCGCGACATCGGCGGCATCATCGTGATCGACTTCATCGACATGGTGCTCGAGGCGAACCGGGACCTGGTGCTGCGCCGGCTCACCGAGTGCCTGGCCCGCGACCGCACCCGCCACCAGGTGGCCGAGGTGACGTCGTTGGGGTTGGTGCAGATGACCCGCAAGCGGGTCGGAGGAGGGCTGCTCGAGCACTTCTCCACCCCCTGCGAGCACTGCCGGGGCCGTGGGGTGGTCGTCTCCGCCGAACCCGTGGGGGCGTCGAATGACGAACGTGGCGACCGGGGCGAGCGCGGCGAGCGCGGCGGCCGGGAGCGGAACGGCGACGCCGGCGGTCGGCGCTCCCGCGGGCGCGGCCGCCGGGACGACGCGGGCACCGAACGCCGCGGCCGCGACGCCGGTGGTCGGGTCGAGCCGGACGGCGAGGTGGTCCTGGACGTCGGCGCGCCGCTCCCGCCCATCGAGGTGGAGCCGGACGCCGCGGTGGTGCCCGCAACCGTCGAGAGCGTTCGCGACGACGTCGAGGAGGTCGTCGTCGAACAGACTCTGGCGGCGGCACGCAACAGCCACCTCGCGTCTGCGGCGTCGAACGGTTCGGATGGACCTGCGACCGCGCCGTACGACACCGCTGCGGAGCAGCCCGTGGGTAACGGCGTCGCTCCGGCTCCCGCCGACGTCGCGAGCGCCGACGCCGGCACTCCTGCAGCCGATCCGGGCGACGCCGGCGAACACGGCTCGGGCGGTGGCTCCGGGCGCACCCGCCGACGCGGGCGCGTGACCCGCACGGGCGGGGCGCCGACGACCGCGGCGGGTGAGGCGCCTGCGGTTGCCGTCGTCACCGTCCCGTCCCGGCCCGACGAGGTGGCATCGGAGCCCGAGTCGAGCGGTCCGCCTGACGTCATGGCCTCGGATGTCGCCCCGGCGCCGGTCCCGCGGACCCGTCGGGCCCGCCGCGGCGCGTCCCGCCCGGCCGGGCCGCCCGCGCCGGACCTCGGCGCCGCGGGAGACCCGGTTTGACCCTTGCGAAAATCGTTCCGTACCCTGGAGTTCTGCGCCGTGCCCCGTGGTGTGCCCTGCACATGCGCGCTGCGGCACGCACGAAGGGCCAGGGTGACCAGGCCGAGACGACCCCAGGACGGGCTCCGCAGCGCGTCCCCCGAGCTTTGGAGCAGTGCGTCCATGTACGCGATCGTCAAGACCGGCGGCAAGCAGTACAAGGTGGCCGTCGACGACGTGGTCGTCGTCGAGAAGATCGACGGCGCGCCGGGCGACCGGATCACCCTTCAGCCGCTGCTCCTCGTCGACGGGGACGACGTCACCACGGCCGCGGATGCGCTGGCGTCGGTCACGGTGTCGGCCACGGTCCTCGAGCACACCAAGGGCCCGAAGATCCGCATCCACAAGTTCAAGAACAAGACCGGGTACCACAAGCGGCAGGGGCACCGTCAGCCGCTCACGCGGGTCCAGGTCACCGAGATCGCGAAGTAGGAGATCGGGCCATGGCTCACAAGAAGGGCGCGTCCAGCTCCCGCAACGGGCGCGACTCGAACGCGCAGCGGCTGGGCGTCAAGCGGTTCGGCGGTCAGGTCGTGAACGCAGGCGAGATCCTCGTCCGTCAGCGCGGCACCAAGTTCCACCCGGGTCAGGGCGTCGGGCGGGGCGGCGACGACACGCTGTTCGCCCTCGTCGAGGGCTCGGTCCAGTTCGGCTACACGAAGGGCCGCAAGGTCGTCAACGTCATCCGCTCAGAGGTCTGAGACCGCGGGACAAGGCGAATACCTCGGTTCGGGTACTCGGCCGCGGTCTCAGACCCCCGCCGCTGCAGGCCTGAGGCCTGCAGCGACACATCGAAACGGCGGGCCGCTCCTGACGGGAGGCCCGCCGTTCCTCTTTCCCGAAGAAGGTTGCGCCGATGCCCAGGTTCGTCGACCGCGTGGTGCTGCACGCCACCGCGGGCGCGGGCGGTAACGGCTGTGCCTCCGTGCACCGCGAGAAGTTCAAGCCGCTCGGGGGGCCGGACGGCGGCAACGGGGGGCGTGGCGGCTCGATCGTCCTCGTCGTCGACCCGAGTGTGCACACGCTGCTCGATTTCCATCACCGTCCGCATGCCACCGCGCGCAACGGGAAGCAGGGGCAGGGTGGGTTCCGGGCCGGGGCGAACGCGGACGACCTGGAGCTGGCGGTACCTGACGGCACTGTCGTCCTCGGTTCAGCGGGCGAGGTCCTCGCCGACCTCATCGGTGCCGGCACGCGATTCGTCGCCGCGGAGGGGGGCCGTGGCGGGCTGGGCAACGCCGCGCTCGCCTCGCCCGCTCGCAAGGCGCCGGGCTTCGCGCTGCTCGGCGAGCCCGGCGAGAGCCGCGACCTGGTGCTCGAGCTGCGCTCGATCGCCGACGTCGGGCTGGTCGGGTTTCCGTCGGCGGGCAAGTCCTCGCTGGTCGCGGCGCTGTCGGCGGCCCGTCCGAAGATCGCCGACTACCCGTTCACGACGCTGGTCCCGCAGCTCGGGGTGGTCACCGCGGGAGACGAAGTTTTCACCGTCGCGGATGTGCCCGGGTTGATCCCCGGTGCGTCGGAGGGCCGTGGGCTGGGGCTGGACTTCCTGCGTCACGTCGAGCGGTGCTCGGTGCTGGTGCACGTCGTGGACTGCGCCACGTTCGAGCCCGGCCGCGACCCGGTGTCCGACGTGGAGGGGCTCGAGGCCGAGCTCGCCCGGTACACGGGCGTGCTGGGTGGCGTGCTGGCCGACCGGCCGCGGCTCGTCGCCCTCAACAAGATCGACGTTCCGGACGCTCGCGAGCTCGCCGAGCTGGTCCGTCCCGAGCTGGAGGAGCGGTTCGGCTGGCCGGTGTTCGACATCTCCACTGCCACCCGGGAGGGGTTGCGCGAGCTGTCCTTCGCGATGGCCGAGCAGGTGCGCGCGCACCGCGCGGCGCAACCGGTCGCCGAGCCCACGCGGGTGGTGCTGCGGCCCACCGCGGTCGACGACGCGGGGTTCACGGTCGCGCCGGACCCGACGGTGCCCGACGGTTTCGTCGTGCGGGGGGCGCGCCCGGAGCGGTGGATCCGGCAGACGAATTTCGACAACGACGAGGCCGTCGGCTACCTCGCCGATCGCCTGGCCCGCCTGGGTGTGGAGGAGGCGCTGGCCGAGGCCGGTGCCCGGCCCGGCTCCGAGGTGACGATCGGCGACGTGACCTTCGACTGGGAGCCGAGCACGCCGGCGGGGATCGCCGCGGTGCTGTCGGGGCGCGGGACGGACCGGCGGCTGGAGCAGACGACGCGCACGAGGGCGGCGGACCGGCTGGCCGCGCGGGTCGAGCGGCGCCGCCACCGCGGCGACGACGAGCTGCTCGCCGATCGCGCTCCCGTAGGGGACGACGCGCAGGACGACGCGTGAGCCGGTTGCCGTGAGCTCTCACGCCACCGCGCGGGCTCAGCTCGGGGCGGCGCGGCGCGTCGTCGTGAAGGTCGGCTCGTCGTCGCTGACGAGCCTCACGGGGGGCCTTGACCTCCAGCGGCTGGATGCGCTCGTCGATGCGTTGGCCGCCCGGCGAGCAGCGGGCAGCCAGGTCGTATTGGTGTCGTCGGGAGCGATTGCCGCCGGGCTCGCGCCGCTCGGGTTGGCCCGACGGCCGCGCGACCTCGCCACCCAGCAGGCCGCCGCCGCGGTGGGCCAGCTGCTGCTCGCGCAGGCATACGGTGCGTCGTTCGGCCGGCACGGCCAAGCGATCGGGCAGGTGCTGCTCACGGCAGACGACATGATCCGCCGCGCGCACTACCGCAACGCTCAGCGGACCCTGGAGCGGCTGCTCGGGCTCGGCGTGCTGCCGGTGGTCAACGAGAACGACACCGTGGCGACGGACGAGATCCGCGTCGGCGACAACGATCGGCTCGCCGCACTCGTGGCGCACCTGATCGGGGCCGAGGGACTGGTGCTGTTGTCGGATGTCGACGGGCTGCACGACGGCGATCCGCGGCGCGGGGGATCCCGACTGGTCGCCGAGGTGGACGCCCCGGCGGATCTGCCCGCGGTGGCGGTCGCCGGGCCGGGTGCGGCGAGCCTCGGCACGGGAGGCATGGCCACCAAGATCACTGCTGCGGCGATGGCGTCCGCCGCGGGGATCCCGGTGCTCCTCGCGGCGGCCGCGGACGTCGTCGCCGCGTTGGAGACGGCCGCCGACGGGCCGAAGGTGGGCACCGCGTTCCGGCCGTCGGGGCGGCGCATGTCGGCCCGCCGGTTCTGGCTGCGCCACGCGGCGGACGTGCGGGGTCGGCTGGACCTGGACCGCGGCGCGACCACTGCCGTTCTCGATCGTCGCCGGTCCCTGCTCCCGGCCGGGATCCGGGGGGTGTCGGGCGACTTCGTGGCCGGCGACGTCGTGGACCTGGTCGATCCGGACGGCGCGGTGGTGGCCCGGGGGGTGGTGGGGTATGACGCCGTGGAGCTGCCCGAGCTGATCGGCCGCAGCACCCACAATCTGCCCGCCGAGCAGCGCCGCGAGGTCGTCCACGCCGACGACCTCGTCCCCCTCCACACCCACAGCCCCGGTGAGCCGCGGTCAGATTCCGTCGACTCGCGCGCCCGTTTGTAGCGACTCGGCCATCCCCCGAAAGTGTGGAGACCTCTGATTGGTGGATCTTCGTTTCGGCCCCCCGTTTTTCGGGTCGGTTCCGGCGGCGGTTCTGGGGGTGCCGCTCGCAGCTGGGGTCAACGCTGGCCGTAGGCCACCCGGAGGGCTTGGCGTTGACGCCGGCGAGGACGGCGCCATGCTGGGTTGCCGGAAGCGGGCTGGTCATGCCGCCTG
>JAQSWF010000276.1 GCA_029266775.1 Pseudonocardia sp.
CGCGACCAGGTGCCGGTTCCAGTCGGCATGCAGCTGCACGCTGTCGTCGGCGATCCGCCATCGCCAGGGCTGCGTGTTGTGCACCGACGGCGCGCGCAGGGCGTGTTCGACGGCGGTGACGAGGTCGTGGCGAGCTAGGTTACGCGGCGCGGCGCTGTACGGCCTCGCCGTTCTGCATACCCGGCTCGGCGATGCAGCGCAGCTTTCCCGGATCGGGAGGGAGCTCATCTCAATCGCGAACACCGCGGACGACCACGCCGAGCTCACCACCGCGCGCCACCACCAGACGGTCTTGGCGCTGATGGCTGGTGACTGGCCCGCCACTGACGCGCTGCAGGCGGACACTCTCCGCGACGCCGCGGCGGTTCCCACGGTGCTCACCTCCGCACTGCACATGGCCGCAATCCTTGCCATGAGCCGCGGCGAACTCGACGACGCCGAGCAACGCATCAGGGCGGCCCGAGCGGCGCTTGCCTCGGTGCGGGCCGAGTCCGAGCCGTTCTTCGTCACGATGTCGCTGGCGATCCTCGTCGAGCGGCGCGCCGGCTGGATATGCCCGGTTGGCGAGGAGACCATGTTCCTTGCCCGCAGGGTCGGTGCCGCCCAGGCGGCGGGCCACCTCCGGCTCACCGACGCGGTGCTCGCCCGGATGCGTGGCCACCTCACCGTTGCGCTGCGGCTCCTCGATGAGGCCGACGCGGTGTTCGGCGAACTGGATGACCGCTACGGCCAAGCGCTCGCCATGGCGCAGCGTGGGCACGCGCTGCGCTGGGCCGACGACCACGTCGGCTCGCGCGACTGCTTCGCCGCGACGGAGGCCCTGCGCCGGGAGCTGGGTGATCTGTGAGGGGTGGCGCTTGCGATGGATGGGCAGGCCCTCGCCTACGCCGCCGAAGGGCGAGCCGAGCGGGCCCGCGAAATTGCCGGACGAGCGTTGGCCGGGATGAAGCGCTGCGGCGACGTGGCAGGCACGGGCTTCACATTCTGGAATCTCGCCGTCGTCGAGACACTGCTCGGTGATGTGCAGACTGCGGCAGGGATGCTCACGCGCCCGCCCGTTGGCGACGCATCGCCGGGATGGCACCGCGCGGCCGGCTGGTACCAGTTGTTGCTCGCCGACGTCGTTGACCGGCTCGGCGGTAGCCCGCGATCCGCCGCCCAGGAGGCACAGCGGTTGTTCGACCTGCTCGGCGACCGAGCCGGACAGTCCGAGTTGCGCGTGCTGCGTGCTAAGTGGCTGCAAAGCAGCCCGTCCTAACGTCCCGGTTCCTCACCGTGAGGAGGCGGTAGCGATGACGACAACACACGAGTTGGGTGACGCCACGGTCGCGGAGTTGGCCGGCGACATCCGAGGCGAGGTGATCCGGCCGGGTCGTCCGGACTACGACACCGCTCGTGTCGGCGACGGCTGATTCTCAATCCGGTTGTCAAGCCGCCGTGGCCGGGGCTGGGTCTGGCTCCTGGTAGGAGTGTTGGTCGCGGAGCATGGCCCAGAGCACGTTCACGCGGCGCCGGGCGAGAGCGAGGACGGCTTGGCGGTGTCGTTTGCCCTCGGCTCGCTTGCGCTGGTAGTAGCCGCGGGAGGCAGGGCTGCGCTGGATGCTGATCAGCGCGGAGGTGTAGAACACGCGCTGGAGCTGACGGTTGTAGCGGCGCGGGCGGTGCAGGTTGCCGATGCGGCTGCCGGAGTCGCGGGGAGTCGGGGCCAGACCGGCGTAGCCGGCGAGGTGGTCGGCGGAGGCGAAGGCGTCCAGGCTGCCGCCGGTGGCGGCAACGAACTCCGCGCCGAGCAGGTCACCGATGCCGATCATGCTGGTGAGCACGGCGGCGTCGGGGTGGGTGCGGAACCGCTCGGCGATGCGCGTGTCGAGGTCGGCGAGCTGGGCGTTGAGGTCGAGCACTCCCATAGCCAGGCGGGCGATGAGCAGCCCGGCGGTGTCCTCGCCGGGAATCCGGACGTGCTGCGCGGCGGCCGCGGCGTGCGCGCGGGCCGCGAGGGCGGCGGCACCGCGTACGTGCCGGGTACGCAGCCAGCGGTGCAGCTCGTCCAGCCCGGCGGCGCGAATGGCTGTGGCGGTTGGGAACTGGCTGATCAGCAGCAGCGGGCCGTGGTTGGACAAGTCCAGCGCCGCCTCAAGCGTGGGGCAGGCTGCGGCGAGTCGGCCGCGCAGCCGGTTGATCGTCCGGGTCCGGTCGCAGACGAGGTCGGCGCGATGGGTAGTGAGCATCCGCAGCTCGGCGATCGCCGGCTCGTCGAGGCGCAGGAGCCGCAGGTCGCGGCGCATCCGGGCCTGGTCGGCGATGACCGCGGCGTCCCTGGCGTCGGTCTTGCCTTCACCGCGGTAGGCGTCGGCGGCGCGGTTGACCGCGATTCCGGGCACGTGCACCAGCCGCTGGCCGCGCTCGAGCAGCAGCGCGATCACCAGGGTGGCGGGGCCGTCGGTCAGGTCGATCGCCCAGGTCAGTGCCTCGGCGCCACACTGCACCGTGTCGATGAGCTCGGCCAGGTCGGGTTCGGCGTTGGCGACCCGCCGTGACAGCAGCCGGGTCCCGTCCTGATCGATGACCACCAGGTGGTGGTGTCCCTTGCCGGCGTCGATCCCGGCCCATGCACGCTCGACGTGTCGCATTCAGTACCTCTCAGGTGGTTCGGGGACGTGGTGCCCGTCGACGTGCTCGCCGTCGATTCCCTACACAGCGATCAAGTCGCAGATCTCAATGAGCGGTCGAGACGCCGTGGGACACCGGGCGGCCAATCAGACGAAGCCATCCGCGGCAGAAAACTGAGAGCCATACCCGGTGCCCCTGGGTGCCCGGCACGGTACGAGCACGCCGGGACGATCAAGAAGATAGGGAAAACTGACCCCGGAGCGTCGGCTGAATGTTGACCCCCTTCGACCGGATTCTCGGCTGATCCAAGCCGAGAGGGGCGAAGGGAGTTGTTGTCTGTGGAGGACTGGGCTGAGATCCGCCGGCTTCATCGAGCGGAGGGGTTGCCGATCAAGACGATCGCGAGGGCGTTGGGGGTCTCGCGGAACACGGTGCGTGCCGCGGTGGCCTCGGACGCGCCGCCGAAGTACGAGCGCAAGCCGGTGGGGTCGGCGGTGGATGCGTTCGACGACGCGATCCGCCAGCAGCTGGAGTTGGTGGCGACGATGCCGGCGACGGTGATCGCCGAGCGGGTGGGCTGGACGCGCGGGATCACGGTGTTCAAGCAGCGGGTCGCCGAGCTGCGCCCGGCGTATCTGCCGCCCGACCCGGCCTCGCGGACCAGCTACGTGGCCGGCGACATCGCGCAATGCGACTTCTGGTTCCCGCCGATCAAGCTGCCGGTGGGCTTCGGGCAGACCCGACACCCGACGCAGCTGCCGGTGCTGACGATGGTGACCGGCTACTCCCGCTGGCTGTCGGCGGTGCTGGTCCCCAGTGGCGGCTGATCCACGCACTCGGCGCGGTGCCGCGGACCCTGGTCTGGGACGGCGAGACAGCGGTCGGCCGCAACCGCGGCGGCCGGATCGAGCTCACCGCCGCCTGCCAAGCGTTCCGCGGTGTCCTCGGGGCCAAGGTGATCGTGCTCAAACCCCGCAAACCCGAGCACAAGGGCATTCACACCGGCATCGTCGAGCGCGCCCACGACTACCTCGAGCGCTCGTTTCTCCCCGGCCGCGTGTTCACCGGGCCTGAGGACTTCAACGCTCAGCTGCAGGACTGGCTGGTGAAGGTCAACGCGCGGGTCCGCCGGCGTTTGGGTTGCGCCCCGACCGACCGGATCGCCGCCGACCGCCAGGCG
>JAQSWF010000277.1 GCA_029266775.1 Pseudonocardia sp.
GACTAGTCCGGCGAGAGAAAAGATGCCGACGCCGATGATGCCGCCGACGCCGATTGCGGTGAGCTGCCAGAGCCCCAGGCTCTTGTTGAGTTGGCCTACGCCGGTCTCGGCCTCGATCTCCTCGATCTGGTCCACCGGGAGGCGCCGCATTACCGAACGGGACTCGTGTGCACGCATGTCGCTGCTTCTTTCTCGCGCCCGAGCAGGGTGCGAAGCTGGCCCCTGTGACGAGGGTGAGATCGTTCGACACCTGGCGCCTGAATCTAAGCGCGTGGTGAGCCCTGTGAGAAGCTTACGGCGCGAGCGATCGGCCGGGACGGTAGCCGGCGGCATCGCCCATCGGGTCTGGACGCAGTCGAGGTTTCCGTTCATTGCGCAGTTGGGGCTTCGAGCCTCGCCGCGAGGGCTCCTCCCGTCGGCGGTCGCGGCGTGCGGTCGTCGCGGACATCCTGTGCTCACCGATGGGTCAGCTGGGTGGCACCCGATCTCGCGGGAAGTCCTCATGTGGTCCTCGGCCGGCGGTCGCCACACGACGCAGGCGGCTGGGCTCGGATGGCGGCGAGGTTCGGGAACCGTCGGACGGCACTGCGCGGCGGCACGGTCCGCCGTACATTCGCACCGCCGCCCCACGCAGTCCTCCCCCCACGAATGTCGATCCAGGGGGTCGTGATGGTTAACCGATTGCTGGTGTGGGCCGCAGGCAGCCGTGAGGTGCAGCGGCAGGTCACCGAGAATCCGATCGCCCGCCGGGCTGCGCACCGGTTCGTGGCCGGCGAGCAGCTGGAGGAAGCGCTGGCGGTGGCCGCCGAGCTCAACTCCCGCGGGGTCGGCGGCATCCTCGACCTGCTTGGTGAGGGGGTGCGCGACCTGGCGGGAGCTACCCGTGCGGTCGAGGAGTACGAGGAGGCGATTGCGGCGCTGGCCGCCCGCCGCCTGGATGCCACGATCTCCATCAAGCTGTCCCAGCTGGGACAGACGGTGGGCCGCGACGCGTGCAGGGTGAACCTCAGCCACATTTTGGACACGGCTCAGTCGGCAGGGGTCCGGGTCGAGGTCGACATGGAGGAAAGCGGTCTGATCTCGGACACGCTCAAGCTGTTCCGGGAGGTCGCCACCAGCCACCCGCAGACCCGTGTCGCCATCCAGGCGGCCCTGCGCCGCACTCCGCTCGACCTCGAAGCGCTGGCAGCGCTGAAACCACGGGTCCGGTTGGTCAAGGGTGCCTACGCGGAGCCGGTCGAGGTGGCGCAGCAGGGCCGCGCGGAGATCAAGGCGCAGTACAAGTTCCTCACCGACTGGTTGTTCCAGCACGGCACCGACCCCGCGTTCGGCACCCACGACGGCGAATTGATCGCCTACGCCCGCGAGGCCGCGGCTCGGGTGGGGAAGGGTCGCGAAGACTTCGAGATCCAGCTGCTGTACGGGATTCGCCGCGACCTGCTCAAGGAGCTGACGGACAGCGGCCACCGCGTCCGGGTCTACATACCCTACGGCTCGAGCTGGTATCCGTACCTCACCCGCCGCATGGCCGAACGGCCCGCCAACCTGCTGTTCTTCCTGCGCGCCCTCGTCGGGCGCTGACCATGAGACCGGAGCTGACCAAAGATGTTCGACGCCATCACCGATGTCCCGGCCCCCGTCAACGAGCCGGTGCACAACTTCGCCCCGGGCAGCCCCGAGCGGTCGGCGCTCGAGAACCGGTTGAAGCAGCAGGCCGCCGAGCGGGTCGAACTGTCGATGACGATCGGCGGCGAGCAGCGGCACGGGCCTGGCGAACCCATCGACGTCGTGCAGCCGCATCGCAAGCACGCCGTACTCGGCACCCTCACCAACGCCACCCCCGACGACGTCCGGGACGCCATCAAGGCGGCCCGCGCCGCCGCCTCCAGCTGGCAGCGGATGTCCTACGACGACCGAGCCGCGATTTTTCTCAAGGCGGCCGACCTGCTCGCCGGCCCGTGGCGACACACCCTTGCTGCGGCCACCATGCTCGGCCAGAGCAAGACCTGCTACCAGGCCGAGATCGACACACCGTGCGAGCTGGTCGACTTCTGGCGGTTCAACGTCTGGTTCGGTCGGCAGATCCGCGCCGAGCAGCCGATCAGTTCGCCGGGGGTGTGGAACCGGTTCGACCACCGCCCCCTTGAGGGGTTCGTGCTCGCGATCACCCCGTTCAACTTCACCGCCATTGCCGGCAACCTGCCCACCGCGCCGGCGCTGATGGGCAACGTCGTGCTGTGGAAGCCGGCCCCGACCCAGCAGCTCGCCGCGCACTACACGATGCGGCTGCTAGAGGCCGCCGGCCTGCCCCCCGGGGTGATCAACATGATCACCGGGGACGGCCGCGCGGTCAGCGAGGTCGCGCTCGTCCACCCGGATCTCGCTGGCATCCACTTCACCGGGTCCACCGCGACATTCGGCCATCTGTGGCGAACGGTCACCGAGAACCTTTCGAGCTACCGGGCATATCCGCGCCTGGTGGGGGAGACCGGCGGCAAGGACTTCGTGATCGCACACCCGTCCGCGGACGTGGACGTGCTTCGGACCGCGATGACTAGGGGCGCGTTCGAGTTCCAGGGGCAGAAATGCTCGGCGGCCTCGCGCGCCTACATCCCGCGCTCGGTGTGGAATCGCCTGCGTAACGGCCTCGTCGACGAGGTGAACGGCCTGACCATGGGCGACGTCACCGACTTCTCCAACTTCATGGGCGCGGTCATCGACCAGCGGTCGTTCGACCGGCTCAGCGGGGTTCTGGACCGGGTGCGCGGGGAGTCCGGTGTGGACGTGCTGGCGGGCGGTACCGCCGACGACAGCGAGGGCTACTTCATCCGCCCCACCGTCGTGCAGGCCGACAACCCGGCGCACGAGATCTTCACGACCGAGTACTTTGGGCCATTCCTCGGGGTGTTCGTCTACGACGACACCGACTATGACCGGGTGATTCGGGAGGCTGCCGACATCGCCCCGTACGGCCTGACCGGCGCGATCATCGCGCAGGACCGCGAGGCCATCGTCAAGACGATGGAGGTGCTGCGGTTCTCGGCCGGCAACTTCTACATCAACGACAAGCCGACCGGTGCGGTGGTCGGACAACAGCCGTTCGGCGGCGCCCGGGCGAGCGGCACGAACGACAAGGCCGGCTCGGTGCTGAACCTGCTGCGCTGGGTGTCGCCGCGGTCGGTCAAGGAGACGTTCGTGCCGCCCACCGACTACCGCTACCCCCACATGGGGTGAAGGCTGGGCTCCTTGATTCACGGGGTCGGCCGGCGCACCGCCCCGCGGCCGGTGGTGGGGCAGGTCTGGGCCTGCCCCACGGCTGTGGGCCGTCCAGGGGCCGCGAAAGTCCGCGGCCACCCGAACGCATCTAACGAGATCCTATGTGGCGGGTCCTCGACCGGCCAGCGGAAGCGTCCCACGACGGATC
>JAQSWF010000078.1 GCA_029266775.1 Pseudonocardia sp.
GGCGGCCTCGAGCGGCCCGCGCCAGCCGTCACGGAACCCGAGAAAGGTGTAGCCGTACTCGGGGACGCCCTTGCGAACGATGGCCCGGATCACCGCGTTGAGACCGGGGCAGTCCCCGCCTCCGGTCAGCACGCCGACGCGCATGTTAGTCATCCCTTGATCTTCGGGCACCCGTATGGCCCTGCAGGGCCCCACGCTAACGCCTGCGCAACCGCGTGCGTGGCGCGGCCTACGGCTCGCCGCCGCTAATCCTGCTCTGCGGCGACCACCCGCTCCTCGGCGCGCTGGAGGTCGTCGAACGGCGTCCGCAGTCCGTCGCGGACAAGCTGCCCGAGCTCGTGGCGGTGGCGCACGAACAGCGCCACGGCCAGAGCGACGTAGACCCCGGACAGCACCATGTTGAGCACGTGGTCGGTCTCCGTGGACATCAGGAGGCTGCCGAAGAACTGCACGGCGAACAGCACGAACAGCGCCGCCGCGCCGCGCGTCGTCAGGGCCAGCGTGACGAGGAGGCTCACCGCGAACAGCGACTGGGCGGCGGTCAACAGCAGCTCGATGCGCTGCTGGGTGTCGAGCGGCAGCCCGTCGAAGGTGCCGGCCGAGATCGCGAACACGATCGGGATCGTGCCCACGAGCAGCGTCCACTGGTTGACCTTGCTCGAGAGCAGCGTCCCGAGCGAGTCCGAGGCCTTGAGGCGCCAGGCGAACAGACACGCGACGATCAGCTCGGGCGCCTCGCTTGCCAGCGGCGCCACCCACTGCACGAGGATGAACGGGTCGACGCCCAGCGCCTCGCCCGTCTGCACCAGCCCCTCCGCGAAGTGCTCGGCAGCGGCGAGGATGACCACGCCGGCGACGGCGAACAGCGCGCCGAACGTGGCGCGGCGCCGGACGCGGGGCATCTCCCCTATCCAGGCCGACGTCCCCTCCAGCTCCGGTTCCTCCGGCGGGGCCTTCGACAGGCGCCAGGCGTAGGCGCAGAAGATGGCGATCAGGATGGCCGCGTCGAGCAGGGTGAGCGTGTGGCGCAGCGGCAGCGTCAGCGAGTACAGGGTGGCGATGCCCAGGAAGACGACCTCGGCCGAGAGCGCGCGCGGCATCCGCACGCACCCCTCGTGCGTGGTGGCGCTGTCGCCACCGCCGTGGCGCCGGGAGTGCCAGACGGCGAGCGTCGCGATGAGCACCACGAGCGGCCACCCCACGCCGACCAGCACCCGGTTGGCCCCGGTCATGTTCGCCAGGGCCAAAGCACACGCCGTGGCGCCGCCCTCCTGGGGTGGGCAGGTCCCCTCGGCCGCGTAGATCTGGCCGGCCTGCCAGCTGAAGACGGCGTCGACGGCGTACTCGGGCAGTACAGCGAGCAGCGCCAGCACGGCCAGCGCCAGCCCGGCGCTCACGTCGACCTGCGCCGCCTCGGCCGCCCACGACAGCATGAACGCCGCACCGACGATCGAGATCCCGTACACCAGGGCGGCCAGCGGCGGTGCGAGCTCGGGATGGGGGAGGCCGAGGTACGTGGCGGCTCCCAGGTACGTCCCGGGAGCGGCGGCCAGCAGGGCGATCGGAAGCTGAAGCGGGAAACGCCGTGTAGCCACTGGCACTAGTTCGGATTCCCGGGGCCCTCCCCGAGGAAACCGATGCGCTCGCGGGGTGCAGGCGTGCCCGGGCCGCCGGCCACGTGGTCGATCAGCCCGTAGGCCCGGGCCTGCTCGGCATCGAACCACCGGTCCCGGTCGGCGTCCGCCACGATCGTCTCCACCGGCTGCCCCGAGTGTCGGGCCGTGAGCTCGGCGATCTCGCGCTTCATCTCGGTGAACACGGCCGCCCGGATCGTCACGTCGGCGGAGGTTCCGCCGAGCCGCGCCGAGGGCTGGTGCAGCATGATGCGCGTGTGCGGCAGGGCGTAGCGCTTGCCGGGCGCGCCCGCCGTGAGCAGGAGCTGTGCCGTCGACGCCGCGAACCCGACGGCCCAGGTCGTGACGTCCGGGGCGACGAGCTGCATCGTGTCGTAGATCGCCATGCCCGCCGTGACGGAACCTCCCGGCGAGTTGATGTAGAAGGCGATGTCGCGGGCGGGGTCGTCGGCGGTCAGCAGGAGCAGCTGTGCGGTGATCCGGTGGGCGGCCTCGTCGTCCACCTCGCCGGCGAGGTAGACGATGCGCTCGGCGAAGAGCCGGTCGAGGACGGGATCGGTGGGCGGGTTGGGCAGGGTGCGGGGCACGGTGTCCTCCGGCTGATAAGTGTCCTGTGGATCAACGCCGCAGCGGAGCAAGGCGGAGATTCACAGGTGGAGTGGCGGTGGGGCAGTTGTCCCCGACGCTAGGCAGACCGCCCGGCCAGGAAGCGCTGTGTTCACCGTCGGCGGTGATGTTCGCTCTGGGCGTGACGTGGACGAGCGGGCTCTCAGAGCACCAGTGCGGTGAGCGCGCGGGCGACCCACGCGCCGTAGCGCTCCGGCGGCCACCCCCGCTGCGTCACGAGCAGGCCGAAGAGCAACGGCGAGTTGAGCGTCCAGATGGTGTCGCGGACCTCGCGCAGCCGGTCAGGGTCGGTATCGCCCAGCCGGTCGAGCACGACCTCGGCCAGCCGCGTCGCACCCTGGAGGCGCTGCTCGTCCAACGTCGCTGCCAGGCGGGCGATCTCGGGGTCGGCGTCCGCCGCGGCGTGCAGCACGGCGTAGAGCGGCGCCACCTGCGGCCCGGCCTCGGCGATGAGTGCAGCCAGGCGGTGCAGGACCTCGCGCGCCGTGGCGCCCTCCACGACGTGGCGCATCGAGGGACGGTCGTGCAGCGGCACGGGGTCCGCATCGCCCACCAGCGCCGTCTCCGTCGCCTCCTTCAGCAGGTTCGCCTTCGACCGGAAGCCGGCGAAGACCGTCGGCACCGACACGCCGGCCGCCGTGGCGACGTCCGCGACCGACACCGCCGTGTAGCCCCGGGCCAGGAACAGCGTCTGCGCGGCCGCGAGGATCCGGTTGCGTGTCGCCCGGGCCTGAGCGCGGCGGCCCTCCGCGTTGTAGGGACGACGGGCTTGCCCGGCGGGCGACATCGGGTTACCTTAGCCAGTATTCGATAGAGTGCGAGTCAACCGAAAGGTAACCCTGATAGGCGGAGCGCTCTCCTTCCGGGTCGCGGGCACCGGCCCCCCGGTCCTGCTCGTGCACGGCGGGGCCGAAGACCTCGGGATGCTCAGTCCGCAGGCAGAGGCGTTCGCCGCGCGTGGCCGACGCGCCATCTGGTACGACCGCCGCGGCACCGGTGGAAGTACACGCGAGGAGTGGCCGGACGGCGGGGTGGCGGGACATGCGGACGACGCGGCGAGGCTGCTGGCGGACCTCGACGCGGCCCCCGCGACCGTTGTCGGCTTCAGCTCCGGCGGCGTGATCGCGCTCGCGCTCGCCGCCCGCCATCCCGACGTCGTCGCGGAGGCGATCGCGTGGGAACCCGCGGCCCTCGGCATGCTTCCGGGCGCTGCGGAGCTCCATGCCCAGATCATGGAGCCGATCGACGCGCACCTCGCCGCGCACCCGGACGACTGGGCCGGCGCCTACGCCGTGATGCTGGACGTGCTCTCCGAGGGCCGGGCGGACCACGACGCGCCCGCCGTACGCCGGATGGTCGTCAACGCCGAGGCCGTGCTGCGCGACGACGCCCGATTGATCACGACCCACGGCTTCGCGCCGGGCGAGCTGCCCGCAGACCGCGTCACCATCGCCGTCGGAAGGGGCACCGACCCCCTGCACGCCGCCATCGCCGACCGGCTCGCCGCGGTCCTCGGCCGGCCCCCGCTGGTCGTCGAGGAGGCCGACGACCACGAGGTCTACCTGTCTCGGCCGAACGTGCTCGCCGACGCACTGGCCGCGCGCTGGCCCGCCGCCCCCGTTGCGTGATTCCCGTGCGGGTGACCGTCGACCGATTGATCGCCATGTGGATCACGTGTGCCGACGCCGGTGTCGCGGCCGTCGACAGCGTGGCCATCGGCAGTGACCGGTCCCGCCGCGGCCGTGTCGGTCGTGCCGATGCGGACGCGGTCGGCGAGCACGGTGTCCGGCCACGGATGACGGGCGGCCGAGGGGCTGTCGTAGACGACGAGCAGGCGGGCGAGCGGATCGTGCACGTCCGGGGTGAGCAGGGCGATGCCTTCGGCGTGGTCGACGCCCTCCCCGTTCGTGATCACGGTTTCGACCGTCAGGTCCGCCTCGCGTACCACCCGCCCGGCCTCGGCGACCGCCGCGCCCTGCCACCGATACACCCGTACCGGGCCGGAGAGGGCCATCGTCGGCCCGGCGAGCACCAGCAGGTCGTCGCCGTCCGGGCAGAGATCGCGCACTCCCAGCCCGTCGAGGTTCAGGAAGTGCTTCCGGTAGCGGGCGCCCTCGGGGAAGATGCCCAGCGCCATCCGGCCCGGGTCCGTCGGGTCGTCCACAGGTCGTAGCTCGAGTACCACGGCCCAGCCGCGCAGCACCGGCCCGCGCAGGCCGGCGTAAAGCCGGTCGCCGATCACGGCCAACCCCTCGACGTCGAAGCCGTTGTCCTTGGACGGGATCGCGAGGAAGGGTGCGAGGTGCGGGTCGGTCCGGAGCAGGTCCACCAGGGTCTCCGCGCCGGGCGCGCCGACGATCGCCGACCGGCGGCCGTCGCGGGCCACGCGGACCGGCTCGGGGTGCCGGTCCACGCCGGGCTGTACGGCCAGCCGCACGATCACGTAGCGGTTCGGGTCGCGACGGATCCGACCGAGCCGGCGCAGCGCCTTCGCTTCGTCGTGGTGCAGCTTTACCCGGCGACGGATCAGCGCGTGCGAGCCGATCGCCCAGAGCCAGCCGCCGCTGCGCGCGATCCCTTCGATGTCGGCTTCCCCGTCCGGCGGCCCCGGTAGCTGCACGAGGTCCGCGAGGCGGAAGCTGCGCTGACGCCCGGCGCGGGTGGGCGCGGTCGCCGAGTCGAGGACGAGGCGCTCGACTGTCGCGGTCTCGTCCCCCGCGACCCACAGGTGATCGCCGTCGGTGCGCACCGCCGAGAGGTTGACGTGATTCCCCAGGCGCACGACGTCGCCGGTGAAGTGCAGTGCGACCTGGCCCGCGACGTCCATGCCGTGTTTCTACTCGCGACGGCGGGCCGGGGGGAGCCCCTGACGGTTCTCCCCAGCTGTCAACAGCTGAAGGGAGCTCCGTTGCCCGCGCCGGACCGGAACGAGATGTGGACGTGGTCGAAGTGGTTCGCGGTGGGGCTTCCGCGGTCCGGCATGGGTTTGAAGCCGCTGCCGGTGTCGATCCGCTGGCGCCAGATGACGTAGCTGACGCCGAGCTCCTCGCGGTGGCGGAGGGCGCAGTCGGCGAGGGCGTCTCCCGTCACCCGGTCGACCATGAAGTCCAGGGCGAGGCCTTCGGGGTGGTCCGACGGGCCGCCGCGACCGGCGACACCCAGTACGTCCGGCCGGCCGAACTCGCAGCCGAGGACGTTGGCCGCCGTCCGCACGTGCGCCCTGACCGGGCCCAGACCGCCGGTGTCGAGGCCACAGTTCCCGGCCGAGCCGGTGTCGGCGGCGCGCCCGGCCCGGCGGGCCCGCTCGGCGGTGCGCCGCTCTTCGTCGTCGGCTTCCTCGCCGTCGCCGGCTTGCGTCGGCCGGGCCGCCGCGGCGCGGCGCTCGTCGGACTTCGCGCGGGCCTGCTCGGCCAGCCGCCGTGCCTCGCCCTGCGCGCGCTGGACCGCACCCGAGAGCTGGGCGGGATCCATTATCGCGGGCTCGGCCGGCCGCTCCTGCGCCTGGCCGGGCAGCGGCACCGTCATGCGGGCGATCGCGCCGCCCACGGGGGTCGGGACGGGTGCCGGGGCCGAGCCGCCGGGTCTCTCGGCAGCGAGCGCGAGGACCGAGGGGTTGGCGGACGCGGCCGGGTCGGCCGGCGTCGAGGTGACCGCCGTCGTGCCGAACGCGGCGACCGCGCCGCCGGCGACGGCGACCACCGTGGCGACGCCGGCGCCACGGGCGACCGGAGCGGGGACGGCGAGTCCACGCGCGGTGGACCCGCGTACAGGCAAGCGGCGGTCACCGGACGTGCCTCCCGGCATCCCGACCAGCGGGAACGGGAGGGTCCGGCTCGCGCGGCGGCCTCGGGGGGAGCGATGCCGAGCCACGACCAACCTTCCGGATCGACGGCCCGGCTGGACATCCGGTTCGGGGGAGCCGGCGGGTGGGGAGTCCCGTTGTCCATTTCGTGACCGGTCCGTCGTTGTTCCGTGGTGAACGTAGAACGCTCGCCTCGCGTTGGACCCCCGGATGCGGCGACCGCGCGACCCGACGCGATGAACGACGCGCGAGATGCTCCGTGCGGAGCAGACGGGGCAGGAGGGGCCGACACACCGGACCGACACCACCCGTTCACCGTTCTGTGACCCGACGGGCGGTCGCTGCGCTGGTCAGCCGGCCGGCACCGGCTGCGGCTCCGCGGCGCGGTAGCGGCTCGCGAGCTGTCGGTACCAGCGTGTGCGCAGCGCGACCAGGGTGACGACCAGGCCGACGACCCCGGTGACGGTGAAGACCAGCGCGAGGCCGCGCTCGGGCCCGGTGCCGAACCACCCGCCGATCAGCTCGACCCCGCCCCCCGTGGTCATGAACGGGATGGCCACGAACTGGGCGACCGGGCTGATCAGGAACGCGGTGAGCGGCGACGCGGCCTGCTCGACGCTCTGCGCGAAGCCGAACACCCGCCCCTGCCGCTCGAACGGCACGACCCGCTGCAGCACCGTCTGCTCGGCCGCCTCGGCGAACGGCATCAGGCTCAGGTACAGGAACATCCCGACGGCGAGCAGCACGATCGACGACCTCAGCGCGAAGACGCCGCAGATCACCCACAGCACGACGTTGACCAGCAGCAGCGTGCGCACCGGGTTCGCGCCCAGGCCCCACCGCGCGATGACCAGGCCGCCGACGATGAACCCCGCGCTCAGGACACCCCACAGCAGGCCCCAGACCTCCACCGACACGAGCGAAAGGCCGTACGCGTCCATGAGGGCCATGAAGACCCCGCCGAGGAAGTTGTTGATCGTGGTGAACGCGATCAGCGCCGCGAGGCCCGGGATCGCGGCGACCACCGCGACCGTGCCGCGCACGTCCAGCCGGTGGCCGTCGCCGCCTGCCGCCGCGACGACGCGCTGCTCGGGGATGCGCACGAACGCGAGGTGAGCGACCACCGCGGCCATCAGGACGACGGCGAAGAGCAGCGCGTGGAACATGCCCGACAGCCCGACCAGCAAGCCGCTGATCACCGATGTGGCCAGGAACGACACGCCGTTGACGGTGCCGACCATGCCGTTCGCCCGGTCCCGGCCCTCCGGCGGGATCAACAGGGTGACCACAGTGGACAGCGCGATGGTGCGCAGGTTGCCGACGATCACACCGACCATCAGCAACAGCACCAGCACCCACAGCACCGGGTTCGCCGGGTCGGCGAACGAGCCGGGCGGGGCGAGCAGGTACACCACCAGGCCGGCGGCGTAGAGCAGCAACGACACGGCCGTCGAGGCGAGCATCACCGTGCGCTTGCGGTAGCGGTCCACCAGCCCGCCGAACCACACACCCGACCCCGCGGTCAGCACGAGGTAGATGCCGGAGATCACGCCGGTGGCGAACACCGAGCGCGTTTCCAGGTAGACCCAGAACGTCACGGCGAACCACACCGTGAAGTTGACGATCGCCGCCGCCAGGGTGTTGCCGAGGGCGTGCAGGAACGCCGTGCGCCGGCCGGCGTCGGCGGCAGGGCCGGGCGCCGTCGCCCGTGCGGTTCCCCCCGCCGTGCCCCCCGCCGTCACAGCCTCTCCTCGCGTCGCGGTCACCGTCATGGTGATAAGACCGCATCCCCCCGACAGAATCATCGGACTTTCGCGGTCAACGCCCCGAACGAGGCGGACATGCCCGTCTCGCGATCGCCCCGGCCCGGCACTTCGGAGCCGTACTGCTGCTCACGGCCCGGACAAACAGCACGGTGGCTCCGAAGTGCGGGAGGGGGCAGGTGGTCGTCGCCGGGGCGGGGCGGGTGTGCCCGGGGCGACGATGCGGACCGGCGGCGCGGTGGGAAACGATGAGCGCATGAACACCGCCGGGGACACCGTCACGGTCGTCGGGATCGGCGCCGACGGCTGGGCCGGGTTGGCCGAGCCGGGCCGCGCGGCCGTGCGGGCGGCCGAGGTGCTGCTGGGCGGGCCGCGGCAGCTCGAGCTGGTGGCCGGGCGAACCAAGGCCGAGCAGCGGCCGTGGCCGTCGCCGATGCTGCCGGCGCTGCCCGGACTGTTCGCCGAGCTCGCCGGCCGCCGCGTGTGCGTGCTCGCCAGCGGCGACCCGATGCTGCACGGCGTCGGCGCCACCCTGGCCCGGGTGCTCGGCCCACAGCGCCTGGACGTGCTGCCGCACCCGTCGTCGGTGGCGCTGGCCTGCGCGCGGCTGGGCTGGGCCGCCGACACGGTCGAGGTGGTCAGCGCGGTGGCGCACCCCCTGGCCCGGGTCCGCCGCGCGCTCGCCCCGGGGGCGCGGGTGCTGGTGCTGAGCGCCGACGCCGACACGCCGCGGTCGCTGGCCGCGCTGCTGGTCGAGGCCGGTTTCGGGCCATCGTCGATGACCGTGTTCGCGCAGCTCGACGGCCCGGCGGAGACCCGGGTCGACGGCACGGCCGACGGCTGGGGACACGCGCCGGACGACCCGCTCAACCTCGTCGCGGTCACCTGCCGGGCGGCCGCCGGTACCCGCCGGTGGGGCGAAGTCCCCGGCCTGCCCGATGACGCGTATGCGCACGACGGCCAGCTCACCAAGCGCGAGGTCCGCGCGGTCACCCTCGCCCACCTCGCTCCGCTGCCCGGTGAGCTGCTGTGGGACGTCGGCGCCGGCAACGGGTCGGTCGGGATCGAGTGGCTGCGCGCCCATCGCACGTGCCGCGCCGTCGCCGTCGAGGCCGACCCGGAGCGCGCCGCCCGGATCACCGCGAACGCCGACGCGCTGGGCGTGCCGGACCTCCGCGTCGTGCACGAGCGAGCTCCGGCCGCGCTGGTCGGGCTGCCCCCGCCGGATGCCGTGTTCATCGGTGGTGGCGTGACGAGCTCCGGGGTGTTCGACGCCTGCTGGGCGGCGCTGCGTCCCGGCGGACGGCTGGTGGCCAACGCCGTCACCGTGGAAGCCGAGGCCGTGCTCGCCGGGGGCCACGGCCGGCTCGGCGGTGAGCTGACGCGGCTCGCGGTGTCGCGTTCATCACCGGTGGGGCGCTTCACCGGCTGGCGGCCGGCGATGCCGGTCACGATCTGGTCCGTGGTCAAGCACGCAGACGGGGGAGGGCCGCCGTGACCGTGCACTTCATCGGCGCCGGACCGGGTCCGGCCGACCTGCTGACCGTGCGGGCCCGCGATCTCATCGCGGCCTCTCCGGTGTGCCTGTACGCCGGCACCTACGTGCTGCCCGACGTGCTCGCGCTGTGCCCGCCCGGCGCCCGGACGGTCGACACCGCGGCGATGACGCTCACCGAGATCGTCGACGAGATGCTCGCGGCGCACGACCGGGGGCTCGACGTCGCCCGCCTCGCGTCGGGCGATCTGTCGGTGTTCTCCGCGCTCGCCGAGCAGTGCCGACGCCTCGACGCCGCCGGGGTGCCCTACGACCTGTGCCCCGGGGTTCCGGCCTACGCCGCCGCGTCCGCCGCGCTGCGGCGCGAGCTGACCGTGCCCGGGGTGGCGCAGACCGTCACTCTGACCCGCATCGCCGTTTCGGCCACGCCCATGCCGAACGGGGAAGGGCTGGCCGAGCTCGGCCGCGCGGCGGGCACGCTGGTGCTGCACCTCTCGGTGCACCGGATCGACGAGGTCGCCGCGCAGCTGGCATCCGTGTACGGGCCCGACTGCCCGGCAGCCGTGGTGGCCCGCGCCGGTCACCCCGACGAGATCGTGCTGCGCGACTCGCTAGACGCCCTGCCGGCGGCGGTACGCGCGGCCGGGATCCGGTCGGCCGCGATCGTGGTCGTCGGTCCCGCGCTGGCCGCCGAGCACTTCCCCGACAGCCACCTCTACTCCGCCGCCCGATGCCGGCCCGGCTGATCCTCGTGCTCGGCGGCACCGCCGAGGCGCGCCGGTTGGCTGCAGACCTCGACGCCGAGGGTGTGCCGGTCGTGTCGTCGCTGGCCGGACGGGTGCGAAACCCTGCCCTGCCGCCGGGCGAGGTACGGATCGGCGGGTTCGGCGGCGTGGACGGGCTGGTGGCGTGGCTCGAGGCGCACGACGTCGCCGCCGTCGTCGACGCGACCCACCCGTTCGCGTCCCGGATGACCGATCACGCAGTCGCCGCCACGGCCGTCACCGGCGTCCCGCTGCTGGTGCTGACCCGCCCGGGCTGGCCCCCGCAACCCGACTGGACCTGGGTGGACTCGCTGCCTGCGGCCGCCGCGCTCCTCCCGTCGCTGGGGGAGCGGGTGTTCCTCACGATCGGCAGGACCGGCCTCGCCGCCTTCGCCGGGCTCGACCTGGCGTTCCTCGTCCGGTGCGTCGACCCGCCCCGGCCACCCCTGCCTTCGCACCGGCGGGTGATCCTCGACCGCGGACCGTTCACCGTCGACGGGGAGCGTGCCCTGCTGCGGGAGCATCACATCGACGTGCTGGTGACCAAGGACAGCGGTGGCGCCGCCACCAGCCCGAAGCTCGCCGCGGCCCGGGCGGAGAGCGTGCACGTGGTCGTGCAACGCCGCCCTCACCTTCCGGTGGGCGTGGACGTCGCCAAGACCGTGGAAGCAGCTCTCAGCTGGGTCCGCGACCGCCGGTCGTGATGACGGACCGCTCACAGCGCGATCCGCACCGTTCACGTCGCCGGGGAAGCGGTCACGCCACGTGGCCGCAACACTGCCGTCCGTGGCTCGGGCACACCCACACCACCGTCGCCGTGTGACTCTCGCGAGATCTGCGGGCAGCCGCAACGGGTCACCGTCGAGTCGACGCCGGTAACGCCGCGGCATGGAATGATCATGACCGCTCACACTGATCCCGACCGGCCGGCGGATGGGCGGCACACCTCGACCGCGCTCCGCAGCGCCGCGGTCGCCGTCGACGCGCTCACGGACCAGCCCGTCGGCGCCCACTGGGTGACCAGTGGGCGCCACCGCGCCCGCTCGAGGCAGGGCCATCCCGGCCGCGACGTCGCGCCCCGCGGCGCGCTGCTGGGCGGGGCGGCGGTGCGGATCCGGCGGACCTCCCCCGACGGGCATCGTCCCGAGGGGTACGACGGGCTGGAGGTGTACGCCGCGGCGAGCCTCGCCCGACGCTCGGCCCGCGACACCATCGTGCGGCTCGCGCAGTGCAAGGACCGGGTCGCAACGGCCGCCCGGGCGGCGGCCTGCACCGCGGTGGAGGGGACGACCGTCGAGGGCCTGTCCACCGGCGCGGCCGCGGTCGCCGGCGCCGCCGCCTACCGGATCCGGGCGATCGAGCACGCGGACGCCACGCTCGTCGACGCCCTCGACAACCTGGACGCCAGCAAGGCCGCGCTCGGGGAGGCCGACAGGACGCTCCGGCAGTACCACCCGCACGGCGGCACGCTCGTGGTCACCGTACCGACCCGCCGGCTCGCACTCGGCCGCCTCGAGCAGGCCATCGCCGCCGCCACCACGCGCCACCACCTGGCCGACAGCGCCACCTACGCGCTCGTGAAGGCGATCGTCGCGGGCGAGCGGGCCGTGCGGGCCGTCGACGGGCTCGTCGAGCACGTCCTCGACCAGAGCGTGGCGGACCCCGCTGCGGCGCCGCCGCCGTTCCTGCGGCTCGTGCGCGCGGCGCTCCCGCGCTCCCGGCGGCTGGACTGGTGGCGCGAGCTGTGCTCGCTCTTCGCCGAGTGCGAGGCGGCCGAGCGGCGCGCCCAGGCGGCGAGCCAGCTGCTGCACGCGCCTCGCATGATCTGGACGAGCTGGTCCGCCGATCGACGGGCCGTGCTGGCGCCGCGCACGGAGGACGAGCAGGGCTGAGCCGTCATCGGTCCACAAAGGACGGTGACGAGCGCTCGCGCACGTAGTTCTGCGTAGGCCGCCGGCTTCGATTTTGACGTGGGTGCTCAGTCCGGCAGCCTTGATGCTTGCCACGGTTTCTGCTCAGCCGCCCTTCCTGGGGAGGCATGCGATGTCGGCTGTCAGCGTGCTGGACGAGGGCGGAGTGCTCCATCCGGTGAACGTCGTGGCCATCGCCGCGGCGGCCGGTCTGGAACTCGCCGCCGCCGCGACGCTGCTGGT
>JAQSWF010000079.1 GCA_029266775.1 Pseudonocardia sp.
TCTCGCACCCGACGAACGGGCCCTCGTCGCCGAACTCCTTCATGAACTCGGTGGTCTTCGCCGTCGTCCGGTTGTGCACCGCCGTCGGCGTGCCGCGACTTGCGATGTTGCGGGCCAGGTTGGCGCCCATCACGGCCAGCCCGGTCACCCCGATGCGTGCCGTGCCCGATGACTGCTGTGCGGTCGGCTCGCTCATCGTTCTCCCTCGGTGGGCACGGCGGATGACGGTTGCGCACGTTACGACCTCGTCGGCGCCCGCGCACCCACCGGCCGGGCTCCCTGCCGCACACCGGAAGATCACGACCGGACGCCGGCGGCATCGACCGAGATGGGTGTGCACGCCCGCCCTCGCAAGAGCCGCCGGCGCCAGAGCCGTTCGGCACGCGGACACCCGAACGTTGCCCGCGACTTCGGGCCGCCCCGCGCGCCATGCCGCGAGCAACGCCTCATTCCCTGCGCGGCGCCGCACTCGCGCGCAGTTCGTCGACGTGGAGCGGGCCCGTGGCGGCCGTCACCCCACGGGTGTCACCGGCGGCAGGTTGTACGGCGTCACGATCTGGATGGCCGAGTGGGAGGAGCGGGGACGGCCGGGCAGCGCACCGTGCGCCTGCATGATCGCCTGGCAGGCGTGGCGCATGTCCTGGCGCAGGTCGTGGTGCAGCACACCGGACAGGTGTCCGTCGTGCAGCAGGGCCAAGTTGTGGTCGTGCAGGTCGTGCGCCACGAACACGCGGTACGTCCGGCCGACCGCAGCGAAGGCCTCGACGGTGGCCCGGTTGCCGCCGAAGGTGTACATCGAATAAACGGCACCGATGTCGGGGTGTGCGGCCAGTGCCCCGAGGACCAGCCGGTGCAGGTCGTCGTCGTGGCCGTCCGCGTTGACCAGGTCGACCTGGCGACGGCGCGGTGCCAGCGTGCGCAGCGTGGCGCGGAAGCCCATCTCCCGCTCGTCCTCACCGCGGAACGAGCCGTCCCCGCGCGTGACGAGCACGCTGCCGGGCGCGTCGCCGAGCCACTGGTCCACCAGGTATGCGGCGGTCGCGCCGGCCGCCCGGTTGTCGATGCCGACGTAGGCGGCCCGCGCGCTGGTCGGCAGGTCCGTCACGAAGGTGACCACCGGGATACCGGCGGCCACCAGCCGCTCCACCGCCGCGACAATCTGCGGGTGGTCCGGCGCCTTGAGGACCACCCCCTGCGAGCCGCGGGCGGCGATCCGCTCCAACGTCGCGACGAGCTCTGGTACAGCTGCGGCCTCGGTGAGGTGAAACCGGGACCGAATGACGGCGGGGCGGACTCCCGGAAGCTCGGCCTCGAGCGCCGCGCGCACGGCCGCCGAGAAGCGCTGCGGCGCATCGACGACGAGGTCGACGACGAATGTCCGCCCGCCGAGCCGGAGTTGCGATTGCTGCCGGTGCAGGTCGTCGATCGCCTGGTGCACCTCCGCAACGGTGCTTGCCCGCACACCACCGCGGCCGTGCAGCACCCGGTCCACCGTGGCCTCCGAGAGGCCGGCCTGCACGGCGATCTCGCGGATTCGGTAGGGGTGGGCCACACCGTCATCCTGAGGGGTTATTGAGGGATCAGCAAGGGTTGACCGAGGGCCTCTCGCGGGCGAAGTCTGGACAAGCCCCACGACGAAGGAGTCCGCCCGTGACCGCAGCGCCCGTCCGTTCGCACCGCGGCTGGTTCACCCGCGACGACTGCCGGCTCGACGACTTCCGAGCCGTCGTCGAGGTGGAGACCGACCCTGCCGACTACCCGCATGCGGACCGCGTCGAGCGCGGAGTGCTGTTCTACGGCGAAACGCTGGCCGACGACGTCGCGACGCCGGAGGGCCGCCGCGCGGTGCAGGCGGAGCTGGCCCGCGCCCTGATGGACGGCCCCGGCATCGCGGTCTTCACCGGCGCCTTCGACCCGGCCGTCGTCGACCGCGCGACTGCCGTGATCACAGCGTTGATCGAGGAGCAGAAGGCGCGCGGCGTGCAGACCGGCGACCACTTCGCCAAACCGGGCAGCAACGACCGGCTGTGGAGCGCGCTGGAGAAGCTGGCCGTCACCGATCCCGACACGTTCGTCGACTACTACGCGAACGACGTCGTCAATCTCGTCTCGGTGGCGTGGCTCGGCCCGAACTACCAGATCGTGTCGGATCCGAACGTCGTCAACCCCGGCGGCACCGCGCAGACCGCGCACCGCGACTACCACCTCGGCTTCATGGACCTCGACCTCGCCGCGCAGTTCCCGGCGCACGTCCACCGACTCTCGCCGGTGCTGACGCTGCAGGGCGCGGTCGCGCACGTCGACATGCCGGTCGAGACGGGCCCGACGATGTACCTGCCGCATTCCCAGCGCTACGAGCCGGGGTACATGGCGATCGGCCTGCCGGAGTTCCAGGAGTACTTCGAGGCCCACTACGTGCAGCTGCCCCTGCGCAAGGGAGACGCGGTGTTCTTCAACCCGGCCCTGCTGCACGGCGCGGGCACGAACCGGACCACCGACGTCAAGAGGATGGCGAACCTGCTGCAGGTCTCGTCGGCGTTCGGGCGGGCGATGGGCACCGTCGACACCGAGCGTGTCGCGGAAGCCGTCCACGCCACGCTGCGGGCGCGGCAGGCCGCCGGCGCATCGGAGAAAGACCTGCGCAACGTCGTCGCCGCGGCTGCGGAGGGCTACCCCTTCCCGACGAACCTGGATCGGGACAAGCCGGTGGGCGCGCTGGTGCCGGAGAGCCAGGCTCAGCTCCTGTGGCGCGCGCTGGAGAACGATTGGGACACCGAGACGTTCGTGGCCGAGCTGGCCGCGCAGACCGAGCGTCGGCGCTCGTCCCTCGCTCGGTGAGCATCCGGGTCGGCGTCATCGGCGCCGGGATCATGGGTGCGGATCACGCGACCACCCTGCGCCGGTTCGTCCGGGGCGCCGATGTGACGGCAGTGGCGGACGTGGACCTCGCCCGCGCCGAGGCAGCCGCAGCGGGCGCCCGCGCGTACACCGACGCCGACGCCCTGATCGCCGACCCGGCCGTGGACGCCGTCGTGATCGCGTCGCACGACTCGGTGCACGCCGCGCAGGTCGTCGCGTCCGTGCGTGCCGGCAAGCCGGTGCTGTGCGAGAAGCCGCTGGCGCCGTCGCTGGCCGAGGCGACCGACGTACTCGCGCAGATCGGCACAGCCGGCGAGACGCTGCTGTCGCTGGGGTTCATGCGCCGGTTCGACCCCGGATACGTCGCGCTGCGGCAGGCGATCGACGACCAGACCGTCGGTGCTCCTGTGCTGGTCCACAACGTCAGCCGGGGGGTGAGCTCGGGGCCGGGTGCGACGTCCGAATCGTCGGTCACCGGGTCGGCGATCCACGAGTTCGACGTCGTGCCGTGGCTGCTGCGCGCCGCGGTCGTCGAGGTGAGCTGGACGGCGCCGCGCTGCTCGTCGCAGGTCCAGGGCCTGCAGGACCCGCAGCTGATCACCCTGCGAACAGCCGACGGCGTGCTCAGCACCGTGGAGACGTTCCTCAACGCGCGCTACGGCTACGACATCCGATGCGAGATCGTCGGCGAAACCGGGGCGATCAGCCTGACCGAGCCGGCCCGCACGCGCACGGACGCCGCGCTGCGGCAGGGCATTTCCTACGCGGCGGACTGGCGTCCCCGCTTCGCCGACGCATACCGGCTCGAGCTGCAGGCGTGGGTGGACTCGGTGCGTGACGGGGCGCCGACACCGCTCGCCACGGGCCGGGACGGGCTGGCGGCCAGCAGGGTCGCCGAGGCTGTGATCGCATCCATGCGCGCCGACGGCCGAACCACCAAGGTGGCGCAATGAGATTTCCGAGCGCGATGCCCGCGCCGCGCCTACCGGACCCGATGGCCGCGCCGCCGCTGCGGTGGGGCGTGATCGGCACCGGGTGGATCGCCGAGCGGTTCGCCGGGTCCCTGGCACGCAACACCCGACAGCGGGTGGTCGCGGTCGGATCCCGCTCGGTGGCCTCGGCCAAGGACTTCGCGGATCGCGTGGCGATTGGGCGGGCGCACGGCTCGTACGCGGATCTCGTTGCGGACCCGGAGGTGGACGTCGTCTATGTTGCGACGCCGCACAACCTGCACCACCCGCATGCCCTGCTGGCGTTGGACGCGGGCAAGCACGTGCTGGTGGAGAAGCCGCTGGCGCTGAACGCGGCGCAGGCGTCGGAGATCGCCGCCCGGGCAAGCGCGCGCGGCGTGTTCTGCGCCGAGGCGCTGTGGACGTTCTTCCTGCCGCGCTACGACGTGATCCGCCAGCTGCTCGACGACGGCGTGCTCGGCGACGTGCGTACCGTGCTGGCCGACCACGGCGAGTGGTTCCCGGACACGCACCGGATCCTGCGACACGACCTGGCCGGCGGCGCGCTGCTCGACCTGGGGACGTACCCGCTGGCGCTGGCGTCCTGGGTGCTCGGCCAACCCGCGGAGGTGCACGCCATCGGGCAGGACGTGCCCGGCGGCGAGGTGCACGGACAGGTGTCAACGCTGCTGCGGCACGTCGGCGGCGCGCAGTCCGTGATCAACACGACGGTGATGGCAGACACCCCGAACGGCGCCGTGCTCGCCGGGACCGGAGCGACGCTCGTCCTCGAGCCCCCGTTCTACCAGCCGGGTGACCTCGTTCTGACCATGGCGGGCACGGGCTCGACGCTGCGGTGGACCGAGCCGGCCATCGGCCACCAGGCGCTGTACGTCACCGCCGTCGAGGCCGCCCGGCGGATCGCGGCGGGCGACACCGCCACCCCGCTCCGCCCGCTCGCCGATTCAGTCGCCACCCTGGAGCTGGTGGACGAGATCCGCCGCCAGATCGGCGTCACGTTCCTCGAGGAGACCACACCGGGGGTGCCCGCATGACAGTTCCGACGATCCCGCTGAACACCGGCGGCTCGCTCCCGCAGATCGGGCTGGGAACCGCGCGGGTGACCGACCAGGACGAGGCCCGCCGCATCGTGCTCGAGGCGCTCGAGGTGGGCTACCGGCACATCGACACCGCCGCAAAGTACGACAACGAGGTCGGGGTCGGGCGCGGGATCGCCGAATCCGGACTACCGCGGAACCACGTGTTCGTCACCACGAAGCTGCGCGGCTCCCAGCAGGGCGCGGACACCCGGACGGCGCTGCGGCAGAGCCTTGATCGGCTCGGGCTCGATCACGTCGATCTCTACCTCGTCCACTGGCCACTCCCCCGGATCGACCGCTTCGTCGAGTCCTGGAAGATCATGGAGGAGCTCCGTGATGAGGGCCTGACGAGGGCTATCGGGGTGTCGAACTTCCTGCCCGAGCACCTCGACCGGCTGGCGGCGGAGTCGTCGACTGTGCCGGCCGTCAACCAGATCGAGCTGCACCCGCGGGAGCCGCAGCAGGCCCAGCGCGACGACGACGCCCGTCGCGGCATCGTGACAGAGTCGTGGTCGCCGCTGGCGAAGGGCGACCTCCTGGCGGAACCGGTGCTTGCCGACATCGGGCGGCAGTATGGGAAGTCGCCGGCGCAGGTGGTGCTGCGCTGGCACGTGCAGCAGGGCCTCGTGGTGATCCCGAAGGCCTCGCACGTCGACCGGCTTCGCGCGAACCTGGACGTGTTCGAGTTCGCGCTAGCCGACGGCGACCTGGCCCGGATCGCGACGCTGGCCACCGGGAAGCGGGTGAACGACGAGCAGGACCCGCGCACATGGGAAGAGTTCTAGCGCGAGTCGGCACGATCTGGCGCGCGAGTCGGCAACGATTGGCGCGCGAGTCGGCACCTTCGACGGTGGCGAACTGCGCCGCGCGGCGCTCAGCGGGCAGCCCTCGTCTCGTCGATCCACTCCCACCACGGGTAGAGCCACTCCACGTGCCGCGGTGACCCCACCCGGACGTGGTGGGAGCACGTGCCGCATCGCTTCCGAGGGCGCGCCGCCTCCTCCAGCACCTCCCACGGGTTCCGCGGTGGGACGGGCTTCTGCTCGATGCGCCCGACCTGCAGGACGAACACTCGGCGCGCGCCCAGGCCCACGGCACGGCCGAGCGGGAGTCGCTCGCTCGCCACAGGATGCGACGTCTCGCCGTGCCGAGATGCAAGACTGGCGTACCGAAATGCACAACGCGCCGTGCCGAAATGCACAACTCGCCGCGCACGAACGGACAACTCGCGGGGTCAGAAGGCCGGCCAGGGGATCGCGGGGCCGTAGCCGCTCGGCTCGGGGTAGCAGGGCTCCGCGAGCAGGGTGTCGACACGGGTCTGCAGCGCCTTGATCTCGCGGCGCGTGATTTGCTCGGTGAGCTCGTCGCGCAGCGCACCGCGCCCCGACTCGGTCAACCCGCACTGCAGCCGCCGCAGCGCCTCGAGCACCTCCGGAGTGACCGGTCGGCCGATCCAGCCCCACAGCACCGTGCGCAGCTTGTGCTCGACGTGCAGGCACAGACCGTGGTCGACCCCGTAAATTCCACCGTCGAGGCCGGCCAGCACGTGCCCGCCCTTGCGGTCGGCGTTGTTGACCACCACGTCGAACGCCGCCATCGCCCTCAGCTCGGGGAGGTCGGCGTGAACGAGGACGGCCGGCTCACCGCGCCCGTCCCGAGCCCGCAGCACGCCGAGCCAGCCCGGCGGGACGTCGGTCACCGCGCGGACGTCGACCAGCTCACGCTCGTCGTCCGTGTCGACCCAGACCTGCACCATTCCCGGCCCGAACGGCCCCTCGCGCAACACCGTCGGCGGCACGACGTGCCAGCCGGCGGCCTCGGAGACGAGGTAGCTCGCCACTTCCCGCCCAGCGAGCGTCCCGTCCGGAAAGTCCCACAGCGGCCGCTCCCCGCGGACGGGCTTGTACACGCAGCGCAGCTCCACGCCGTCCGCGCTCAGCATGCCGAACAGCGTGGCGTTCGAGGCGTCGACAAGCCGTCCGGTGATGTCGAGACGCCCCTGGCGCAGCAGGACCGGGACGGCCGGGTCGCGGGGATCCACCTATGAGGGATCAGTCGGTGATCGCGGTCCGCTGGTGGTACCCGTTCAGCCGAACGCAGACGTGACCCGCCGGGTCCAGCGGCTCGGCGCACAGCGGGCACGGGGGGCGTCCGGCCGAGACCACCTTCTCCGCACGCTCGGCGAACGCGCGTGCCTGCATCGGGGACAGGAACACGCGCAACGCGTCCGGGCCCTCCTCGGTGTCGTCGAGGACAACGGACTCGTCGACCTCCTCCTCGGTGACCGCGAGCAGCTCGACCACGATCGAGCGCGAGTCGGCGTCCCAGCCGAGCCCCATCGTGCCCACCCGGAACTCCTCCTCCAGTGGCACGGCCAGGGGATCCGCGTCCGCGTTCGCTCCGCTGGTGGGCACGTCCGAGCCGAACCGGCGCGCGACCTCCTGCAGCAGCGCGCTGATGCGCTCGGCCAGCACCGACACCTGCTGCTTTTCCAGCAGCACGCTGACGGTGCGCGCGTCTTCGATGGCCTGCAGGTAGAACGAGCGGTCTCCGGGCTCGCCAACGGTCCCGGCGATGAATCGCTCGGGCTGGCGGAAGACGTGGATGACGCGTGACATGACCTCACCCAGAGTAGACCGACGTCGCCGGACCGGCACCCTTGCGCGGAACCGGACGTCAGGTCCCGGTCGAGCCTCCGACGACGGCCTCGGACGTCTCTTCCGCGCCCTCCTCCCCCGGCTTCGGCTCGGGCGGTACAAGATCGGCGACGTCGCCACCGAGGTCGTTGACCCGCAGGACGAACGGGCGGGTCTCGGTGTAGGTCACGACGCTGACCGAGCAGGGGTCGACGACGATGCGCTGGAAGTTGTCGAGGTGGCTGGCGAGGGCGTCGGCGAGCACGGACTTGATGACGTCGCCGTGGCTGCAGGCCAACCAGACGGCGCGCGGACCGTGCGCTGCGGCGACCCGGGCGTCGTGCCGGCGGACCGCCTCCACGGCCCGTGCCTGCATACCGGCGAGCCCCTCGCCGTCGGGGAAGACCGCAGCCGACGGGTGCGCCTGCACGACCCGCCAGAGCGGCTCCTTCGCGAGGTCCTTGAGTGCGCCACCCGTCCACGACCCGTAGTCGACCTCGGCCAGGCCCGGCTCGGTGATCAGGTCGAGCCCGCGGTCGGCGAGCAGCGGCTCGACGGTCTGCTCGCAGCGCAGCGCCGGTGAGCTCACCACTGCGGCGAGCGGAACCCCGGTGAGCCGGTCGACCACCCGCAGGGCTTGCGCGCGGCCCGTCTCATCCAGCTCGACGCCGGGGGTGCGGCCCGCCAGCACGCCGGCGGCGTTCGCCGACGACCGCCCGTGGCGCAGAAGGATCAGGGTGGTCACGACCAGCGAGCCTAATCGTGGAACGACGGTGCTCTGTCGATCAGGTCGCCGCGATCCACCCCGCACCGAGCGCGACGAACAGCAGCGCGCCCAGGGCCAACCGGTACCAGACGAACAGGTAGACGCTGTGATGCTCGACGTAGCGCAGCAGCCAGGCGATCGCGGCGTAGCCGACGGCGAAGGCGATCAGCGTCGCGACGACGAGTTGCGGTCCGCTCGGCCCGTCTCCGGCAAAGACGTCCGGCAGCTGGAAGATCCCGGACGCCACCACGGCCGGGATCGCGAGCAGGAACGAGAACCGCACTGCCGCAGGACGCGTGAGCCCGACGAAGAGCCCCGCGGTGATGGTCCCTCCCGAGCGGGACACGCCCGGCACCAGCGCCATCGCCTGCGCAAGACCGAGAGTGAGGCCCTGCCCGACGGTCATCCGCTCGAGGTCGACCTTCTGGCGGCCCACCCGCTCGGCGAGCCCGAGCAGCACGCCGAACACCACCAGCGTCGTCGCGATCAACCACAGGTTGCGCGCCGCGGTCTGGATCTGATCCTCGAACGCGAACCCGAGCACGCCGATCGGCAGCGTCCCGAGGATCACCAGCCAGGCCAGGCGGTAGTCGGGGTCGAGGCGGGCCTGCCGGTCGGCGAGGCCGCGGATCCAGGCGAGCGCCAACCGGGCGATGTCGCGGGCGAAGTAGATGAGCACGGCGGCCTCCGTGCCCAGCTGGGTGACGGCGGTGAACGCAGCGCCGGCGTCGCGACCGAAGAACACCTCAGAGACGATCCGCAGGTGCGCCGACGAGGAGATCGGCAGGAACTCCGTCAGGCCTTGGACGAGGCCGAGGACGACGACTTCGAGCCACGTCACGACGCGTCACGGTAGCGACCCGCCGCGTGGGCCCTAGGGTGCCCCCCGTGCTGCAACGACGGGTGGGCGACAGCGGGCTGCGGGTGTCGCGGATCGGCCTGGGCACCATGACCTGGGGCGACGACACCGATCCCGACGGCGCCGCCGAGCAGCTGCGCTCGTTCGTGGGCGCGGGCGGAACACTGGTGGAGATCGCCGACGGCTACGGCGGGGGCGCCGCACAGGACGTGCTCGCCGGCCTACTCCGCCGCGCCGTCGCCCGCGACGACCTCGTGCTCGCCGGGCGCAGTGTGCTCCCCGACGGGCCGCACGGCGGCGGTGCCGGACGCGCGGTGCTGCTCCGCGGGCTCGACCGGGTCCTGCGCCGCCTCGGCGTCGAGCACCTTGACCTGTGGCAGGTGCCCGGCTGGGACGGCGAGGTCCCGTTGGACGAGACCCTGGCGACGGTCGATGCGGCGGTGGCGTCGGGTCGCGTGCGCTACGTCGGGCTGGTGGGACCGACGGGATGGCAGCTCGCGACGACGGCGGAACGGGCCCGCGCGCGGTGGCCGCGGGCGCTGCCCACCTCAGTCCAGGCCGAGTACTCGCTGCTCGCCCGCGACAGTGAGGTCGAGCTGCTCCCGGCCGCAGCCCACCACGGCGCCGGACTGCTGGCCTGGGCACCACTCGGCCGCGGCGTGCTCACCGGGAAGTACGCCGAGGGCACCCCGCCCGAGTCACGCGGCGCCTCGGCGGCGCTGGGGCCCTACGTCGAGGAACGGCGCACCGAGCGGTCGTCGCGGATCGTCCAAGCCGTGCTGACTGCGGCGGAAGGGCTCGGCACGTCCCCGCTGTCCGTCGCGCTGGCCTGGGTCCGCGACCAGCCCGGAGTGGCCGCGGCGGTCGTGGGGGCGCGGGACGCTGCCCAGCTCGGGGCCTCGACCGCCGCCGAGGCCGTCGAACTGCCCGACGCGATCCGCGCCGCGCTGGACGACGTCAGCCGGCGGTCCTGACGAGTACATCTCTCGGACAGCTTGCCGACGCGTCCTGGTCGACGGCGTTGCGGCCACCTAAGGTGACCGCATTGCCCCTGTGAACGAGGAGGTGAGCCGGTGGAGCGTCGAAGCGCGACCGCCACGGCCGAAGGAGATGTGGGCGACGGGGAGTGGGAGTACCGCCCGGTGCAGCTGTCGGCAGACGTGTCACGGCTCACCGCGGCGGTAAGGCTCACGATCCAGGCCGAGTTCAGCGGCTGGGAGCTCGCGCGGGTGCGGCTCTACCCCGGCGGCGTCCGCAAGTGCGTGTTGCGCCGTCGGCGCAGCTCACGCATGCTGCCCGGGCTGTCCGTCTAGCTCAGCAGGTTCGCAGGAACTCGTCGAGCACCCGCGCGCCGAAGCGCAGGGCGTCGACCGGCACCCGCTCGTCGATCCCGTGGAACAGCCGGGCGAAGTCCAGGTCCGGCGGTAGCTGCAACGGCGAGAACCCGTAGCAGCGCATGCCGAGCTCGGCGAACGACTTCGCGTCGGTGCCCGCCGAGATCATGTAGGGCGCGATCTGCGCGTCCGGGTCTTCGGTGCGCAACGCCGCCGCCATCGCGTCGATGAGCGCGCCGTCGAACGGCGTCTCGACCGGGGGCAGGTGGGTCACCCACTCGCGCGTGACATCCGGGCCGAGCAGCTCGTCGACCTCCCGCAGGAACGCCTCCTCGCGACCCGGAAGGATCCGGCAGTCGACCACCGCCTCGGCCGTCGAGGGAATGACGTTCGCCTTGTAACCGGCCTTGAGCATCGTGGGGTTGGCCGTGTCCCGCACGGTCGCGCCCGCGATGCGGGAGAGTGGGCCGAGCTTGCGCAGCGCGCCCTCGACATCGTTCTCGGGCACCTCCAGCCCGGCGATCTCACCCAGCCGGTCAAGGAACTGCCGCACCGTGTCGGTGATGACCAGCGGAAAGGTGTGGTCGCCCAGCCGCGCCACCGCGGCGGCGAGTTTGGTCACGGGGTTGTCGTCGTGCAGGAACGAGCCGTGTCCGGGCACGCCCTGCGCGCGCAGCCGCAACCAGCTCAGGCCCTTCTCCGCGGCCTGGATGAGATAGATCCGCTGCTGGTTCAGCGTGAGCGAGAAGCCGCCGACCTCGCCCACCGCCTCGGTGCAGCCCTCGAAGAGGTCGGGCCGGCGGCCCACCAGCCACTGCGCACCGAACTCGCCCCCGGCCTCCTCGTCCGCGACGAAGGCGAACACGATGTCGCGGCGGGGCACGACGCCGTCCCGGGCGAAGCGTCGCGCGACCGCGACCATCATCGCGACCATGTCCTTCATGTCGATGGCGCCGCGGCCCCAGACATAGCCGTCCTGCACGGCACCGGAGAACGGGTGCACCGACCACTCCGACGGCTCGGCCGGCACCACGTCGAGGTGCCCGTGCACCAGCAGCGCATCGCGATCGGGGTCGGCGCCGCGCAGCCGGCAGAACACGTTCGTCCGCCCGGGCGCGCCCGAGTCGAACACCTCCACCTCGATGCCGACCTCGGTGAGCTTCCCGGCGACGTACTCCGCCGCCTCCCACTCGCCGGCCGTCGTCTCCGGCTCGCCCGTGTTGGTGGTGTCGATTGCGATCAGCTGCGAGGCCAGGTCAACGACCTCGTCCTCGGCGGCACTCGTCATGGGGATCTTCCTACCACCGCGCCGCGAGCTGCTGCCCGTCCGCTATCGTGGCGATACACGCACGGCCGCGCGCTGTGCTGGTCCGAGTGGCGGAATGGCAGACGCGCTAGCTTGAGGTGCTAGTCCCCGAGTAGGGGGTGGGGGTTCAAGTCCCCCCTCGGACACCAGACACTCGCAGGTAGACTGCTACGTGCCTGCTCTACTGGATCTCGAGTGCTAACGGCTTGCTAACCGGTCGAACACCAGCCCCGCCACCTGCTCCGCGGCGTCGCTGTGCAGCCCGCTCGTCGCGTGGCTGTATATGTCCAAGGT
>JAQSWF010000278.1 GCA_029266775.1 Pseudonocardia sp.
CGAGCTCGTCGAGCACACGCGGGTACGCCGGGGCCCGGTCGGTGGTCACCTCGGTCGGCCGTCGCGCCGCGTCAAGTGCCCGGGTGAAGAACCGGCGGGGAGCGGTCGCAGGGGAGCGGCCTGACCGAGGCCTCGGTGTGGTCGGTGATCGTTGTAATGGTGCACGTACTCGGCTAGCGCTGTTGCTGCGTGACGTTGATCGAGGATCAGAATCCGGTCGAGCAGTTCGCGGCGAATGCTGCCGACGAAACGCTCGGCGACGGCGTTGGCCCGCGGTGCACCGGTGCACGTACGGGTGTTCTGATGATCTGGATGTTGACGGCAGTGAAGACCGCGTCGAAGCAGGCGGTGGACTTGGCGTCGCGGTCACGGATGAGGAACCGGAACCGCCGGTTGGCGTCGTAGGTCCACGGTGAGGCTGCGGGCCTGTTGGGTCAGCCACGCGCCGGTCGGGTGCGCGGTGACCCCGAGAAGGTGGACGCGACGGGTGGCGTGCTCGATGACGAAGAACGCGTACAACCGGCGCAGGGTAATGGTGTCGAGGTGAAACAGATCGCAGGCCAGGATGAGTGTGGTCGCCTGACCTGGCCCCGGTTGGTGAGGTTGTCGTCATCGGTTCTGGCCCCACCGTCGGGTGTGGTGGTGGTCGCTGGCGGCGTGTCTTCTGGCCGGCGGGTGTCCGGCCGGGGAGGTCGGAGAGGGTGGCTGGACGGGTGGAGTTGTTCGAGGCGATCCGCCGGGACCGGCGGCTGGAGGGGCTGTCGGTGCGGGCGCTGGCGGCGCGGCATCGGGTGCATCGGCGCATGGTGCGGCAGGCGTTGGCCGCGGCGCTGCCTCCACCGCGGAAGGCCTGTCCGCGCCCGTGTCCGGCGATTGGGCCGTGGACTGAGGTGATCGAGGACTGGCTGGTCGCGGACAAGACCGCGCCGGGTAAGCAGCGGCATACCGCCCGGCGGATCTGGCAGCGGCTGGGCGCTGAGCACGGCGCGGTGCTGTCGGAGGTGACGGTGTCGCGGTATGTGCGCCGCCGCCGAGTCGAGTTGGGATTGGGTGATTCGGTCGAGGTGATGGTTCCGCAGGATCACGCCCCGGGTGCGGAGGGTGAAGCGGATTTCGGTGAGTTCTATGCCGAGATCGACGGCGAGGTGACGAAGTGTCATCTGTTCATCCTGCGGTTGTCGGCTTCGGGCAAGGGAGTCTCGACGGTGTCGTTGAGCGAGGGCCAGGAAGCGTTCCTGGAAGGCCACGTCCGCGCGTTCGAACAGTTCGGGGGTGTCCCGGCCCGAATCCGCTACGATAATCTGACCTCGGCGGTGGTGCGGGTGCTGCGGGGGCGGCGCCGGGAGGAGACTGAGCGGTTCATTGCGCTGCGCTCGCACTACGGTTTCGACTCGTTTTTCTGCCGCCCGGGCAAAGAGGGCGGCCATGAGAAGGGTGGGGTGGAAAGCGAGATCGGCTGGTTCCGGCGCCGGCATCTGGTGCCGGTGCCGAAGGTGGGCTCGTTTGCCGAGGTGACCGAGCTGATCGCCGCGGCCGACGAGCTGGACAACGCCCGGGTGATCGAGGGCCGGCATGAGGATGTCGGAACGGCGTTCGCCGCGGAGGCGCCGAGGTTGGGCCCGCTACCGAGCGAGCGGTTCGAGTCCCGGCTGACGCTGCATCCCCTGGTCGATCGGCACGCCAGGATCACCGTGCGGTGCTGTCGCTACTCGGTACCCGCCTCGCTGGTCGGGCGCCGGGTGCGGGTGCTGCTGGGCGCCTCGGCGCTGCAGGTGTTCGACGGGCGCCGGCTGGTCGCAGTCCACCAGCGCTCCAACCGCAAGGGCTCGACGATTCTGGTGCTGGATCACTACCTGGAGGTGCTGCGGCGCAAGCCGGGCGCGCTGCCCGGGGCGACCGCGCTGGCCCAGGCCCGCCGCGCCGGAACGTTCACCAGCGAGCACGACGCGTTCTGGTCGGCCGCCCGCCACGCGCTCGGCGACCCGGAGGGCACCCGCGAGCTGGTCGATGTGCTGCTACTGCACCGCCGCTACCCGCACGCCGCGGTCGTGGCCGGGATCGCCGCAGCGTTGTCGGCCGGCGCGGTGCGCGCCGACGTCGTGGCCGTGGAGACCCGCCGGTTGACCGACCGCCACGTCCCTGGCCCGCCGAAGACCTGCCTGCCCGGCCCCGAGCTCGAACCAGCGGGCTCGAACCGGCGGGTGGTGAGCCTGACCGAGCGGCGACTGGCCGATCCGGCCGCGGTGATCGCCGGGCTGCCGCCGGACCACCGCCCGCTGCCCACGATCACCGGCTACGACCAGCTGCTGACCCGACGCCCGCAGGTGGTGTCATGACCGCGCCGGGGCTGCGCGGCCGGGCGATGAGCGAACCCGCCGCCCAGGCCGCGATTGACCAGGCCTGCCGGCTGCTGCGGCTGCCCACGATCCGCACCCGTGTCGAGGAGATCGCCGCCGCGGCCGCCCGCGAGCAGCTGTCCTACTGGGGGTTTCTGGCCGAGCTGCTGCTGGCCGAGTGCGACGACCGCGACCGGCGCCGTTCGGCGCGGCGGGTCAAAGCCGCCGGGTTCCCGAGGGAGAAATGGTTGGCCGATTTCGATTTCGAAGCCAACTCCGACGTCAACCCCGCGCTCATCCACACCCTGGCCAAAAGCGAATGGATCCGCAAGGGCGAACCGCTGTGCCTGATCGGGGACTCCGGCACCGGCAAAACGCATCTGCTCATCGCGTTGGGTATTGCCGCCGCCCAGGACGGGTTCCGGGTCCGCTACACCCTGGCCACAAAACTGGTCAACGAGCTCGTCGAGGCCGCCGACGACCGTCAGCTGGCCCGCACCATCGCCCGCTACGGCCGCGTCGATCTGCTCTGCATCGATGAACTGGGCTACATGGAATTGGACCGGCGCGGCGCCGAACTGCTCTTCCAGGTATTGACCGAACGCGAGGAAACCGCCAGCGTCGCGATCGCCTCGAACGAATCGTTCTCCGGGTGGACGAAAACGTTCACCGACCCGCGGCTGTGCGCCGCGATCGTGGACCGGTTGACCTTCGCCGGGAACATCATCGAGACCGGCACCAGCTCCTACCGCCTCGCCCACGCCCGCGCCACCCGCGCCGCATCGTCCTGAGCCGGGGCGACGCTCCGGCTCGGGGCAGACTGCGCGGTCGTGGAGCTGCTGATCGCGCACAACCCGGACCCGGACAGCTCGCTGCCGTTGCTGCTGCGGGTGCCGCTGGGCGGGGCCGGGTTGGTATTCGCGACCAAGGGCAGCTGGCCGCGAGAGACCGCGCTGTACTGCCACCCGCTGCCCGCGCACGCCTGGCCCGCCGACCCGCAGATCGTCGAACGAGTCCCGTTGCGCTCGTGCACCCGGCGCGGCGCGGCGATCGACGTGGTCGCCGCGCGGGCCCGCGAGCAGCGCTCGCAGATCGTGTTCACCCGCGGCCGGGGCCGGGAGATGGTGTTCTGGCAGTCCCCGCGGACCCGCCGCCAGGCCCGCCCGGACGTGCGGCTGCCCACCGCGCGGGCGGCCGGCATCGCCGAACTGGAGATCGTGGTGGACTCCCGAGAACGCTACGGCTACCGCTTCGCCGGCAAGCCCGTGCACACCGTGCGCCGGGCGCTGGGCTGCGGGGACTACGCGGTCTGCACCGGCCCGCCCACGCAGGCGCGGCTGATCGCCGCGGTGGAGCGCAAGTCGCTGCCCGACCTGGTGACCAGCCTGAGCACCGGTCGGCTGCGGTTCGCCCTCGGTGAGCTGGCCACCCTGCCGCGCGCCGCGATCGTGGTAGAGGAGCGCTACTCGCAGATCTTCAAACTCGACCGGGTCCGGCCCGCGACGGTGGCCGACGGGCTGGCCGAGCTGCAGATCCGCTGGCCTGGGATCCCGTGCGAGACCCGGGCCCTGGCCGAGGAGTGGACCTACCGCTACCTCGCCGCCGCGCACGCCTGGGCCGACACGGAACCCGCCGCCATCGACCGGGTCGGCCTCGATCCAGACGACGCCGACCCCGACACCGACCCCGACACCACCGCCGCCGCACCCGCGGCGCCGGCACCCTCGACCGCCGAGGTCCGCGCCTGGGCCCGAGCACACGGGATCACCGTGCCCGACCGGGGCCGGCTGCGCCCCGAGGTCCACCAAGCCTGGCACACCGCCCACCAGCACACCGACGATCAACCCCGCTGCCACGATCTGCCCGAGCGCGATCCGAGGTCCTAGCCTCGGCGCTCATGGCTGACCAACCCGGCCGTGCCGGCGTCCGGCTCGAGCCCGCCGACGCCGCCGAGCTCGTCGAGCTGCTCACCTTCCTCGGCGACTGGCTCGACGGCCGCGACACCGAGCTGCTGACCGACTCGCTCATCCGCTTCGTCGGCCACCACGCCTACGACCTGCCCGCCCTCCAAGCCGACCTCGCCCGCTACGCGTTTCTGCTCGGCGACGACGGCGAGCGAGCCTTCGGGCCCCAACACCCGTAGCCCCCGACCCCCAGGTGGAGCCACAACCGACGACCACGGGTGGGGCCAAATCACTTGACGAGACCCACTCGTGTATGTGACGACAAACGCTCACCGGCCGCACCGGTGGCTGCATCACCAGCCGCCCGGCGGTCCCACGCCCTCACCCTCCGGCGCCGCGTTCGGGCCACTGCGACGTGACCACCCCGACCAGCACCGGTGGTCCGCCGCGACTCTGCGGCGGGCGTCGGGCTGGCTGTCCCGCCTCTCCGGCATCTCGGACTTTCACCCATCACCCCCAAGTGCTGCACGGCCGCGTGCCTTGTCGTGAAGCTCCGGGATGACCTGCTCGCGGGTC
>JAQSWF010000080.1 GCA_029266775.1 Pseudonocardia sp.
CGGCCATGTCCTCGGGGAAGTACTCGCCGTCCGCGTCGAGGTAGACGATCGCGGCGGGCTGCAGCGGCGCCGCCTCGGCCAGCCCGCGGCGCAGCGCGGCCCCGAGGCCGCGCTGGGTGCCATGAGACACCACCGTCGCGCCTGCGGCGGTGGCCCGCGCCGCAGTGGCGTCCGTGGACCCGTCGTCGACCACGATCGTCGCGGTCGGCCGACCGTGCACCGACGCGGGGATCCGGGTCACGACGGCGCCGACGATCTCCTCCTCCTGGTACGCGGGGAGGACCACCACGACCGGCGCCTCCGGCGGGATCGCCGCCCGCGGCGGCCGCGGCGGGCGCTCCCGCGGCAGCCGGAGGCGGCCGACGTAGGACGGTGCGGGGAGGGCCAGCGCGACGCCGCCGACACCGATCGCGTAGCACGTCTTGATCGCGTGCGTGGTGAGCGCGACGGCGAACGCGACGCCCGGCTCGGTGCCGATCCCGACGAGCGCAGCCGTGGCCGCGGCCTCGTAGGTGCCGAAGCCTCCGGGAGTGACGGCCACCGCCTGCACGACGATGGTGACCGCGGTGACGGCGATCGCGTCGGCGACGGCCAGGGAGACCCCGGCGGCGGCGGCGACCTGGTGGACCACCGCAGCTTCGAGCACCCACGCCACCACCACCGCCGCGACGGCCACCGGCCCGGGGAGTCGCAGCGTCGCGCCCGCACTCCGGAGCCGGACCATCCACAGGAGGCCGAGACCGCAGACCACGAGCAGGCCCACGACGAGCACGCCGAGCCAGCGCTCGACCCCGCGCTCCGCCAGCACCGCGGGCGCGGCCAGCGCGGCGAGCGCGAGAACCGCGAGCAGGTCGGCGCCGCGCAGCGTGACGACCGAGGCGATCACCGGAGGCGCCGGCAGCGCGGTACGTCGCAGCACGCTGGTCACCCGGAGCACCTCGCCGAGACGCAGCGGCAGGACGTGATTGCCCAGCAGGCTGACGTGCAGCGCCGCCCATGACTGCCCGGCCGACAGCCCGGGGAGCACCCGACACCAGACGGCCGTCCGCAATCCGAACGCCGCCGCGTAGGCGCCGACCGCGAACAGCAGGCCGACCGGGTCGTCCACCAAGGCACCGGCCAGGTCGCGCAGGGCCGGCCCGGCGGCGCCGAGCACGGGCGCGAGGTAGAGCACCGCCACGGCGAGCGCGATCGGCCCGACGAGCCGCCGGAGGGTGCGCACGGCGCCGGCGGGGCGAGGCGCGCTACTCGTCGACGCCATGCCGGTCCGTACGTGGTTGTGCGGTCGGGGAGAGGGCCGTCGGGACGACGGCAGGGTCGCCGGCATACATCCGTCCCCTTCCTTCGACCGCGACGCGCACGCGCTCGCCGGCCGCGGGGCTGCCCGGCTCCGTGGTCCGGCAGCGCACGACGTCGCCGGCGGCCTTCCGTGCCGCATCGTCGAGGCGGAGGAAGACGGTGGCGTCGTGGCCGTGGAACACCGACTCGAGCACGGTCGCCCCGACGAACCCGTCGGCACCCAGCCGCAGCTGCTCGGGACGCAGCAGGATCAGCCCGTATCCCTCCGGACCGTCGACGGCGATCGGCCCCAGCGCGGTCTCCGCCCACCCGTCGCGCGCGGTCGCCGGCAGCACCACGGCGTCCCCGACGAACGTCCCGATGCCGAGATCGGCGGGCTCCCGGTAGATCTCCCGCGGCGCGCCCACCTGCACCATGCGGCCGTGCCGGAGCACGGCCACCAGATCGGCGGCGCCGAGGGCCTCCTGCTGGTCGTGGGTCACGAGCACCGCCGTGGCCCCGGCCGTCCGCAGCGCCGTGAGAACCTGCTCCCTGACCTCGGCGCGCAGGCCCGTGTCCAGCGCGGTGAAGGGTTCGTCGAGCAGCACCAGGGCCGGTGCCGGGGCGAGGGCCCTGGCCAGGGCGACCCGTTGCTGCTGGCCACCCGACAGCTCGGCCGGCATGCGGCGGCCGTACCCGGCCAGGCCCACCAAGTCCAGCATCTCGGCCACCCGCGGGCCTCGCCGCTCGCCGCGGCGCAGTCCGAAGCCGACGTTCGCCGCGACGTCGAGGTGGCCGAACAGCGCGCCCTCCTGCGGCACCAGCCCGACCCTGCGGTGCTCGGGTGGGACATCGACGGCGTCGCCCGCGACCGGGACGCCGTTGACGCTGATCGAGCCGGCGTCCAGCGGGTGAAAGCCGGCGATTGCGCGCAGCAGGGTCGTCTTCCCGCAGCCGGAGCTGCCGAGCACCGCCACGAGCACCCCGGTCGGCACCACGAGGTCCACGTCGTGCAGCACCGCTGCACCGGGATAGCCGGCGCGGACACGGTGGACAACCAGAGCCGGCGTCACCGCCGGAGGACCCGGTCGAGCCACAGCGTCGGCACGGCGGCCAGCAGGACCAGCGCCACCGCGTACGGCGCTGCCGCGGCGAATGCGCCGGCGCCGGTGTGGCTCCACATCTGAACGGCCAGGGTGTTGGTGCCGGTGGGGTGCAGCATCAGCGTGATCGGGAGCTCCTTGGCGCACGTCAGGAACACCAGTGCGGCGCCGGCGGCGACCCCCGGCGCGGCCAGCGGCAGCGTGACCCGGGCGAACGTGGCGACCGGACCGTGCCCGAGCGAGCGGGCCACCTCCTCCACCCGCGGCGGCGCGGCCGCGACGGCGGTGCGCACGGCACCGATCGCGAGCGGCAGGAACGCCACGGCGTAGCCGATCACCAGCAGCGGGATCTCCTGGTAGATCGCGGGCATGACCCGGATACCGACGAACACCAGCGCCAGCCCGATCGTGACGCCCGGGAGCGCGTGCCCGGCGTAGGCCGCGGTCTCGATCGCCCCGGTCCACCGCCCGCCGTAGCGGGCGGCCAGCATCCCCACCGGGAGGGCGACCACGATCGTCAGCAGTGCACCGAGCAGCGCGGCCTGAAGGGTGGCCGCCGTCGCCGCGCCCAGCTCGGGCCAGTCGATCCCGGCCGAGGAGCCGGCGAGCGTCCACCTCACCAGCCCGTACGCCGGGACGCCGAGCGACACCGCAACCGTGACACCCACGAACGCCAGTGCGGGGAGGCGCGCACGGTGAAGGTGCACGGGCACGCCGACCCGGGCGGCTCCGCGCCCGACCCGGACGACGGCCCGGCCGCGGGCGCGCGACTCTGCCCAGGTGATGACGGCGGCCAGCACCACGAGCACGCAGCCGAGGACCGCGGCCGGCGTGCGGTCGAACGTCGCGCGGTAGCTGGTGTAGATGCCGAGGGTGAACGCGTCGTAGCGCATGAGCGACACGGCTCCGAAGTCGCTCAGCACGTAGAGGGCGACGAGCAGCCCGCCTGCGCTGGCGGCCGGCCAGACCCGCCGGAGGGTGACGCCGAACAGGACGCGTGCCGGGCCGTGGCCGAGCGACCGCGCCATCTCCTCGAGTCCGCCGTCTCCCGCGCGCAGCGCCGCCGCGACGGGCAGGAAGACGTAGGGAAAGCTCACCGCGGTCAGCACGCCGAACGCTCCCGCGAAGCCGGTGAGCTCGGGCCACTGCGCGATCCAGATGAAGCCGGCGACGTAGGACGGCAGCGCCAGGGGGAGTACGAGCAGCACCCCCCATACGCGCCGTCCCGGGAGATCGGTGGTGGTCACCAACCAGGCGCCGACCGTCCCCAGCACGAGGCAGGCGGCGGTGACCGCCGCGGTCAGCCCGATGCTCCGGGCGGCGAGCTCAGCGGTGCGCGGGCCGGTCAGCACGCTCAGGAAGGTTGCGAGGCCGCCGCCGAGGGCCCGCACGGCCAGGTAGACCAGCGGCGCGACCGCGAACAGGCCGCTCGCGGTTGCGGCGACCGTGAGCGCTCGCGGTGCCCTTCCCGGCCGACGACGACGGCGCGCCGGTGGGCGCGGCGGCACGGTCGTGCCGATCGCGGGAGTCGGCGTCTGGAGGGTGGACATCGGCAGCCCTCAGGCGAGCCCGGTCTGCTGCAGCATGGTCAGCGTCTGCTGGAGCGACGACAGGCTGGACAGGTCGATGTCGGGCGGCTGCAGCTCGCTCAGCTCGGGGAGGTCGTGTTCCTTCGCCGTGATGCCCGGGCGGACCGGGTACTCGGCGGTGACGTCGGCGAAGTACTGCTGGGCCTGGTCGGACAGCAGGAACTCCACGGCTCGCCGGGCCTGCTCGGCCTGCTCGCTGCCGGTGATGATCCCGGCACCGGCCACGTTGACCAGTCCTAGGGGATCTCCGCCGGGGACGTAGTGCACCCTGGCCACGACGGACCCCTTGCCGACCTCGGCGACCCGCTCGTACCAGTAGTAGTGGTTGGCCAGCCCGAGCGGGATCTGCCCGCCGTTGACGGCGTCGAGGATCGCGATGTTGTTCGCGAACCGCACCGGCTGGTTCGCGGCAAACGCCTCCAGCCAGGCCCGCGCGCCGTCCTCGCCGCGCAGCACCCGCACGGCGGTCACGAACGACTGCCAGGAGGCGTTGGTCGGGGCGTAGCCGACCTTGCCCTTCCATTGAGGCTCGACGAGCTCGTCCAGGGTGTCCGGCAGCTCGGTGTCGCGCACCTCCAGCGGGTCGTAGAACAGCACCCGCGAGCGCGCCGAGGTGCCCACCCAGTCCCCGTCGTCGGCCCGGAACTGCGGCGGCACGGTGTCCAGTACCGCGGCCGGGAGGGGCTCCAGACGGCCGGCGGCATCGAGCGCACCGAGCGCACCGGCGTCCTGCGAGAAGAACAGGTCGGCTTCGGTGTTCTCGCCCTCCTCCAGCAGCTGCGCGGCGAGCTCCGCGCTGTCGCCGTAGCGCACCTCCACGGTGCCGCCGGTGCGCTGCTCCAGCTGTTCCAGCAGGCCGCCGACGAGCTGCTCGTTGCGCCCCGAGTAGATCGTGAGGTCGGCCGACTGCCCACTGCACGCGGTGAGCGTGACCACCAGCGGCAGGACGGCGGCGACTCCGAGCGAGCGACGCAGCGGGCGACGCAGCGGTCGCGAAGGGGACACATCATCTCCTGGCGGGCAGTCGGCCGATCGTCAGCGAAGTGAGGTGAGCATAACTTCACTTGACCGGAGGGTGTCATCACCACCGGGCGATCCGGCGACCACCTATAGCCGTCGGTGAAGGGGAGTACAACACTTCCCGGAGGTGCTCGCGCTGGGGACGGGCGCCACGAGAATTGGGGGAGCCGTGCTGTTAACGATCATCGGCTGGATCGTCTTCGGGCTCATCGTCGGGTTCATCGCACGGGCTCTCGTCCCGGGTGACGACAAGATCGGCATCTGGCAGACGATCGCCCTGGGCATCCTCGGCTCCGTCGTCGGCGGGCTGCTGTTCGGCTTGCTGACCGTGGGCTTCCGCGGCTTCCAGCCGACGGGGTGGATCGGCTCAGTGATCGGCGCGGTGATCGTGCTGCTGATCTACAATAAGTTCGTCGTCGGTCGGGGGCGGAACCGCGTCTGACCGTCCTGCCTCGCGCTACGGCGCCACCGCGCCCGCGTACCGGTCGGCGGCCGTCCACACCCGGCGGGCGTAATCCACGGACCGGTTGTAGGTCAGCACCCCGCTCCACCAGTCGTCGCCGTCGGTGACGTCGCGGCCGTTCGCGCAGAGGTACGCCGCGGCGCTCGCGGCGGCGTCGTCGAGGTCGTGGGGATCGCGCACGCCGTCACCGTCACCGTCGACGCCATGGCGCGCCCAGGTGGTGGGCAGGAACTGCATGGGGCCCACGGCGCGATCGTGGTCGCGGTCGCCGTCGAGGCGTCCGCCGTCGGTGTCGCGGATCTCGGCGAGGCCGGGCCCACCGTCGAGCGCCACACCGACGACCGGGGGTCGCGCGACGCCGTCCGCGTCCAGGTCGGCCCTGCCCAGCCGGCCGTGATCGGACTCCACGCGGCCGATCGCCGCGAGCGTCGTCCACGACACGCCGCAGTCCGGCGTCGCCTCCGCCTGCCGGAGCTCGGCCGCGCCGTAGGCGGAGAGGGCACGAGCCGGGAGGCCGATTGGACGCGCCGTGCGCTCCGCCCACGCCCCGAGATCGACGTCGTCGGGCAGCGGCGGGACGGGGGTGACGGGCGTGCCACGCGCCGGCGAGGCGGCGTCGCCGGGCCGGTCCGATGAGCCGTCGCGCAGGGGGTCGACGAGCAGCACCGCGATCGCGATCACGATGCCGACCACCGCCAGCACGATCACGGTGGCCCGCATGTCCCCCACGGTACGGACGAGAGCTGAGATCCCCCTGAGCGATCACCTACTCCGCACTTCGCAGCCAGAGTGCTGTCTTTCGGCACGTGAGACAGCAGTGTGGCTCCGCGGGAGTGGCGTCGGCCGTCAGTCGGGTCGGCGGGCGACGGCCGGCCAGTGGGCCCGCCAGGCGCCGGCGTCCAGCGCGTGCGGGTCGAGCCCCGCCTCGCGGGCAGACCGCTCGGCGGCGCGGACGTCGTCGATGAACCGGCGAGCCGTCGTGCGCAGTGCGGCCTCCGGATCCACGCCGGCCAGCCGAGCGCGCGCCGCGGCCGCGAAGAGCCGGTCGCCCACCCCCGGACCGTCGGGCAGCAGCTCGGCCGGCAGCCCGGCGCGCGCGGTGCGCGAGGTCAGCTTCGCCGCCAGCGCGACCGCGGGCTGGGCCAGCGCCACCCCGTCCACACTCGACTCGCGCTGCTTCTCCGAGCGCTTGAGCTCCTCCCAGCGGTGCTCCTGACGCTCCGCCGTCTCGATCCGCTCCGTCCCCGCGAACACGTGCGGATGCCGTCCGACGAGCTTGGCGACCAGGTCCGCAGCGACGTCGTCGACGTCGAACCCCTCTGCACCCTCGGCCGCGACGCGCGCGTGGAACAGCACCTGCAGCAGCACGTCGCCGAGCTCCTCGCGGATCGCCGCGTCGTCGCCGTCCTCGATCGCCTGGTAGAGCTCGTAGCACTCCTCGATCAGGTACGGCAGCAACGACCGGTGCGTCTGCTGGGCGTCCCAGGGGCACCCGCCGGGCGAGCGGAGCCGGTCCATCACCGCCACGGCGTCGAGCAGGGCCATGCCGGGCGGGCGCGGCGCGGTGACCACCTCGTCCGCGTCGCGCAGCGCAGGGTGAGCCGAATCGGTCGTCAGGAGCACCCAGTCATCACCGGCAGGCTCGGCGCGCTGCGCACTCACGGCTTTCACGATGTCGTCGGGCACCGTGGCATCGGCCAGAACCTCATCGGCGGCCCTCAGCACCGGAACCGCGCCCGCCGGCAGCACGCCGTCCCACTGCGTGGGCACGACGACGACCGTGCGCGCCATCAAGCAGTCACGGCAGGAAGGACCGCGCCGTTCACCGCGTCGGCCGCCACCACCCGCATGGTGACCGGGTCCCACACGCCGTAGCGCGGGTTGACCCGCACGCCGACCTCCTCGGACAGCGGCTGCAGCAGCCGCTCGCCGATCGTCGCGAGTTCGGCCTGCCCCACCGACGCCAGCGCGTCCGGCCCGGCACCGGCGGCGGTGCTGCGCTCGGTGACCCGCAGCACGATCCAGCCACTTTGCTGGCTGCTCGGCTGGAAGTAGGCCGTGCGCCCCTCGGGCAGACCGAACAGGACGGTCGCCGCCGCCTCGGGGCTGCGTTCGGCCTGGTAGGAGACGCCACGGCGCGAGGTCTCGGGATCGGTGAACAGGGCATCCGCTGCAGGCCCGCCGACGTTGAGGACGCGGGCCTTCTCCGCGGCGTCGTCCTGCGAGGTGGCGGCCACCAGGTCCGCCGCGACGGTCAACCCGGGAACGACACGCTCGGCGTACCGGGTAGCGATGATCTGGTCGCGGACCCGCTCCCGCAGCGTCGGCAGGTCGTAGAGCGTCTGCGCCAGGGCGGCGTCGGTCCCGCCGCGCTCGGCGAGCGCCTGATCGACGTCGGCCTCGCTGACGACGATGTTCTCCGCCGTTGCGACGCGGGCGAGCAGGTCGTGCAACACGCTGCGGGTCACGACGTCGCGCGCGATCTCGGGCGGCCCGACACCGCTCTGCGCGAGCTGCGCGACCGCCTCCGGCTTGGCCAGTGCGGCGTCCAGGCGGGACTGGACCGTATCGAGCGGCACCGCCGTCGAGCCCACGATGACGGCGGACCCGACCTGGCTCGGGCCAGACCCGCACCCGCTGATGACGACGCCCACCGTCGCGATCGCGACGAGGACGCGCCCCACCTGCCTGTACACGACGCCCACCTTCTCACGTGCAATCGAGCGGCCGGCCCGCGGGCAGCGCGCCCGCTCCAACCGAGCGAAAGCGGCGTTCGCAAAGGTAGACGTTGCCAACGCCGCTTTCGCTCGGTCAGGCGCCGGAGCGCACCGACACGCCGAGCACGTCGCCGATCAGGGCCGCACACCAGTCGAGCAGCGCGACGTCCCGCACGGGGGCGCCCCCCAGCCGTCCGCCCTCCACGGGCGGCGGAACCGTGATCAGCCGCGCCGCGGCCTTGTACTGGGCCTTCGGGTGCAGCCGGCGCAGTCGAAGCTGAGCGGAGTCCGGCAGGTCGATCGGCCCGATCCGCAGCCGGTTGCCCGCCAGGGCCACCTCGGCGACCCCGAGCGCGCGACACCGCTGGCGGAACGCGGCGACGGCGAGCAGGTTGTGCACCGGTGTCGGCGGCTCGCCGTAGCGGTCGGTGAACTCCTCGGCGATGGCGTCGAGCGCCTCACGGTCCGGCGCCTCGGCGATCTTGCGGTAGGCCTCCAGCCGCAGCCGCTCGCCGGGCACGTACTCGTGCGGGACGTGGGCGTCGATCGGCAGGTCCACCCGTACCTCCGCGAGCGACTCCTCCCCGTCCGCACCACCTGCCCCGGCGGCCTGCCGGAACGCGGTGACGGCCTCGCCGACGAGCCGGATGTAGAGGTCGAACCCGACACCGGCGATGTGGCCGCTCTGCTCGGCGCCGAGGATGTTGCCCGCCCCGCGGATCTCCAGGTCCTTCATCGCCACCGCGGCGCCGGACCCGAGGTCGGAGTGCTGGGCGATGGTGGCGAGCCGGTCGTGCGCCGTCTCGGTCAGGGGGTGCTCGGGCGGGAACAGGAAGTAGGCGTAGCCGCGCTCGCGACCGCGCCCGACGCGGCCCCGCAGCTGGTGCAGCTGGGACAGGCCCAGGGTGTCGCTGCGGTCGACGATCAGCGTGTTCGCGTTGGAGATGTCGAGGCCGTTCTCCACGATCGTCGTGCACACCAGCACGTCGTACTCGCGGTGCCAGAAGCCGTTGACCGTGCGCTCGAGCAGGTCTTCGTTCATCTGCCCGTGCGCGACGGCGACCCGCGCCTCGGGCACCAGCTCGCGGACATGGCGGGCCGTCCGGTCGATCGACGACACCCGGTTGTGCACGAAGAAGACCTGCCCGTCGCGCAGCAGCTCGCGCCGGATCGCGGCGGTGACCTGCTTGTCGTCGTAGGCACCGACGTAGGTCAGCGTGGGGTGGCGGTCTTCGGGCGGCGTGGTGATCGTGCTCAGCTCGCGGATGCCGGCCAGGCTCATCTCCAGCGTCCGCGGGATCGGCGTCGCGGAGAGCGTGAGCACGTCGACGTGGGTGCGCAGCGAGGTGATGTGCTCCTTGTGCTCCACCCCGAAGCGCTGCTCCTCGTCCACGATGACCAGGCCCAGATCACGCCAGCGCACGCCGCGCTGCAGCAGGCGGTGCGTGCCGATCACGATGTCGACGGTGCCGTCGGCGAGGCCGTCGATCGTGGCGCGCGACGCGGCCGGATCGGTGAACCGCGACAGGCCGCGGACGGTAACCGGGAATGCCCGCATGCGGTCGGCGAAGGTCTGCAGGTGCTGGCTGGCCAGCAGGGTCGTCGGCACGAGCACCGCGACTTGCTTGCCGTCCTGCACCGCCTTGAACGCCGCGCGCATCGCGATCTCGGTCTTGCCGAACCCGACGTCGCCGGAGATCACCCGGTCCATCGGCACCGCGCGCTCCATGTCCGCCTTGACCTCGTCGATCGCGGAGAGCTGGTCCGGGGTCTCGGTGAACGGGAACGCGTCTTCCAGCTCGCGCTGCCAGGGCGTGTCGGGACCGAACGCGTGCCCGGGCGAGGCCTGGCGCGCGGCGTAGAGCTGGACGAGCTGCGCCGCGATCTGGCGGACGGCCTTGCGTGCCCGGCCCTTGGTCTTCGCCCAGTCCGCGCCGCCGAGCTTGTTCAGCGTCGGCACCTCGCCCCCGACGTAGCGGCTCACCTCGTCGAGGGAGTCGGTGGGCACGAAGAGGCGGTCCGCGGGCTGCCCGCGCTTCGAGCTCGCGTACTCGAGCACGAGGTACTCGCGCCGCGCACCGCTCACCGTCCGCTCGCGCATCTCGATGAAGCGACCGATGCCGTGCTGGGCGTGCACCACGTAGTCGCCGGGCTGCAGCGTCACCAGGTCCACCGCGTTGCGACGCTTGGAGCCCAACGCGCGCGGGTCGGCGGCCGCCACGGCCCGGTTGCCGGTCAGGTCGGCCTCGGTGAGCAGGACGAGACCGCCATCGGTCGTCAGGCCCTCGGTCAGGCGTCCGCAGGTGACCATGACGAGCCCGGGCTCGGGCGCGTCCGCGAGGGGCTCGAGCAGCTTCGCGGGCACATCGGCGTCGCGCAGCTGCTCGATCGCACGCTGGGCGGTGCCAGGACCGGCGACGACGAGCACCGCGGTGCCGCCGGAGGTCACGTGGGCCCGGAGATCGGTCAGCGCCCGGTCGGTATCGCCGCGGTACGACTCGATCTCGTGCACCGCGGGGACGAAGACGTCGTCCCGACCCGAGACCAGAGGATTCAGGGTGACGACAGGGCGGCCGGTCGCGGCGGCATGCTCCAGTACCTCCTCCACGCCGCGGTAGGCCGAGGCGCCCACGTCGATCGGGGCGCCCCCGCCCATCCCCGCGGCGAACCATGACGCCTCGAGGAACTCCTGGCCGGTGCGCACGAGGTCCGCGGTGCGGGTGCGGATGCGCTCGGGGTCCGCGAGCAGGACCGGAGAGCCGAACGGCAGCAGGTCCGTCAGCAGCTCCAGCTCGCCCTGCACGAGCGCCGGGATCAGCGACTCCATGCCGTCGGCGGGAATGCCCTCCGCCAAGCGCTCCAGCAGGTCGCGGAGAGGCGGGTTGTTCTCGTGGTTGCGGGCGAGCGCGGCGGCGCGTTGGCGGACCTCGAGGGTGAGCAACAGCTCCCGGCAGCCGGGAGCGTACAACTCGTCGACGGGCCCGACCGAGCGCTGGTCCGCGACTGCGAAGTCGCGCAGCTCGCTGATCTCGTCACCCCAGAACTCGACCCGCACCGGGTGCTCGGCGGTGGGAGGAAAGACGTCGACGATCCCGCCACGGACGGCGAACTCGCCCCGTGCGGTGACCATCTCGACGCGGGTGTAGGCCAGCTCGACCAGCCGCACCAGCACGTCCTCGAAGTTGGCCGTGTCGCCGACCCGCAGCCGCACCGGCTCGAGCCGGCCCAGGCCCGGCGCGACCGGCTGGATCAGGCTGCGGGCGGCGGCGACCACCAGCCGCGGTGCCGCGCCTGCGTCGGAAAGCCGGCGGAAGATCGACAACCGGCGACCCACGGTGTCCGGGCGGGGCGAGAGCCGCTCGTGGGGCAAGGTCTCCCAACTGGGCAGCACCGCGACGGCGTCGGAGCCCAGCAGGTCCGCAGCGGCGGCGCCCAGGTCGTCGGCCTCGCGATCGGTGGCGGTGACGGCGAGGACCGTGCGCGGGTCGTCCGCCGACCCGACCAGCGCGGAAGCGAGGAAGGGGCGCAGCGCCGCGGGCCCCTCGACCGCCAGCGCGGGAACCCCGGCGCCGGTCGGCAGACCGCGCGCGGCGGCCGAGAGCGCGCCGAGTTCGGGGTCGGGTGTGCGGAGCAGACCGGAGAGTTTGGCCACGTCATCCCTTGCAGCAGGCACGCAGGACAGACCCCTGCCCGGGTCGGGTGGGGTGTCCCCCAGGTTACGCCCGCCCCTCCCCCGCGAGTCGCTACGCCCTGGCGCGCGAGTCGCTACAAACCGGCGCGCGAGTCGCTACAAACCGGCGCGCGAGTCGCTACAAACCGGCGCGCGAGTCGCTACAAACCGGCGCGCGAGT
>JAQSWF010000279.1 GCA_029266775.1 Pseudonocardia sp.
CGGTACCGGCTCACGCCGTCGACGGGTCGCACGCACCAACTGCGCCTGCACCTGCGCGCGCTGGGCGTGCCGATCCTGGGCGACCGCTTCTACGGCACCACATCCGGGGAACCGGACGACGCGCCACTCGACGACTTCACCCATCCGCTGCAGCTCCTCGCGGCCACGCTCGAGTTCCGCGATCCGATCAGTGGTGTCCCGCGGCTGTTCGCCAGCCGCCGGGCCCTCCAGGCCTGGACGGACCCCACCGGCTGGGCCGCCGGCACGCCGGTCGAGGACGCGGGTCAGCAGGCAAGCGTCAGCTCGAAGGAGTAGCGGCTGGCGCGGTAGACGTGCGCGCCGTACTCGATCGCGCGGCCGCCCTCGTCCCACGCTGTCCGGGACATCGTCAGCATCGGCGCGCCGCGCGACTCGCCCAGCAACCGGGCCTCCACGGCCGTCGCCGCCTTCGCCCCCACCACCTGGTTCGCGACCCGGGGCACGTACCCCGCGGCGCGCAGCAGCTCGTAGAGCCCGCGCCGCTCAAGATCCTCGGCGCGCAGCCGAAGGACGTCCAGCGGCACGGCGTTGTGCATGATCGCCAACGGCTCGTCGCCCGCATACCGGATCCGCTCGATCCACGTCACGTCCATGCCCCCGGGCGCGCCCAGCGCCTCGGCGACCGCATCCGTGGCCGGGCCCACCTCCAGCGAGCGGACCTCCGTCCGCGGCTGACGACCCGTCTTGCTGAGGTCGTCGTAGAGGCTGGTCAACTCCACCGGGCGGCGGACCTTGGGGTGCACGATCTGGGTGCCGACACCCCGGCGGCGCACCAGCATGCCGCGCTCCACCAGGTAACCGATGGCCTTGCGCATGGTGGGCCGCGACACACCGAGACGGTCGGCGAGCTCCACCTCGTTCTCGAGCCGCCCGCCGACCGGCAGCTCACCCCGCTCGATCTGCTCCTGCAGCCGGGTCGCGACCTGAAAATACAGCGGGACGGGGCTGCCCCGGTCGAGAGCGACCTCCGGAACGAGCGCCACGCCGGTCGCCTGTTCGGTCACGAGACAACCCCCCGTTTGAGCGTATGTCAGGACAAACTGTTGACGGCTTGGCCCGACGACAGGTACACCTTTCACCCACGGTCCCAGGTCACGCAACCTCGGACCGGTCGGGAGATGGCGACGATGCCGCAGGGAGGGCCATGCCGGTGCCGGACACGTCAGAGCACGACACGACACGCCCGGATGAGGTGCTCACGATGGGCCGCATGGGGGTCGACATCTACCCCCTGCAGGTCGGGACGTCGCTGCGCCACGTCGAGACCTTCGGGAAGTTCCTCGGCGGCAGCCCGGCGAACGTCGCGGTAGCCGCAGCCCGCCTCGGACGGCGCAGCGCGGTGATCACCCGCACCGGAGCCGACCCGTTCGGCGAGTTCCTGCACGACGCCTTGCGCGGCTTCTACCGGCTGCCCACCGCGCCGGACCTGCAGATCCATGCGGACGAGCTGGACCTCGACGCCATCCGCGACGCCACCATCTTCTGGGTCACCGTCACCGGGCTGTCGCAGGAGCCCAGCCGCGAGGCGACCCTCGCCGCGCTTCGCGCTCGCGGCCGTCGGGGCATCACCATCCTTGACCTGGACTACCGGCCGATGTTCTGGAGCTCCCGCGAGGAGGCCCGGCACTGGGTGGCGCAGGCCCTGCCGTACGTCACCGTCACCGCCGGCAACGTCGAGGAGTGCGAGACGGCCGTCGGCCTGCGCGAGCCTCGTCAGGCGGCGAAGGCACTGCACGACGCCGGTGTCGATCTCGCGATCGTCAAGCAGGGCCCGGCCGGGGTGCTGGCCAGCGACGGCAACAGCGAGGTCGAGGTGCCGCCGGTGCCGGTCGATGTGGTCAACGGCCTCGGCGCGGGTGACGCGTTCGGGGGCGCCCTCTGCCACACGCTTCTCGCTAAGTGGGACCTGCAGCGCAGCATGCGCTTCTGCAACGCGGCGGGTGCGATCGTCGCGTCTCGGCTGGCGTGCGCCGATGCGATGCCGACCGAGGACGAGGTTGAGGCGAAGTTGGCGCAGGCGGACACCGAGAAGGTGGGCGCCGAGAAGGTGGACCGGGAGGCCGACCGTGGATGACACGCGGGTCCGCGAACTCGTCGCGACGCGGGTCCGGCGGCCCGCCGCCATCGCCGAGGCCGCGGCGCAGCGCCGACGCCCGACGTCGCTGCTCGCCGATCACGGCCGGCTGATGATGATCGCGGCGGACCATCCGGCTCGCGGAGCGCTGGCCGCGGGCTCCCGTCCGTTCGCCATGGGTGACCGCGCCGACCTGCTGGACCGGCTGGTCCTCGCGCTCTCGCGCCCCGGCGTCAACGGCGTGCTCGGCACGCCGGACATCCTCGAAGACCTCCTGCTGCTCGAGGCCCTCGACGACAAGGTGGTCGTCGGGTCGATGAACCGCGGCGGCCTAGCCGGGACCGTGTTCGAGCTGGACGACCGCTTCACGGCCTACGACGCGCAGGCCATCGCGGACGCCGGGTTCGAAGGCGGCAAGATGCTCACCCGCATCGACCCCGACGACGCCGCCACCGTCGAAACCCTCGAGTCGTGCGCCCGCGCCGTGAGCGACCTCGCCCGGCACCGCCTGATCGCGATGGTCGAGCCCTTCATCTCCCACCGCGTGGGCGGCCGCGTGCGCAACGAGCTAACCGCGGACGCCATGGTGCGCGCCAACGCCGTCGCCGCGGGCCTGGGCGCGACCTCGGCCTACACCTGGCTGAAGGTGCCGATCGTGGACGACATGGAGCGGGCGATGGCCGCGACGACCCTGCCCGCGCTCATCCTGGGCGGCGAGGTGGCCGAGGACCAGCAGGCCGCGTTCGCGACGTGGCAGAAGGCGCTGGCCCTGCCGACCGTGCAGGGTCTGGTGATCGGCCGCTCCCTGCTCTACCCGCCGGGCGACGACGTCGCGACGGCCGTGGACACGGCGGTGGGACTACTGTGAGCGAGGAGCTGGAGATCGTCGTTCCCGCGGGCAGCGGCGGCGACGGCGACTACGCTCTGTCGATCACGCCCGAGCGCGCCGGCTGGGGCTACAGCAGCCTCAACGTGCTCGAGCTGCCCGCAGGCGGCACCCACACCTTCGCGACCGGCGAGGACGAGTGGGTCGTCCTCCCGCTCGCCGGGTCGTGCACCGTCGACTGCGACGGGGAGACGTTCACCCTGGCCGGCCGGCGCGGCGTCTTCACGCGCATCACCGACTTCGCCTACGTGCCGCGTGACGCCACGACCACGGTGTCGTCGGAGGCGGGTGGCCGGTTCGCCCTCTGCGGCGCCCGGTGCACCACGCGGCTGTCCGCACGCTACGGGCCGGCCGAGGGGGTCCAGGTCGAGCTGCGCGGCGCAGGCTGTGCCAGCCGCCAGGTCAACAACTTCTGCACTCCGGCGACCTTCGAGGCGGACAAGCTCATCGCCGTCGAAGTGATCACGCCGGGCGGCAACTGGTCGTCCTATCCCCCGCACAAGCACGACGAGCAGCGTCCGGGCGAGTCACGCCTGGAGGAGGTCTACTACTTCGAGGCCGACTCGGCCTCCGCGCAGGGCCACGCCGCCGCCTGCGGATACCAGCGGGTCTACAGCTCCGGCCCCGGTAAGGAGATCGACGTCTGCGCCGAGGTCCGCTCCGGCGACGCGATCCTCATCCCGCACGGCTGGCACGGACCGGCCATGGCTCCACCCGGCTACGACCTCTACTACCTCAACGTCATGGCCGGCCCGGACCCCGAGCGGGCCTGGCAAATCTGCGACGACCCCGCGCACACCTGGGTCCGCAGCCTCTGGGACGGCCAGGAGATCGACCCCCGCCTGCCGCTGACCACCACCACCGAAAACAACAGGGAGGACGTCCGTTGAGGACCATCACGCACTGGATCGGCGGCAAGCCCGCCACCGGGTCCGCGGACCGCACCAGCCCGGTTTGGAACCCCGCCACCGGCGCGCAGCAGGCCGAGGTCGCGCTGGCGAGCGTCGACGACGTCGACACCGCAGTGCGTACCGCCAAGGCAGCCTTCGAGCGCTGGGGGCAGTCGTCGCTGTCGCAGCGCACGAAGGTCCTCTTCAATTTCCGCGAGCTGGTGAACGCGAACATCCAGAAGCTCGCCGAGGCAATCTCCGACGAGCACGGCAAGGTCGTTTCGGACGCCCGCGGCGAGGTGCAGCGCGGCCTCGAGGTGATCGAGTTCGCCTGCGGCATCCCGACCCTGCTCAAGGGCGACTTCTCCGATCAGGTCTCCACCGGCGTCGATGTCTACTCGTTCCGCCAGCCGCTCGGGGTCTGCGTCGGCATCACGCCGTTCAACTTCCCGGCCATGGTGCCGATGTGGATGTACCCGGTGGCGATCGCGACCGGCAACACGTTCGTGCTCAAGCCCAGCGAGCGCGACCCCAGCGCATCCATGCTCGTCGCCGAGCTGTGGGCGGAGGCGGGGCTGCCCGACGGCGTGTTCAACGTGGTCCACGGCGACAAGACCGCCGTCGACGCGCTGCTCGAGCACCCCGACGTCGCGGCGGTGTCGTTCGTGGGCTCCACGCCGATCGCGAAGTACATCTACGAG
>JAQSWF010000081.1 GCA_029266775.1 Pseudonocardia sp.
CGGCGGCGGTGGCGAAGCTGGTGCTGTTCGACCTGGTGGCGCTCGACGGCATCGCCCGCGTCGCCGCCTACCTCGGCGCCGGGCTGCTCCTGCTCGCCGCCGGGACGCGCTACGCCCGCCTCGTCGCCGAGGCCGACGCGCCCGAGCCGGCTCCGCCCGCGTAGCCGACGTCTCGCGCCCGGCTCAGGACACCGACGGCGCCAGCTCGGCCAGCAGCAGCGCCTCGGCGAGCACGCCGCGGCCGAACATCTCCAGGTGCACGCTCTCGTCGATGCCGTGCCACCGGCTCGCCGGGTCACCGACGCCGGTCACGAGCACGGCGGCGCCGGGGAACGTCCGGGCGAACTCGGCGATGAAGGGGATGGACCCGCCCAGCCCGCATTCGACGACGGCGGAACCGAAGGCCTCGGCGTAGGCGCGGCGGGCGGCGTCGTAGGCGGCGCCCGCCGTGTCGAGCGACACGGGCTCGGCGACGCCGGTGCCGAGGGTGACGGTGACCTGCGCGCCCCACGGCACATGCGCCTCGAGGTGCTCCGTCAGGGCCCGCTGTGCCTTGACGACGTCGTCGCCCGGTGCGAGCCGCAAGCTCACAACGGCACGAGCGCGGGGGAGCAGGACGTTCGCCACATCGTCGGTGCGGGGGGCGTCGATGCCCAGCACCGCCACGGCCGGTTTCTGATACGAACGCTCGGCGATCGACCCGGTGCCGATCAGCGTGACGCCGGGCAGCAGGCCGGCGTCGGACCGGTAGGTGCTCTCGTCCGGGTCGGGCGGCGCGTCGCTTCGCCCCTGCACCAGCCCGGAAACGGCGACGTCGCCGCGCTCGTCGTGCAACGACGCGAGGGTGCGGCAGAGGGCGGTGAGGGCGTCGCCGACCGGACCGCCGAACACCCCCGAGTGCGCCGGCCGCTCGAGCATCGCCACCTCGACCGTCAGGTCGACGAGGCCGCGCAGGCTCGTCGTCAGCCCCGGGACGTCGACGGCCGGATTGGCCGAGTCGGCGATCACGATGACGTCGCAGGTCAGCGCTTCACGGTGCTCGTCGAGCAGAGCGGTGAGCGTGGGGGAGCCCGACTCCTCCTCGCCCTCGACGAACAGCGTGACGCCGACCGGCGGACGGCCCGCATAGGCCCGCAGCACGGCGAGGTGGGTCATGACGCCGGCCTTGTCGTCCGCGGCACCGCGCCCGTACAGGCGGCCGTCGCGCTCGGTGGGCTCGAACGGCGGCGAGGTCCAGAGGTCGTCACCGCCGGTCGGCTGGACGTCGTGGTGGGCGTAGAGGAGCACCGTCGGTGCGCCGGGCGGAGCGGGCCAGTGCGCGACGACCGCCGGCCCGCCGCCCGCGGCCAGGATCCGCACGTCCCGGCCGCCGGCGTCGCGAGCCAGCTCGGCGACGTCCTCGGCGCTGCGGCGGGTGTCGGCGGCGTGCGCGGGATCGGCCCAGATGCTCGGGATCCGGACGAGGCGTTCGAGGTCGTCCCGGGCCGCGGGCAGCGCGGCGGTCACGGCGGCGGGAAGACGTCTGCGCAGGTCCGACACGCGGCCGATGCTACGCATCGCCTCGTACCCCAACGTCCCGAAGTGCACGATTCGCCGCGTCCAGATGGACAACTCGCGGGCCGATGTGGGGACGTAGGCTCGGCGGCATGTCCCGGTTCCTGACGACGCTGCTGGCCACCGCGGCCGGGTCGCCGCACGGCATGACCACCGGGGAACCGCGGACGCCGGTCCGGCGCACCTGGCCCGAAATCCACGACGTGGCTCGTCGGGCCGCAGGCGCGCTGACCGACGCCGGGCTGAGTCGTGGGTCGGCGGTGGGTGTGCTGGCCGGCGAGCCGGGCTCGATCGCGCCGGCCGTGCAGGCGGTCTGGCTGGTCGGCGGCAGCGTCACGATGCTGCACCAGCCCACCGCGCGCACGGACCTCGCCGGGTGGGCGGAGCAGACCGTCGGTGTGCTCAAGATGATCAACGCACAGCTGGTGCTGCTGGGCCCGCCGTTCGATGGGCTGGCTCCCGTACTGGCCGAGCGCGGCATCTCGTACCGGCTGCTCGACGACCTGAACGGCAGCCCGATCGAGCCGACCGCCGACGCCGCGAGCGAGGACGACACCGCCCTGCTGCAGCTGACCAGCGGCTCGACCGCCGAGCCGAAGGCCGTGCGCATCACCCACCGCAACCTGCACGCCAACATCGGCGCGATGACCGAGGCCGCCCGGCTCGACACCGCCGACGACGTGATGATCTCGTGGCTCCCGCTGTTCCACGACATGGGAATGGTCGGCTTCCTGACCATCCCCATGGCCACGGGCATCGAGCTCGTCAGCGTTACGCCGACCGACTTCCTCGGCCGGCCGCTGATCTGGGCCGAGCTCATCTCTCGCTACCGCGGCACTGCCACCGCCGCGCCCAACTTCGCCTACGCCGTGCTGGCCCGCCAGCTCGGCCGGGCCGACGACGGGGCGCTCGACCTGTCGTCGCTGCGGTTCGCCCTCAACGGCGCCGAGCCGATCGACCCGGATGCCGTCGCCGCGTTCACCGCCGCCGGCGCCCGCTTCGGGCTGCGCCCCGAGGCGGTGGTGTGCGCGTACGGCATGGCCGAGACGGCGCTCGGCGTGTCCTTCGCGCCCGTCGACACCGGGCTGCAGGTCGACCGGATCGACGCGCGCGAGCTGGAGGAGCACCGCCGCGCCGTCCCGGCCGGTGACGGCGACCCGGGCGGGACGCGCCGGTTCCCGCTCCTCGGGCCGCCGCTGCCGGGCATCGAGGTCAAGGTCGTCGACGACGACGGCGCGGTGCGAGGGGAGCGCGAGGTCGGCCTGCTGCACCTGTGCGGCGACTCCGTGACGCCCGGCTACCTGACCGTCGACGGTCCGGTGCCCGCGCAGGATGCCGACGGCTGGCTCGACACGGGCGACGAGGGGTACCTCGCCGAGGGCTCCGTCGTCGTCTGCGGCCGTCGCAAGGATGTGATCATCATGGGCGGGCGCAACATCTACCCCACGGACATCGAGCGGGCCGCCTCAGGGGCGGACGGGGTGCGCGCGGGCAACGCCGTCGCCGTGCGTCTGGAGGCCGACGGCCAGCGGCACCGGGAGTCATTCCTTGTGGCGGTCGAGTCGCGACGTGCGGCCGAGCCCGAGGCGGTGCGGGAGATCGCCAAGGACGTGACGTCGCGCGTGGTGTCGGCCGTCGGGGTGCGCCCGGCACAGGTCGTGGTGCTCGGGCCAGGGAGCCTGCCGAAGACGCCGTCCGGCAAGCTGCGCCGCGCCGCGACCGCTGCGCTCCTCGCCTCGCGAAGCTGACCGAGCCTCGCGAAGCTGACCGAGCCTCCCGAAGCTGAGACCGAGCCTCCCGAAGCTGACCGCCGCCGGCCCGGGCCCACGCCTGCTCCGACGCCCGCTCCGGATGGAGCGAACGCGGCTTTCGGTGCGTTGAACGCACCCAACTCGACGTTCGCTCCATCGGGGCGGCCGATCGCTGCGCTTGCCGGCGCCGCGAGCGGGACCCCGCGGCGTCAACCCGAGAGCGCGTGGAACCGGTTCTGCGCCGGCTCCAGCCCGTCCAGCAACAGCGCCTCCACGGCGTCCGCCGCGAGATCCACCGCGAACTCGACCTCCTTGCGCTCCGTCGCCGAGAACCGCTTCAGCACGAAGTCCGCCGGGTCCTGACGGCCGGGCGGGCGACCGATGCCGAACCGGACGCGCAGGTAGTCCTTCGTGCCGATCGACGCGCTGATCGAGCGCAGGCCGTTGTGGCCGCCCTCGCCCCCGCCGCGCTTGAGGCGCACCACGCCGAACGGGAGGTCGAGGTCGTCGTGGACCACGACCAGGTCCGCAGGATCGACGGAGTAGTAACGCAGCAGCCCGGCCACCGGGCCGCCGGTGACGTTCATGTACGTGCGCGGCCGGGCGAGCACGACAGGCCGCCCGGCCAGCCGCCCTTCCAGTACGTCGGCCTGTGCCTTGTGCCGTGAGAACCGGCCGCCGACGCGATCGGCCAGCAGCTCGGCGACGCGCGCACCCACGTTGTGCCGGGTCTCGGCGTACTCCGGCCCCGGATTGCCCAGTCCGACGACCAGCGCCCTGTCCGTCGCCGGCGCCATGGCTCAGCCCTCGTCGTCGGCCGTCTGCGGCGGCTCCTCGACGACGCCCGCGCCCTCGGTGTCGATCTCCGAGTCCATCTGCGCCTCGCTCGGCGCCGCGATGACGTGGACCACCAGCGCATCGGGGACCGTCTTCAGGTCGGCGCCCTCCGGCAGCGGCACGGCACCTGCCGTGATCTGCGTCCCCGGCTGCACGCCGTCCACGGACACCTCGACGTGCTCCGGGATGTTCAGCGCGTCCGCCTCCACCTCGAGCGTGTTGAGCTCCTGGGTGACGAGCGCGCCGGGGACGGCGTCGCCCGTCACGAGCACCCGCACCTCGACCGTCACCTTCTCGCCGCGCTGCACGACGAGCAGGTCCACGTGCTCGATGTAGGGACGGATGGGGTGGGTGACCACCGTCTTGGTGAGCGCGAGCTGGGGACGCCCGGCGATGTTCAGGGTGACCACGGCGTTGCGTCCCTGCTCGCGGATCACCCGGGCGAACTCTCGCGAGGGCAGCGACAGGTGCTGCGGGTCGGTGCCGTGCCCGTACAGCACGGCGGGAATTCTGCCGGCGCGCCGGGTGCGGCGGGCCGCACCCTTGCCGAACTCCGTCCGGGTCTCCGCGTCGATACGGTCCTCGGCCATCGTGGCACTCCTCGGTCTCGCTGATGCCGGCGCGACGACAGACCGGAGGGACCGGCCACGTCGATCACGGCAGGCCGCACGTCCGACCCGCCCTCGCCGCAGAGCAACCAGTCTACGTGGTGGTCGCGGCAGCCCGTGCCGGCGGGTCGACAGCCGTTGTTGCAGCATCCATGAATTGTCGGCCCGAGCGCCATCCACCGCTGCCGGAATTGTCCGTATATACGCGGCCACAATGTCCGCCCGGCGCCGGGTGCGTCTCGCTGGCCGATATCCGGTTTCGGATGTAACGCGTTGGGTAGTTACGGCGATACGCTTCGGTACCCGCGAGACCGATCGGAGCTCGATGGCCCTGCAGTTCCCCATTGTTTCACCGCAAGACCCGCGCCCGGAACCGGCGGTTGCCGCACCGTCTCCCCGTGCAACGGCACGTCTTGCGACCGATCCTACGGGCGCTAGCGCGCTCCCCGAGGAGGCCCGGGCAGCGATGACCACCACAATCGTGGTTTCAGGGTCGACACATGCGCTCGGCGTTGTTCGGGGCCTCGGCCGGAAGGGCGTTCCCGTCGTCGTCGTGAGCTACGACAACCGGGACATCGCCACGAAGTCCCGATATGTGCGGGACGTTCTGCGCGCCCCGCATCCCGGACAAGGATGAAGCAGGGTTCGTCGAGGTTCTGCTGGAGGCCTCCCGCCGCCACCCGTACTCCCTGCTGGTGCCCGCCGCAGATTCCGCGCTGGGGCCCATCGCCCGCAGCAAACTGATCCTGGAAGACGCCGGGCTCATCGTGGCGACGATGGACGGAGAGACCACCGACGTCCTGCTCAACAAGGTGAAGACGTTCGCGCTGGCTCGCTCGGCCGGCGTGCCCTCGCCCGCGACGTACGCGCCGGAGAACGAAGACGAGGTTCGCGAGCTCTGCACGTCGCTGACGTTTCCCGCGGTGCTCAAGCCGGCGCTCAGCCACCTCTACCGGCAGCTCGTCGGCGAGAAGTGGACGCAGGTCGACCACCCTGAGCAGGCCATACGCGCCTACTCGGTTGCCCGGTCGCTGTCGCTCGAGGTGGTGCTCCAGGAGCTCATCCCCGGCGACGAACTGTGCGGTGCCGTCTACAACTCGTACTTCTGGAACGGCGAACCGCTCGTCGAGTTCACCTCGCGAAAACTGCGGAACTCGCCTCCCGACACCGGATCCCCGTCGGTGGTGCGCAGCGAGTGGATCCCCGAGGTCGTGGAGTACGGGCGCCGCATGCTGCGCGCCGCGAAGTTCTCGGGCTACTCGTGCACCGAGTTCAAGCGGGATCCGCGGGACGGCGAGTACAAGCTGATGGAGGTCAACGGCCGCCACAACTTGTCGTCGTTGCTGGCGACGCGCTGCGGCGTCAACTTCCCGTGGTTGCAGTACCAGCATCTGGTCGGCGGCCACGTTCCGGAGCAGGGCGACTACCAGAGCGGAATCTACTGGGTGGACGTCACGCGCGACGTGCAGAACGTGCGTCACTATCTGCGACGTCCTGGCTACTCGCTGGCCGACTTCCTCGAGCCGTACCGGCGGCCGCACATCTTCGCCGTTCTCGACCGCCACGACCTCGGCCCGGCAGCGGGCCGTGGCGTCGACACCGTGCGCGTTGCGGCCGGAAGGGTCCGCAGCAAGTTCAGTCGCGGATGAGGAACGGCCGCGGCTTCCGCCGGATGGCGGGGCCGCGGCCGACCAGCCGTCTGGAGAATCGGCGCCGAGCTACGCGTCGCCGTCAAACAGCTTCGTCACCGAACCATCCTCGAACACCTGCAGGATGGCCTCGGCCAGAAGCGGTGCGATCGGCAGCACCGTCATCTGCGGAAACCGCTTCTCATCCGGAATCGGCAGGGTGTCGGTGAACACCACCTCGCACGCGCCGGAGTTCGCCAGCTTCTCGGGCGCCGAGCCGGAAAGGATCCCGTGGGTCGCGGCGACGACGACGTCCGACGCCCCGTCCCGGAGCAGGATCTCGACCGTGTTGGCAACCGTGGTCCCAGTGTCGATCATGTCGTCGATGACCACGCACATTCGTCCCTCGATCTCGCCGACGACGCGGTTCGCCACCGCCTCGTTCGGCCGGCGCGGATCGCGCGTCTTGTGCACGAACGCCAGCGAGGTGCCACCGAGGGCGTCCGTCCAGCGCTCTGCCAGGCGCACCCGGCCCGAGTCCGGCGAGACGACCGTGAGCGGCTTGCTGGGGTAAGTGCGCTTGATGTGCTCGGCGAGCACCGGCAGCGCGAACAGGTGGTCCACCGGACCGTCGAAGAAGCCCTGGATCTGCGAGGTGTGCAGGTCGACGGTCATGATCCGGTTCGCGCCCGCGGTCTTGAACAGGTCGGCCATCAACCGCGCCGAGATGGGCTCGCGGCCGCGATGCTTCTTGTCCTGGCGCGAGTAGCCCCAGAACGGCATGACCACCGTGATCCGCTTGGCCGACGCCCGCTTCAGCGCGTCGACCATGATCAGCTGTTCCATGATCTGGTCGTTGATCGGCGCCGAGTGCGCCTGCAGCACGAACGCATCACAGCCGCGCACGGACTCCTCGAACCGGACGAAGATCTCGCCGTTGGCGAAGGAGTACGCCGACTGGGGCGTGATCGTCACGTCGAGGGCTTTGGCGACCTGCTCGGCCAACTCGGGGTGCGCGCGGCCCGAGAAGAGCATCAGGTTCTTCTTCGGGGTGGCGGACATGACACTCATCGATCGCGGCCTCCGCGTTCGTCTCCACGGTCGTCACTGTCGGGGGAGCCGCTGCCGGCGGAGCGGTGGCGACCGGCGGCCTGCGCCGCCGGTGTGCCGGGCCGGTTCTTCTCGACCCAGCCCTCGATGGTGCGCTGTGGTCCGCCCGACACCGCCAGCGCTCCGGCCGGGACGTCATGGCGCAAGACCGTCCCGGCACCTGTGTAGGCGCCGTCGCCCACGTGCAGCGGAGCAATGAACATCGTGTCCGAGCCGGTGCGCACGTGCGAACCGACGACAGTGCGGTGCTTGCGCACGCCATCGTAGTTGACGAACACGGACGAGGCGCCGATGTTGGACTGCTCGCCGATCGTGGCATCGCCCACATAGGTCAAATGAGGAACCTTGCTGCCTGCGCCGATGTCTGCGTTCTTGACCTCGACGAACGTCCCGATCTTGCCGCGCGCGCCGAGCCGGGCACCGGGACGGAGGTAGGCGAAGGGACCCACGTCGGCGTCCGGGCCGATGTCCGCGCCGCCGCCGTGGGTGCGGCTCACCCGGGCGTTCGCGCCGATCCTGCAGTCGGTGAGCGTGGTGTCCGGGCCGACCTGCGCCCCGTCGTCCACGGTGGTGGCTCCGTGCAGCTGGGTGCTCGGATGCAGCACGACGTCCGTGCCGAGCCGGACGCTGACGTCGACCCAGGTCGAGGCGGGGTCGACCACCGTGACCCCCGCCAGCATCCATCGCCGCAGCAGGCGCCGGTTGAGCTCGGCGCGGACCTCGGCCAGCTGTATGCGGTCGTTGACGCCCTCGACCTGCCAGGCATCCGGACAGCGCACACCACCGACGGACCGACCTGCGGCGACCGCGGCGCCCACCAGGTCGGTCAGGTAGAGCTCGCCCTGGCTGTTGTGGTCCTTGAGCTCCGCGAGACCCGCGGCGAGGAACGCGGCGTCGAACGCATACACCCCGCTGTTGACCTCGCGGACCGCGCGCTGCTCGGCGGTGGCGTCGCGGTGTTCGACGACGCCGACCACGTCGCCGACGCCATCACGGACAACCCGGCCGTAGCCCGTGGGGTCGGCCGGCTCACCGGAGAGCAGGGTGACCGCAGCGCCGGCGGCGACGTGCTCGTCGAGCAGGGCGGTGAGCGTCCCGGACTCCAGGAGGGGGACGTCGCCGTAGGTGACGAGCACGGGGCCGGTCAGGTCGGACGGCAGCGCGTCAAGCCCACAGCGGACGGCGTGCCCGGTGCCGAGCTGCTCGTGCTGCACGGCGGGCACCACGTCGTGGCCGAGGCGCTCACCCAGCGCGGCGATCTCGGCGCCGACCCGCTCCCGCCCGTGCCCGACGACCACGACGAGGTGCACCGGCCGCAGCGCGGCTACCGCAGCGACGGCATGCCCGAGCAGCGTCGCACCGCCGATCTCGTGCAGCACCTTGGGCAGGGCCGAGCGCATCCGTGTGCCTTCGCCTGCGGCCAGCACGATCGCGGCTGCCGGTCGGGCGGGATCGGACGCGCCGGGACCGGCGTCGGTCTCTCGCATCGCTACTCCCTGCTGATCGCCCGGGTCCTAGAGTGCCCGGCGGCGGGACGCCGGCCGTGTCGCGACGACGCGATCCTACGGGGCCACGTCGGCCGGCTTGACGTGCGCCGCCCTGACCCTTCGGTGCGGGGCCGTTCGTTGGCCTGTCGACCCGGGTACCACACTGCGATGCTGCCCGGACAGGTTCCAGGCACACGACAACGGAGGTCAGCACATGCCCACTCGTACCGCCCGTACCGCATGGAACGGCTCGCTCCAAGAGGGTTCGGGCCAGACCGAGCTCAGCAGCAGCGGGGTCGGCACGTTCGACGTCAGCTTCCCCAAGCGTGCGGCGGACGACGCCGACGGCACCACCAGCCCCGAGGAGCTGATCGCTGCGGCGCACTCTGCCTGCTACGCGATGCAGCTCTCGGCCAACATCGCCGAGGCCGGCGGCACCCCGCAGTCGCTGGACGTGTCCGCCGACGTCTCGCTGGGGCCGGACAAGGCCGGGGGCTTCCGGATCACCGGCATCACGTTGACCGTCCGGGGTGACGTCGAGGGCCTGGACGCTGCCGGCTTCGAGAAGGCGGCCCAGGCGGCGAAGGACGGGTGCCCGGTCAGCAAGGCGCTCACCGGCACGACGATCACGCTGGACGCGGGCCTGGAGTAGCCGATCGGCGGCGGTGGCCGCGACGCGTGACCGAGCGAAAGCGGCGTTGGCAACGTCTACCTTTGCCGATGCCGCTTTCGCTCGGTCGGGGGCGGCGCTCCGGCCCCGACCGCCACCCAGCCGCCGGTCTCCACCGACCGCGCCATCGCGTCCAGGGCCTCCGCGCTGCGCACCGCGTCGTCCAGCGTCGTGCCGTGTGCGGTGCCCTCCGCGATCGATCGCAGGAACTGGTACGCCTCGACCACCTTGAGGTCGTCGTAGCCCATCGCGGTCGCCGCGCCCGGCTGGAACGCCGCGTAGAAGCCGTGTGTCGGCCCGACGAACACGGTGCTGACCGCCTGGTCCTGGTATGCCGTTCCGGTGCTCACCCCGAGCTCGTTCATGCGCCGGAAGTCCCAGAACACCGCGCCCTTCGTGCCGTGGACCTCGAAGCCGTAGTTGTTCTGCTCGCCGACCGACACCCGGCTCGCCTCGAGCACCCCCCGCGCGCCCGACGCGAACCGCAGCAGGCTGGTCACGTAGTCCTCGTTCTCGACCGGGCCGAGCTCGCCGCCGCTCGCGCGGGTGTGTCCCGCCGTCGCGCCGGTCGGCCGTGCGCGTTCGGCCAGGAAGATCGCCGTGTCGGCGACGAGCGAGTCGATCTCCCCGAGCAGGTACCGGGCGAGGTCGACGCCGTGCGCCGCCAGGTCGCCCAGCACCCCGCTGCCACCGCGCTCGCGCTCGAAGCGCCAGCTCAGCGCGCCCTCGGGGTGCGCGGCGTAGTCACTGAACAGCCGGAACCGGACGTGGGTCACCTTGCCCAGCTCGCCGGCCGCGATCATCTCCCGCGCGGCGGCGACGGCCGGGGCGTTGCGGTAGTTGAAGCCGACGGCGCCATGGACCCCGGCCGCCTTCACCGCGTCGGCGACGGCCCGGGCATCGTCCGCGGTGAGGCCCACCGGCTTCTCGATCCAGATGTGTTTGCCCGCGCGGGCCAGCGCGACGCCGATCTCGCGGTGCAGGAAGTTGGGTGCCGCGATGCTGACGGCCGCCACCCGCGGGTCGGCGGCGAGCTCCCGCCAGTCTCGGGTGGCGGTGGTGAACCCGAACTGGCCGGCCGCCTCGTCCGCGCGGCCGGGGACGTCGTCGGCCACCGCCACCAGCTCGGGGGCAAGGGGCAGCTGCGGGAAGTGGTGCAGGACACGTGTGTACGCCTCGGCGTGCACCCGGCCCATCCAGCCGAAGCCGGCCACGGCCACGCCCAGTGGCCGGCGGGTCGTCGTGGTCATCGTGTTCCTCCGGGTACGGGTCCGGTGCTCGACCGGACGATCAGTTCGGTGGGCAGCGTGACGGTCGTGGCCTCGGCGTCACCCTCGATTCGCCCGACCAGCAGGCGTGCGGCTGCCGCGCCGGCGGCCGTGCACGGCATGCGGATCGTGGTCAGGGCCGGGGTGACCTGCGCCGCGATCCAGATGTCATCGACCCCGACAACGCTGACGTCCGCGCCTACCCGCACGCCGCGCTCACCGAGGCGGCGCAGGACGCCGAGCGCCATCTGGTCGCTGAACGCGACGACGGCAGTGGCCTCCTGCGCGACGACCAGGTCGGCCGCCCGCACGCCGGACTCGAACGTCGGCAGGTAGGGACCGACGACGGTGAGGGCGACCCCTCGTCGCCGGCAGGCGCCCTCGAGATGCCGACGACGGTCGAGGCTGGAGAACATGGTGTCGGGCGCGCCGTCGACGTAGGTCAGGCCGCGGTGACCGAGCGCGGCGAGGTGGTCGACGGCCTGGGCGATGCCCTCGGCGGTCGACATCAGCACGGAGGGCACGCCGTCGGCCGGGGTGTCGATCAGGACCGCCGGCCCGACGTCGGCCAGCTCGGCCAGGTTGGCCGGAGGCCGGCTCGAGTAGAGCAGCAACCCGTCGACCTGGCGGGCCATGTCGCGGGCGAGCGCGAGCTCGTCTGTGGGGAAGTCGCCGTAGTCGGCGCACAGCAACGCGAGCCCGTGTCGGCGCGCCTCGAGCTGAGCGGCCTTCACGATCGTGGCGAAGAACGGGTTGGCGAGGTCGTGCACCAGGAGCCCGAGGTGGCCGGTGCGTCCGCGCTGCAAGGCCTGGGCTGTGGCGTTGGGCGAGTAGCCGAGGGTCTCGGCCGCCGACCGCACCCGCTGACGGGTAACGGCCGCGACGACCTCTGGCCTGCCGAACACGCGCGAGACCGTGGCAATCGAGACGCCGGCCTCGCGGGCGACGTCATGCACGGTCGGCATGTCGATTACTGTAAAGGTTTACAGGCGGTGGGAGCAAGGGATCACAGACGCCGGGAGCACGGGGACCGGCGAGACCTAGGATCGACCGGTGCTCTGGCGGGAAG
>JAQSWF010000082.1 GCA_029266775.1 Pseudonocardia sp.
GTGGTTCGTCGACCGGGGCACCGTACCGGCGTCATGACCCGAGATGGCGGGCGATGGCGCGCCGGGCGGTGTCGAGGACCTCGGCGCGGCCGAGGGCCCCGGCGTCGGGGCCGGCTGACGGAATCGGGGCACCGTCGACCCGACCAACGCGTGTCTTGTGGATCGATGCCGCTGCGGAGCGAGGCGGAGATCCGTCAGTGGAGTGACTGGTGACGGTGGGTGCATCCGGCGCCCGGTCCGCGGCGGCGTCGAGCAGGGCGGCCGGCTCGGCGTCGTCGAGCCGGCGCAGCAGGTCCGCGAGGTTGCGGATCGTCGTCCACTGGTGGGTCCAGTTGCCGGTGCGGGCGAAGTAGTCGATGACCTCGCGGTAGCCGCGGAGGGCGTCGTCGACGCAGCCGGCACGACTCAGCCGATGACCTCGCGGTAGCCGCGGAGGGCGTCGTCGACGCAGCCGGCACGACTCAGCTCGGCCTGCAAGCCCACCATGGCGACGCCGACGAGGAACGTCGCCCCGGCACGGCGTGCGCGGTCGACCGCGTGCCGGTAGTGCCGCTCGGCCAGGTCGCGCCGGCCGGCCGCGCTCTCGATCTCTCCCTGGACGTACGAGCTCCACGCATCGTCGGAGAAGGAGGCCACCGCAGCGAGCGCGCGTCGGTTGAGATCCCGTGCCCGGTCGAGGTCGCCCATGTACGCCGTCGCCAGGGCGGCGATGCCCACGGTCTCGCTCGGCGAGGTCGTGAGCCGGGCTGCGGCGAGCGCGTGCTCGACCACATCGGCGTGCGCACCGCGGGCCAGCTCGGCCACCGACAGCGGGTACAGGCAGTACAGATGCCCTAGGTCGTCGGTCGCCCGGTCCAGTCCGGTACGCGCCAACCACTCCGCGCGCGCGTAGTCGCCCCGCTGGTACGCCGCTTCGGCTGCCGTCCCCAGTACACCGGCCGCGCGAGGATGGGCCGCGAGCACAGGTTTGCGGAGGAACTCGTCGGCCAGGTCTTCCGCCCAGCCCCGGATCTCGATGAGGTCGCGGTGGCCGATGCCCGCAAAGAGCGCGGTGATCAGAGCAGCCGCCTCGTCGAATGCGCCGCGGCCGCGGGCGATCTGCCACGCGGCACGGAGGTTCGCCACCTCGCGGCGCAGGACCCGGTCCGCGTCGGGTTCCAGCTCCGTCCGCAACGTCACGGCGTTCCAGTCGGTCAGCTCGACCGCCCACTGCAGCATGCGCTCTGCCGCCTCGTCGGTCTCGCCGGCCGCCGCGAGCCGGTCCAACCCGAACGCGCGCAGCGTCTCGAGCATCCGATACCGCGTGCTGCCGCCCGTGAAGTCGGCCTCGATCATGGATGCGTCCACGAGCCGCGCGAGCGCGATGCCGGGGTCGTCGCGCAGGCACAGGCCCGATGCGGCGTGCTCGGCCCCGTCCAGATCGACGCCGTCGGCGAACACCGCCAGGTGCCGGAACAACCGTTGCTGGTCCGAGGACAGGAGCTGGTAGGACCACTCGACGGTCGCGCGCAGCGTCCGGTGCCGGGTGTCGGTGCTGGCTCGTCCGTCGCCGAGCAGGTCGAGCGCGCGGTGCAGCCGCGCCTGCAGGTCGACGAGGGAGAACGTGGACAGCCGGCGCGCGGCCAGCTCGATGGCCAGCGGCATGCCGTCGAGCTGTCGAACGATGTCGGCGACGGTCCGGAGCTCGCCCGGCGTCGCCCGGTGCCCCGGCCGCACCCGCGCAGCGCGGTCGAGGAAGACCGCAACCGAGGCAACGTGCGCGAGGTCGCCCTCGTCGGCGGCATCGGGCAGCGGGAGCGGGGCCAGCCGGAACGCGTGCTCGGCGGCCAGCCCGAGCGGTTCGCGGCTCGTGGTCAGCACGGTCAGCCGGGGGCACGCGGCCAGGATCGTGCCGACGGTGTCGCGGACCGCGCCGAGGAGGTGTTCGCAATTGTCGACGACCAGGAGCCCGGGGTCGTCGCCGAGCACGGCGAGGCAGGCGGTCAGGACGTCGCCCTGCACGACGTTCAGGTTCAGGGCCGCCGCCAGCGCGTGCGGGATCGCGGCGGGGTCGGTGACGGGGGCGAGCAACAGCACGGTGGACGCCTCGCCGGAACGGGCGACGTCCAGGGCGACCCGGGTCTTGCCCACGCCGCCCGGTCCGACGAGCGTGACCAGCCGCTCGGCCGCGAGCAGCCGGTGCAGCGCTGCGACCTCGGCCTGACGACCGATGAGCCGGGTGGTCGGCCAGGCCGGGCCGGCGGGTGCAACCGGGCCCGCGCCGGCGGCGCCCGCGGCGACGTCGCGTTCCAGCTGAGCGAGCGCCGGGGACGGGTCCAAACCGGTCTCCTCGGCGAGCCGCGTGCGGTACGTACGCCCGGTCCGGAGCGCCTCGGGGGCCCGGCCCGTGGCCGCCAGCACGCGCATCAGGAGCAGGACGGCAGGTTCGCGCAGCGGGTCAGCCGAGTGGGCGTCGGCGGCCAGGCCGGCCACGGACGAGGCCTCCCCGGCGTCGATCGCGCAGCCGATCAGCGCGTCCGTGATGTCCCGGTGGAGCTGCGCGCACCCCTCCACGGCAGTGGCGATCGCCTCGACGTCGGTCAGATCGGCGAGGACCGGCCCGCGCCACAGCGCATGCGCCTCCCGCAGCAGCGGCAGTGCCCAGGCCGGATCGCGCTGCGCGCGGGTGCGCGCGGTGGCGAGCAGGCCCCGCGCCTGCGTCACGTCGAGGTCCGCGGGGTCGAGGTCGAGGCGGTACCCGTCCTGCCGGGTCTGGAGGCGGGTCGCGGCGACCCCGAGGTGCGCGCGGAGCCGGGACACGTGGGTGTGCAGGGCCTGGCGCGCCGAGTCAGGCATCTCCGTCGGCCACAGCGCGTCCACGAGCCGGTCGACGGGGACCGGCCGTCCTTCGGCGAGCGCCAGCAGCGCGAGCACGGCCCGCCGTTTGGGACCGGGCACCTCGACCGCCCCGCCGTTGACGACCAGCCGCAGGGGTCCGAGCACCTCCACCCGCACCCGCGCGGTCCCGTCGACTGCTGGCATCGGTTCACCCCCTACCGCACAGATGGTGTCAGCGCGGAGAAAGCGCGTGCAAGATCGCTGACAACCCCGCGATCGACCCTGGCTGTCATCACCGGCACGCGCCGGAAGGACGGACAGGGAGAAGAAGGATGGATCGCACCAAGCTCGACGAGTTCCTCGGCCACTTCGTCGCCGACATGGGCGCGGCGGGCGGCGCCGGGCTGATGGCCATCGGCAACCGGCTCGGCCTCTACACCTCGCTCGCGGAGGGTCCGGCGACAGCCGAGCAGTTCGCCGAACGCACCGGCTACCACATTCGCTATCTGACCGAATGGCTGCGGGGCCAGGCCGCGGGCGGGTACGTGGCCTATGACGCGGCCACCGACCAGTTCTCGCTGACAGACGAGCAGGAGTTCTGTCTGGCGGACCCGACCGGGCCGAACCTCTCCGCGTCGGCCCTCATCGTGCTGGGTTACCTGCGCGGGGAGCCGAGGCTGACCGAGGCGTTCCGCACCGGCGCCGGAATTGCCTGGCACGAGCACGACGAGGACGTATTCGTCGGCTGCGACGCGTTCTACCGGCCCGGCTACGTGGCCGAGCTGGTTCCGAACTGGATCCCGGCGCTGGCCGGGGTGGAGGAGAAGCTCCGCGCCGGGGGGCGGGTCGCCGACGTCGGCTGTGGCCTCGGGTCCAGCTCCGTGCTGATCGCCGAGGCATTCCCGACGGGCGTCGTCGTCGGCTCGGACTACCACACCGAGTCGATCGCGCTCGCGCGCAAGAAGGCCGCCGATGCGGGCGTGGCGGACCGCCTCACGTTCGAGGTGGCCAGCGCGCAGACCTTCACGGGCACCGGGTACGACCTCGTGACGACGTTCGACGCCCTGCACGACATGGGCGACCCGGTCGCGGCAGCGCGCCAGGTGCGGCAGGCGCTTGCCGACGACGGCACCTGGCTGCTCGTGGAACCGAACGCGGCCGACGACGTCGCGGGCAACCTCAACCCCGTCGGCAGGCTGTACTACAACGGGTCCACGTTCCTCTGCGTGCCCAACGCCCTGTCCCAGCCGGGCGGCTATGCGCTCGGCGCGCAGGCGGGAGAGGCCGCGATCCGGCAGATCGCGACCGAGGCCGGGTTCACCCGCTTCCGCCGGGTGGCGGAGAGCCCGTTCAACCTGGCCTTCGAGATCAGGCCCTGAGCGACGGCGTCACCGAGCCATCCGCACTTCGGAGCCATACTGCTGTTCTCGGAGCCCGTACACAGCAGTATGGCTCCGACGTGCGGTCAGGAGGCGTTACCGATGACCTCGGCCTGGGCGTCCGGCAGCGGGCCGCCCGTGCACACCGGAGGCGAAGCGATCACCCTCATCGAGGGGTCCACCTTCTGCGTGTCGTCGTCGAGCGGGGACGTGCTGCCCGAGCGGACGCACGGGCTGTTCGTCGCGGACACCCGCATCCTCTCGGTCTGGCGCCTCACCGTGGACGGAGCCGACGTCGAGCCGCTCACCACCATCGAGGACGACAGCAACCAGGCCACCTTCATCGCCCGCACCCCGCCGCGCCGCGGGCACGCCGACAGCACACTGCTGGTAAGGCGGACCCGGTACGTCGGCGACGGCCTGCGGGAGGACCTCGTGCTGCGCAACGTCGGCCGTGACGCCGCACACGTGGTGGTCGCACTGGCCGTCGACGCCGACTTCGCCGACCTGTTCCAGGTCAAGCATGGCCGCCCGGCCCCGGACCAGGTCGTGGACCAGATCGTGGACGTCGAGGTGGGACCGGATCTGATGACCTACCGCTGCACCGTCGGCGGCAGCGGTCGCTCGATGACCGTCACCGCGTCGGGCGAGGCGGTCCTGGCGGCCGGCCTCGTGAGCTACCGGACCGCGGTGCCCGCCCGCGGTGAGTGGTCGGCCTGCCTCTCGGTACGGGCGTCGATCGGATCTCAACACATCCCGCCGCGCTACCGGTGCGGCGAGAACGTCGAGGACGCCACGCCGGCCCGGAGGCTGCGCGCGTGGCGGACGGCCGCCCCCATCGTCTCGACGCCCGATGCCGGCCTTGCGGCGACGCTGCGAGTCAGCATCCGGGACCTCGGCGCGCTGCAGATCGACGACCCGGACCACCCGGGGCGCCGGGCGGTCGCCGCGGGCGCGCCGTGGTTCATGGCGCTGTTCGGGCGCGACTCGCTGCTCACCAGCTGGATGGCGCTGCCGGTCGATCAGCGCCTCGCCCTGGGCACGCTGCAGACGTTGGCCCGGTTCCAGGGCGTGAAGGAGGATCCGCTCACCGAGGAGCAGCCGGGACGGATCCTGCACGAGGTGCGGTTCGGGCGGGAGGCGGCCATGGCGCTCGGCGGCGGCCGGGCGTACTACGGAACGGCGGACGCCACCCCACTCTTCGTCGCCCTGCTCGGTGAGCTGCACCGCTGGGGCCTGCCCGGCGTCGAGGTTCGAGCCCTACTGCCCGCGGCCGACCGCGCGTTGGCCTGGGTGCGCGAGTACGGCGACCTCGATGGTGACGGCTTCGTCGAGTACCGGCGGTCGACCGAACGGGGGCTGGCCAACCAGGGCTGGAAGGACTCCTTCGACGGTGTCAACGACGCGGCGGGCCGGCTCGCGGTCCCCCCGATCGCGCTGGCCGAGGTGCAGGCCTACGTCTACGCCGCGTACCGGGCGCGCGCCGCGATCGCGACCGCGCTCGGCGACCCGGCGACCGCTGTGACGTATGTCGAGCGCGCCGCTGCCCTCAAGGCGGCCTTCAACGACCGCTTCTGGCTCCCGGACCGGAAGTGGTTCGCGGTGGGGCTGGACGCGGACAAGCGTCCACTCGACGCACTGGCCTCGAACATGGGCCATTGCCTGTGGAGCGGGATCATCGACGACGACAAGGCCGCGGCCGTGGCCGCACACATGCTCGCGCCTCCGATGTGGACGGGCTTCGGGCTGCGCACGCTGGCCAGCACCATGGGCGCCTACAACCCCATGAGCTACCACAACGGGTCCGTCTGGCCGCACGACACGGCGGTCGCGGTGGCCGGGCTCATGCGCTACGGGTTCGTCGAGGAGGCGCAGGAGGTGGGCCTGGGCCTGCTCGACGCCGCCGTGCACGGAGGCGGCAGGCTGCCGGAGCTGTTCTGCGGGTTCGACCGCACTGAGTTGTCGGTGCCCGTCGCGTATCCGACCTCGTGCTCGCCCCAGGCATGGGCGGCCGCCGCACCCTGGCTCGTCGTGCGGTCGCTGCTGCGGCTCGACCCGGACCTGCCCAACAGCCGCGTTATGGTCGCCCCTGCGGTTCCGGACCGGATGCTGCCCTTGCGCATCGAGCATCCGCTGGCGTCGACGAGGATCACCCTCGACGTCCGGCGGGGCGGCTGGACCATCGAGGGCCTTCCCGAGGGCGTGGTCGTGGAGTCGCCGTCCTGACCGCGAGACCGTCAGCCGCCGCCGAGCAGCCGGCTGCGCAGGCCGGCCGGCCACTTCTCCACCGGCACCACCGACGCCAGGCCGTCGCGCATCGTGCGCTTGGCGTGGTGCAAAGCGAGCATCGGGCCGCGGTAGTTGCGCCACAGCACCCGGCCGCGTGAGTACGGATTCTCGAAGTCGGCGACGGCGAACTTGGTGTGCCGCAAATTGAAGGCGATCGTGATGCGCTTGCCCGTGCCCTCGTAGGCGGTGACGTAGTGCGGGAGGGTGGCCGGGAAGACGGCCATCTTGCCCGGCTGCGGCCGCAGCTGGAGGTCGTGGTCGCCGTGCCACTCGGGCTGGGTGCACCGGTCCTGGCGCTGGTCGGTGAGCGGCATGCTGCTCAACACCGGGGCGCCGCTGCGTACCGGACGGGGGATACCGCTCATGTCCATGAACCGGGTGAATCCGCTGCTGGGGGCGCCGGCGCTCTCCCCGGTGTCGACGTAGTAAATGGCCGCCCACATGTTGACGCCGCCCGTATGGGTGTGCGCCGCAACGGTATCCCCGAGCTGGTTCACGTTCGCCCACGCCTCGACGTCCCAGCCGGTCAACAAGCTTTCGTCGGGTGGTACACCGTCGTCCTGAGCACTTCGTGGAGCATGGCGTGCACGCGTTCGAGAAGTCGGTCGATCGCCGGGCCACCCCACAACTGGAGGTTGCGCTCGGACTGCCACCCACCGCAGTTCGACTTCTTCAGGCCCGGCGACACCGCCATACGGTCAAGGACGATCGTCCGCAGCTGCGCGTTGAGCTCGTCGCTGTCCGGCCAGACATGCGTGAAGATGGGGCTGGTCCCGAGGTCGTTCTTGGCCAGCGTGAGCCCCGCGGGCGCGCTTTCCTCCGACGCCATGTCGCTAATGGTCAACACAACAGCCTCATTTCGAAGCCAGGTACGGTGAGTGCTTGCGAGCAGTATGTCGTATGGCGGACGAAGCTCCGTTACGGGAGGTAGCTACTTCGCAACGCGTGACGCATCAGGACCGCCCGCCCTTTTATGGACGCTGTGCGCTACGCCGAACGTCAATGCTGCATTGCGCCGAACGTCCCCATCAGGCCGCGGCTTCTCGCATGCGAGAGGAGCGCTGTTGCTGTTGTGCCGAGATCGGACAACCGTGATGGCCTTTCAGCGCCTTCGCCGAGCGATCTGGTCGCCGTGTAGCAGGCCCAGAAGTGCTCGGCCCGCGGCGTCGGTGGGCGGCCGTGGACACCGGGGCGTCACGCCGGGTTCTGGCAGGACGCCGTCGTCGTCTGGGTCGGGGGAACCAGCCCGAAGCGTCCGGCCATCCAGGGCAGCGACGAGCTGAAGGCCACGCTCCATACGTCGAAGGTGTGCCCGGCGTCCGGCACCACCACCAGGCACGTCGTGATGCCCGCCTTCTGGGCGAGCGGCACGAGCTGCTGCGCCGCCGCGAGCGGCTGGCCGTCGTCGCCGCCGACCTGGAACCACCCGCCGAGGGCCCGGTAGGCCGGGGTGCCCGAGCCCAGCAGGGTGGCCGGCTCGTGCGCGGCGAACACCTGCTGGGAGCCGCTGAACAGCTCGGTGACGGTGGAGGCGGTGTCGTCGTTCGTGTCGCTCACCCGCGGCCCGACCAGCCCGCCGAAGTCGCCGAAGGTCGCGAACAGCTGTGGGTGTCGCAGCGTGAGCATGAGCGCGCACGAACCGCCCTCCGACAGCCCGGCGACCGCCCAACCCGCGCCCGGCGGCTTCGTGCCGAACTCCTTCTGCACGACGGCGGGCACGTCGACGGTCAGATAGGTCTCGGCGTTGCCGACGGGGCTGTCGACGCACTCGGTGTCGGCCACGTCGCTGCCGTTGATGTCCGGCATGACCAGCACCGGTGCGACCCCGCCGTGCGCCGCCGCCCATGCGTCGGTCGTCGCGGCCGCGTTGCCGCCCTCCACCCAGTTCGAGGGGTCGCCCGGCTCGCCGTGCAGCAGCATGATCACCGGCAGGGCGGGCCGCGACCGCGCGAACCACGCCGGCGGCAGGTACACCTGGGCCGGGCGCGCCCGGAAGCCCGACTTGAGGCCGGGGATCTTGATCGGGACGACCTGGCCCTGGGCGGGGATATCGCCCGCCTCCCGGTCGGCCACGGTCAGCGACGACTCGTCGCCCGGCGGGTCGCCGAACGCCTCGCCGAGGGTCGGAAAGTAGGCGTAGTGAGCGTTCACGGCTGCCGCCGCGTTGACCAGCACGAGCGCGCCCGTGACGGTGAGGGCGACGATCCGGATGATGCGCGGAGCACGGGAACGAACGACCGCGAATGCGGCGGCGGCAACGAGGACCGCGAGCAGGACCAGGACGACGCGGACCGGCCACCATTCAATGATGGGAGCGTCCCCGAGAGCGTCGATGGCGGGAAATCATAGGGGATGATCGCCCGCCGTCGCCGCGTTCCGCGGCGAAGATGACCCGCACAGCTCCCTGGTGAGGACCGGTTTTACTCCACGAGCCCCCGGCGCATGGCCTCGGCGACCGCGGCGGCCCGGTCCGAGACCCCCAGCTTCTCGTAGAGCCGCTGGGTGTGGGTCTTCACGGTGCTGACGCCGAGGTAGAGTTCGGCCGCGACCTGCGGCACCGAGAGCCCGCGGGCGAAAGCTGCCAGCACCTGTCGCTCGCGCTCGCTCAGCGCGGGCCGCTGCTCCTGTGCCCGCAGTCGGATTTCGCCGGCGAGCCCCGCCGCCAGCTCCGGGGGCAGGACCGTTCGGCCCCGGGCGACGTCGAGGACCGCCGCGACGATCTCGGAGCGCCGCGCGTCCTTGGCGAGATACCCGGCGGCGCCCTCCTCGAGCGCCCGGAACACCACCGCACTGTCGGTGTGCGCCGACAGCAGCACCACGCGGGTGGGCAGCTTGTCGCGGATGATGGCGCGGACCACACCGAGGCCGTCGATGTCGGGCATCTCGTAGTCCACCAGCGCGACGTCGGGCTGCTCGCGCCGGATCACCTCCAGCGCGTCGCGCCCGTCGCCCACCTCGGCGACCACGACGATCCGACCGCTGTTCGTGAGGCCGCGGGTGACGCCGTCACGATAGAAGGGATGGTCGTCGACGACGACCACGCGAACCGGGGCGTCGGAGCTCTCCACGCGGAGAGCATAGGGATGGAGACGCCGCCGGTGTCACCATGACGACCGCCAGGCGGGGAAAGAGCTGCATCACGGGAGGACGTATGGCCGCGGACGTTCGCACCGGCGACGGGCCGGACGTCGCGGCCGCCGCGTTCGACCATGCCCTGCGTGGCGTCCACCTCCAGGTGGCGCTGCGCTGGGTGCTCGTGGCCTTCACCGCCCTGACCGTCGTCGCCGTCCCGCCGGCCCGGAACGCCGTGACCTGCGGCGTGATCGTCGCCGGCTACGCGGGCTGGGCACTGGCCATCGTCGTGTGGACCCGGCGTGCCCCGACCTCCGCGGTGCGTGTGGTCTGGCTGACGCTGTTCGTCGATGTCGCCGTGCTGACGGCGCTGACGTTGCTCACCGGGATCGCGACACCGCAGAGCTGGACCTCGGACGTGTTCACCGTCGGCTTCCTGCTCATACCGGTGCTGGCGGCGATGCAGCTGCAGGCCGGAGTGTGCGCTGCCGTCGTCGTCCCGACCGTCGTGGCGTATGTGGCCGCCGGCATCGCGACGCGGGACGCCAACGCAGAACCGTGGGAGTCCGTGCTGCTGCGCACGCTGGTCGCCGCAGGTGTCGCGGTTGGCTGCATCGGGCTGTCCCGGATCCAGGGGTCCCGCGTCCGGACGATCGGCGGCCTGCTGCAGAGCCGGTCGAACCTCCTCGGCGAGCTGACCGGTATCGAGCAGCGCGAGCGCCGCACTCTGTCCGAACAGCTGCACGACGGGGCGCTGCAGTACGTGCTGGCCGCCCGGCAGGACCTCGACGACGCCCGCGACACCGCCGACCCCCAGGCGTTCGCGCGACTCGAGCAGGCGCTCGCCGAGTCGTCGCGGCTGTTGCGGTCCGCCGTGGCGGACCTGCACCCGGCCGTGCTGGCGCGCGCCGGGCTCGCTGCGGCCGTGCACGACCTGGCCGACGCCGCCGCACCGCGCGGCGGCTTCACCGCACACGTCGACACGACGGGGTGGTCGGACGAGCTGCGTACCTCCGTCGACGGGTTGCTGCACCGGACCGCGCGCGAGCTGCTGGCGAACGTGGTGAAGCACGCCGGTGCCCGGACCGTGACCGTCACGCTCGCGCTCGTCGACGGGTGGGCGCGGCTGGTCGTCGCCGACGACGGGATCGGGATCGGCGAGCAGGCCGGCGAGCGCGGCCTGGGCGCCGGCCATATCGGGCTGGCCTCGCATGCGGTCCGGGTCGAGGCGGCCGGTGGCCGGATGACCGTCACGCGCGGGCCGACCTCGGGCACCACGGTCACCGTCGAGGTGCCCTGCCCGACGGCAACTGACGTCGCGCAGCGGGCAGGCGTGCGAGGCGCCCGCGATCTGCGCGCGGGTTGAGGATCCGCCCGCGCGCTGAGGATCTGCGCGCGGCATGACGCGCGCGGTGACCCGACGCTGCGGGCGGATTGGTTAGGACGGGTCGCGCGGCGGGCCGGCGTGCGAGGCGCCCGCGACCTGCGCGCGGGTCCACCGATCAGTGGATGCCGGCATCGTCCGCCCGATCGGCCACTCGACCGACGGTGTGGACGACCTCCCGGCGGGACCGTGAGTGCACCGGGACACACGAACCCGCCACACACGAGAAGAAGGCACACCATGAGCAAGCTCGACTCCGACCCCACGATCCACCTGCCGCGTACCGACGATGGGCTCGATCCGCACAACGCGGCCACCGCGACCGGCCACCACGCCCCCCGCATCAACGTCACCCGGCTGTGGGCGGGTGGCGCCGCCACCGCGGTGGTCGCCGCGCTCATCGCCCTGGTCGGCGCGCTGGTCGTCCGCGCGGTCCTGCGCGTCGACCCTGCCGCCATGGAAGGCGTCGCCGCCGCGTTCGGCTCGCGCGCCCTCACGGTGCTGTGCCCGGTCGCCGCGAGCGCCGCGCTGGCCGCCACCGGCATCGGCCACGCGCTGATGATCGGAACCCCGCGTCCGCTGGGCTACTTCGGCTGGTTCGTCGGACTGTTCACGGCGGCCGCAGCGCTCGCGCCGCTGGCCATGGGTGCGCCGCTGGCGATCGCCCTCGCCTCCGGTGCCGTGTATCTGGTGATCGGGCTGGCAATCGGAAGCCTCGTCAGCCAGGCCATGATCAGCGCCAGCCGGCACGCGCTCGACTGACCCTTACCAGTCCGCTCCCTGCCCGTCCCTCGCGGTCCGCCGCGAGGGACGCGGCGTTGTGCCGGGCCGGTCCGTCCGGTTCCCTGAACGGCTCGTCGAGATCGAGGCCACCGCGCTCGTCCCGCAGGTCTCCGCCATGATGTGCCCGTGACGGCCCTCGCGGCAGCGCTCGCCCTGCTCGCAGCCGCGTTGCTCGCCCTCGCGGCCGCGGTGCAGCAGCGGACCGCGGCCACCGTGCCGGACGACGAGGCCGGCGGACTGCGCCTGATCCTCACCCTGGTTCGCCGTCCGCAGTGGTGGACCGGAACGATCTGCGACACCGCCGGATTTGCCGCACAGGCTGCGGCTCTCGGCATCGGCTCGCTGCTGCTCGTGCAGCCCCTTCTGGTCACCAGCCTGCTGTTCGCGCTGCCGCTCGGCGCGCGCTGGGCCGGCCGGCAGCTGCGCCGGGCCGACTGGATGTGGGCGGTGCTGCTGGCGGGCGCGCTGGCCGTGTTCGTCGTCTCCGGGGAGCCGACCGAGGGCGTCGATCGTGCAGCCCCACGGGAGTGGCTCCCGGCCGGGGTGGTGCTCGGGGCTGTCTTCGCCGGGTGCCTTCTCGGACGCTGCTGCAGCAGTCCGCGTTCCAGGCTGGGGCCCTCACGGCGTCGCTGCCCGCCGTGACCGTCGGGGAGCCGGTGGTCGCGGTCCTGGTCGGGATCACGGTGTTGAGGGAGCAGCTGCGCGCCGACGGCGCGGAGTGGGCGCTCATCGCCGTGCTCGTCGTCGTCATGGTGACCGCGACGGTCGCGCTGGCCCGGTCCGCCGCCGTGGCGTCGCCGCAGCCGGTACCGGCCGGTCGGTCAGCGTGACGCCCGGGTCTCGGAAACTCGGGCTGCGGCGCCCGAACCGGGAGCGCCGCGGCGGCGCTCGAGCAGCGCGAAGACGAACGGCGGCAGCGACAGCACCAGCGTGGCCAGTCCCAGCAGCAGAACGTAGACGACGGTGTCCCCGGTCTTGAGCTGGCTGGGCGGGATGAAGCCGAGCAGGAACGACGCGATGCACCCGAGCAGACCACCCCGCCGATCAGCCACACCCCGGGCAGGCCGCCGGGGATGCAGTAGGGCCGCGGGGTGTCCGGCTGGGAGTAGCGGAGCCGGATCACCGCGGCGAACATCAGCGCGTACATGATGATCGTGACCTGGGCGGTGACGGCGGAGAGCATCCAGTACGAGGTGCTGACGCTGGGCACGAACAGGAACAGCAGGGAGAAGATCGAGCCGCCGATCCCCTGGACGACGAGGGCGGTCACGGGCACGTCGTTCCGGTTGACCCGGCCGAGGCGCGCAGGAGCCAGGCCTTCGTCGGCCACGGCTGCGACGCCCTTGGCGGGGCCGAGGATCCAGGGGGCGAGGTGGGCGACCCCGCCGAGTGCGACGACGAGGGCGAGCGGGGCAAGCAGCCAGCCGAGCGAGAGCTTGTCGAGCACGCTGGAGAACAGTTCCATCGTCCCGGAGACCAGGCTGATCTCGTGCTGCGGCAGCACGAATGCCATGAACAGCGACCCGAACACCGAGAACAGCACCGTGACCGCGACCGCCAGGAAGATCGCCCGCGGCACCGTCCGGCCCGGGTCGCGGGTCTCCTGCGCGTGGAAATCCGGCCATCTCCATGCCGGTGAACAGCAGGATGATCCCACCGAGGAAGGCCAGGTTGTTCAGCTCGATGTCGGGAACGAGCGCGGCGGGGGTGAACGGGATCTGCGAGGGGTTGCCCTGCAGCAGAAATGCCGCCCCGAGGACGACGACGAGGATCGCCAGCACGATCGAGCCGGCGATGGTGCCGATCGCGCCGATTGCAGCCGAGGCGCGGACGCCGAGCAGGCTCGCCGCGGTGGTGGCCCAGAAGAACGCCAGCATCACCACCACGAGGAACACGGTGTTGTTGGCAAGGGCGGGGTTGATCGCGTAGGCGAGCGACGCCGCGATGAACGACAGCACCGTGGGGAACCAGGCGATGTTCTCGGCGTAGTCGCACCACACCGCGAGGAAGCCGGCGCGCCCGCCGAAGGCCTGCTTCACCCAGGCGTACACGCCGCCCGCGCGAGGCCAGCCGGTGCCGAGTTCGGCCGCGGCCATGGAGATCGGGATCAGGAATACCAGGATCGACAGCAGGAACAGCAGCAGCATCGCCCAGCCGTACTCGGCCATCACCGGCAGGTTCCGCGCGCTCACGATCGATGCGACGTTGATCATTGCCAGCGAGAGGATGCCCAGCTTGGCCACCCGGGCGGCGCCCGTCGCCGAGCCCGTCACCGGGCGCCCGCCGCCCGCAGCGCGGGGTCGAGCCGCTCTTGCACGTCGTGGTCACCGGAGCCCTGCACGAAGATCGTCGTCTCGCCGAGCGTGTAGACCACGCCGCTGCCGCGGGGGCGGAGCAGCGCCTCGAACCGCCGGGCCGCGGCGTCGCGGTCGGTCGCATCGACGAACCGGTCGACGACGACTCGCGCCGGGTCGACGGGGCAGCGCACCGCCAGCTCGTAGGTCCGGCTCACGAGGGCCGCGGCCGCCAGCCCGTCCGGCGGCTCCGCGGCCGCGCACACCTGCAGGCCCGCTGCCGCGAACGCGGCCTCGACCTCCGGGAAGGAACCGGCGTCGTAGGGCGATCGCTCGTGCGCGGCCCACTGCACGACGCCGTGCGCGGCGAGGAACGCCAGCGCCACGACGGCCACGGCGATCCTGATCGAGCCGACGCGGCCGTCGCGCCCGCGCCCGGCGTCCGTGTCCGACGTCGGGCCGACCGGCTCGGTCACGCAGCCGCCCGCTGCTGAGCCGGCGGCTCCGACGGCGACGCGATACCGCCGACGGCCTTGGGCACGAGCAACTCCCCGACACCGGGAAGGGCAAGGAAGCCCTCGGCCCCGGCGTAGCGCAGGGCAACCCTCGGCAGATCGGAACGATGCCGGTAGGCGAGCACCCGCGGCAGCCACTCGGGGTCGAACTTGGCGTTGAAGTCGTGCAGCGACTTGATCTGGAAGAACGGATTGAGCACCCCGACGGCCCAGCGTGCCACGCGCTGCGCGCGGGTAAACGGGACGTCGTCGGCGAACAGCCGCCCCCACATCGCGAAGTTCATCGACAGCCGAGCCACGCCCCGGTCCCCGAGCGCGGTGGCGGTGGACGCGATGAGGAACTCGGTCATCCCGTTCGGCGCCTCGGGGTCGTGGCGCATGAGGTCGAGGGTGTAGCCGAACGACGGCCCGTACGCCGGCACCAGGCGCAGGAACCCGGACGGCGTGTTGTCCGCGCCGAGTGCGACGCACAGCAGGAACTCTGGGTTCGCCCCCTCGCCGCGGATGTCCTGGGACAGCGCCATCGTGAACCCGCGTTCGGGGTTCTTGCCGCGCCACCGCTCACTGATCGCGTTGAGCTGCGCCACCAGCGTCGCCGGCGCGTTCGACTCGGCGATCAGCTGGAAGCGGTGCGTCCGCCCGACACGCCGTACCGCCGCACGCAGGCTCTTGCGCTTCGCCCCCTCGAGGGTGAAGCGACGGCAGTCGATGATCGCTTCGTCACCGAGGTAGAACGCCGAGAACCCGCGCGAGGAGTACAGGGGCATGCTCGCCTCGCGAGCGGCGAGCAGTGCCGGAGTCCACGCGCGGTCGTCGCACATCTCGAGGAACTCGTCGAGCACCCGCACCACCGACTCGCGGGCCCCGATGGGGTCGCCCGACACCAGCGCGTAGCCGCCGAGGTAGGTGTAGGCGAGGAACGCCTCGCCGTCGCGGGAGAAGAAGAAGTTCTTGTCGTCGCGCAGGGCGAAGTAGGCGAGCGTGTCCCAGCCGTAGGCGTGCACGAGGCGCTCGGCGTGCTCCCAGTCGGACTCGGTGTGCGGTGCCCGCGCCGTGAGCGGCCGGAACAGCAGCACGGCCAGCACCACGAGGCCGGCGACGCCGAGCGCGATCAGCGCGGCCGGGAAGAACGCCGCGAAGAATGGGACCTCGTAGGTGTAGGGGCCGTCCACGCCGACCAGGCCGGCGAGCACCGTCCACACGGCACCCCACGGGGTCAGCTCCGGGGTGACCCGATCGCGTTCCACCCACAGCGCGGCGAGGCCGAACAGCAGCACCCCGACCAGGTAGAGCGGGATGAACCGCAGCAACCTCAACAGCGACGGCGGGTCGGCCGGAGCGTGGAACGAGCCCCGCAGCCACACCAGCGCCGCGAGCATCCCCAGGCAGATGGTGATCGCGATCGGGTGCGGCCCCTTGATCAGGTCGGCGACGGCGCCGATGGCGAACAGCACGACCGCCACCCGCCACGCCGTCCGTTTGTGCTTGGCCAGCTGGTCGGCGAGCAGGATCAACACGAACCCGACGACCACCGAGACGACGTGGCTCGCCACCGGCACCCACAGCGGCCCGAACAGGGCCTCGCGGCCCCCGAGCCGCGTGTGCACGAACGGGATCATCGTGAGCAGCTGCAGCACGCCGCCCAGCGCCGTGAGCGCGGCCACGGCGCGCACCGCGCCCCGGTGCCGGTCCTGCGCGGGCGGAGCGACCGGAATGGGATGCGCCGACGGCGCCATCGACGGCAGTGCGACGACGGAGCCGACGCCGGCCGCGCCGACGGCGGTGGACCCGTCCGAGCTCGGGACGCCGGCGCCGGCGACGCTCCCGGCGACGCTGCCCGGGGGGATCGGGGTCGGCGCCGTCAGCGGGCGCGGCGCGCCCCCCGGCCCGCCACCCGGCGGCGGCGCGAACTCGGGGCGCAGCGTCGGGAACAGCAGGACCTCGCGGATGGAGTCGACGCTGGCCAGCAGCATGACTAGCCGATCCATACCGATGCCCAGCCCGCCGGTGCACGGCATGCCCTGGCGCAGCGCCCGGATGTAGTCGTAGTCGATGTCGCCGGCTTCGGGGTCGCCGCCCGCCTTGGCCCGCGCCTCGGCCTCGAAGGCCTTGAGCTGCTCGTCCGGGTCGTTCTGCTCGCTGTAGGCGTTGCAGAGCTCGAAGCCGGCGACGATCAGCTCGAAGCGCTCGACGTACGCCGGGTCGTCGCGGTGCACCCTGGCCAGCGGCGAGACCTCGCGGGG
>JAQSWF010000083.1 GCA_029266775.1 Pseudonocardia sp.
ACGTGCACCTTGGCATTGCCCTGGTGGATGACGGTGGCGCCGAGCCGCACCAGCCGGTTGATCACGGCGAAGACGGCGGACTCGTTACCGGGGATCAGGGAGCTGGCGAGGATGATCGTGTCGTCGGGCCGGATCCGCACGGAGCGGTGGTCGCCTCGCGCCATCCGGGACAGCGCCGAGAGCGGCTCGCCCTGCGACCCCGTCGACACCAGCACGACCTCGTCGTCGGGCAGCGACATCGCCTCGTCCAAGTCGATGAGCAGGTCGTCCGGAACCTCGAGGAATCCGAGGTCGGCCGCGATGCCCATGTTGCGCACCATGGATCGTCCGACCAGGCAGACCCGCCGCCCGTGCTTGGTCGCGGCGTCGAACACCTGCTGCACACGGTGTACGTGGCTGGCGAAGCACGCGACGATGATCCGCGACGGCGAGCGCCGGAAGACGCCCTCGATGACCGGGCCGATCTCGCGCTCGGCGGTGACGAAACCTGGGACATCGGCGTTCGTCGAATCGACCAGGAACAGGTCGACGCCCTCGTCCCCGAGCCGCGAGAATCCGGCGAGGTCGGTGAGCCGGCCGTCGAGGGGCAGCTGGTCCAGCTTGATGTCCCCGGTGTGCAGCACCAGCCCGGCCGGCGTGCGGATGGCGAGGGCCAGCGCGTCCGGGATGGAGTGGTTGACGGCGAAGTACTCGCAGTCCCACTGTCCGTGGCGCATGCGCGTGCCTTCGGCGACCTCGAGCAAGTGCGGGGTCAGCCGGTGCTCCCTGCACTTCTCCGCGACCAGGGCGAGGGTGAAGCGCGACCCGACCACGAGCAGCTCCGGGCGCTGCCGCAGCAGAAACGGCACCGCGCCGATGTGGTCTTCGTGGCCGTGCGTGAGCACCAGGGCGTCGATGTCGTCGAGGCGGTCTTCGATGGCCTGGAAGTCGGGCAGGATCAGGTCGACCCCGGGGGAGTCCTCCTCGGGGAACAGCACCCCGCAGTCGACCACCAGCAGCCGGCCGCCGTACTCGAACACGGTCATGTTGCGGCCGACCTCGCCGATCCCACCGAGGGCGACGACCCGGAGGGCACCGTCAGGCAGCGGCGGAGGCGGTTCGACGGGTAGCCCGGTGGAGTTGACTTCGTCCGGCGGAGCAGAGACGGGACGGCCGGAGTCGCGCCGGGGCGGGCGAGGACGCCGGTCGCCACGAACGCGGTCGGACCGGGCGGGAGGGCGGGTCACGGGATGGTCAACTCCGTGCCTCGGCCGATCCCTGCGACCTGCGTGTGTCGTCCGTCCCGGTGCGCACCTCGTGCGCACTCGCGAGAGGCACACCGGCCTCGGCGAGGTCGTCGACGATCGCCTCCGCCTGGTCGGACGTCGCGGGCGGCAACGGCAATCGGGGGTCGCCGACGTCGATGCCGCGCATCCGCAGCGCGGCCTTCACGAAGATCACGCCACCTACCCGGCCCATGGCCCGGATCACCGGAAACGTCGCGGCGTGGACGGTTCGCGCGCGGGCGATGTCGCCGGTCTCGAACGCGTCGACCAGTACCCGCAGCCGGTCCGCCACGACGTGCCCGATGACGCTGACGAACCCGACCGCCCCGATCGAGAGGAACGGCAGGTTCAGCGGGTCGTCGCCGCAGTAGTAGGCGAGCGGTGTGGTGGCGATCATCTCCGTGGCGACCCGGAAGTCCCCGCGCGCGTCCTTCACCGCGACGATCCGCGGGTGCTCGGCCAGCGCCCGCAGGGTGTCCGCCTCGATGGGCACGATGCTGCGCGGCGGGATGTCGTAGAGCATCACCGGCAGGTCCGTGGCGTCGGCGACGGCCGTGAAGTGCCGGCGCAGCCCGGACTGCGGCGGCCGGGAGTAGTAGGGCGTGACCACCAGCAGCCCGTGCGCGCCCGCCTTCTCGGCGTCGCGCGCCAGGTGGACGCTGTGCGCGGTGTCGTACGTGCCCGCTCCGGCGACGACCGTCGCCCGCCCGCCGACCGCCCCGACCACGGCGCGTACCAGCTCGGCCTTCTCCGCGTCGCTGGTGGTCGGCCCCTCCCCGGTGGTGCCGTTGACGACGAGCCCGTCGTTGCCCAGCTCGACCAGGTGCGCGGCGAGCTCCTCGGCGCGTGCGAGATCGAGGGCGCCGTCGGCATCGAAGGGCGTGACCATGGCGGTGAGCACCCGCCCGAACGGGCGCTCGGGCGACCGGAGGTCAGGCGAACTCATGGGGTGACGGTACCGTCTGCGGCCGCGACTACTGCCCACCGCGCCTCAGCAGGTCCCGCTCCGGGCCCCTCCGGGCGCATGGAATTCGAGGCGCAAGGAGTCGGTGCGGGGCAGGACCAGCGCGGGGCCGCCAGCGGGGGTCCAGTTGTGCGCAATGAAGACGTAACGATCACCAGCCTGCATGATTAGCTTCAGCCCGTCGTAGCGGTAGCCATAAGCCGGGTCATCGCCGGCGCAGCGCGACTCGACGACGCCCGGCAGACGCATGCTCAGGCTCTTGTCGCTGAAGACCACTACGTCTGCGGTGGTCGACAGCCTGCGACGACTGCGTCGCCCCGGCCGGTACCGACCGCCGAGGAGTAATCACCGGCGGCCCAGAACAGCCCCACGCCGCCCAGGACGAAGCACGCCGCCCATTCGCCGACGGCGACCGCGGAGGCCACAGGCCGGTCTTCCCCGCCACTGCGACGCGCCCGTAAGAGAAGAGAAACAGCCGAGAGCAGAAGGACGCCGACAGTGAGGCAGAGTCCGGGCAATCCCAGCGTCGCGGCGAAGGCGACGGGCCGCAGCACCGCCGCGACCGCGACAAGGACAAGGACGGAGCCGATGATTGCCACGGCGGGGCCGGCGGCGCGGCGGAGTCGCTCCCACACTTCCTCCGGCAGCACACGGTTCAACGAGCGGTAGCCCCACAGTCCGCACAAGACGACCGCAGCGAGAACCGTCATCGGCACGAACAGGCCGTCCGCGCTACGGATGAGGAAGTCCTGCGTCGTCAGGCCCAGCACGGTGTAGTTGACGCCGAAGTAGGCGAAGAACCAGTGCGCGTGCAGCATGCCGAAGAAGAAGAGCAGGGCGGTGAGCAGGGTCGTCGGCGCGATGATGGATCCGATGACGGCGAGGACGCGACGGCGGGGGTGCTCGACTCGTCGTGGTCGTCGGCCGCGGTGTCCGGCTCCGGCTGCCGGTCGGCTCTCGACGACGGGTGTCCGCTCGCGACGGTAGGGCGTCGGTCGGGTGGTCGTTCCGTTTGACCGAGGTACCGGCGGGTCGGACTCCGCCGGAACCAATCGCTGCCCGGCGCTGTCGGTGCGGTGCGAATCAGCGACCACGGTCGTCACCTCCCGCCATCGGAGCCGCCGGCACCCGGAACGTCGTCGGCGGGCGGCGTCGTCGTGGTGGTCGTCTTCGTCTTGGTGGTCGTGGTCGACTTCGTCGTCGTGGTGGTCGACTTCGACTTGGTCGACGACTTCGGTGTGGTTGTGGTGGTGGCCTGCTTGGTCTTTGTCGTGGGCGGTGCGTTCCTCAGCTTCGGCTTCGTGGTAGTCGTCGGCGCGACCTTCGGCTTCGGCTTGGTGGTGGTCGTCGGTTTTGTAGTGGTCGTCGGTTTTGTGGTGGTCGTCGTCGTGGTGGTGGTGGTAGGCGCGACGACCAGGTCGGCCTCGGTGGTCGAGGTGGGGTCGGTCGTGGTCGTCGGGCCTTCGAGCCGCGAGCACGGCCGGGCGAGGGTGAAGGTGATCGTGCCGTTGCGACCGACTTCGTCGGGGTACCGCGGGCTCCAACCCAGCACAATGCACTCGTCGCCGTTCTCGTTGACCTCGTCGCCGAGCGTCGGAGTGATGGAGGGGCAGGGGCCCTCGCCGCACGCTGCTCGGAGCCGATTACGAAGCTCGTCAACCTGGCTGAAGAATTCAGCGCCGTCGACTTGGTAGTCCGGCACCTGCATCACACTGCCGGGCGCGTAGGCCTTCCCGCCGCCGGCGCCCACCGGCGCGCCCAGTGCAACGGGTGGTTCAGGAGGTTGGGCCGGCTGCCCTGCAGGCGGTGCCCCCGCAGCAAGCGCGCTGCCAGGCGGGGCCCCCGCAGCAGTCGCGTCTCCAGCCGGTGCCCCCGCAGCAGGCGCGCCTCCAGGCGACGCGCCCGCAGCAGGCGTCCCTCCGGGCAGAGGTTCGGCGGCAGGCGCGCCTGCCGGCCGAGGCTCTGCAGCGGGTGCTCCTGCAGTCGGCGGCGTCAGGTCCGCTGCCACCGTCATCGAGACCCCGGCGCCGGCCGGCTGGCCGCTTGCGCTCACGGCGTCCTGGTCGTTGGTGATCCCGTTGTCGCGGGACCCGAGCACGGCATCCGTTCCACCACCGGTCGCCAACGTGATACCGGCGATGATCAGCACAGTTATCGACGCGGTGAGGCCCGCAGGCGCCCACCGCTCCCGGAGGCCTGTCACGCGCGCTCCCTCGGGCCCGTCCGCGCAGGGTAGAACGCAGCGTCAGATATGCGGTAAACGCAGTTCTACGTACGGGCAGCGGACCGGTCGCGCCCGACGCGCCGTTGTCGTGGCGACTCACCGGGCGACTGCGGGCTCCAGCCCGGTCAGCTCGACCGACAGTGCCCACAGGCGGCGCGCGGCGTCGGCGTCGCGCGCGGCCTTGCTGGGCCGCCGCACATCGCCGCCCTCGCCGAGCAGGCGTCGCAGGCGGCGGAGCGGGGCGCGGACCCGGGCGTGGAGCTCGACGCGCTGTTCCGGGAGGTGGCCGACCGGCACGCGGACGACCGGGCCTTCAAGACCGCGACTCGACAGCTCGACGACCATCTGGAGAGCGTCCTGCATCGGGCCGCGCCGGAGTCGAGCACCGCCCGGGCGGTCCGGGCGATCACCGAGCTGCTGGACCGGGCCCGCGCCGCCGGTGCGGTCCGCGGTGATGTGACCCTCGCCGACCTCGTCCTGCTCCTCGGCTCCGTGCCGGGTCCGGACGTCGCCCCCGAGCGTCGTTCCCGTTACGTCGACATCGTGCTCGCCGGCCTGCGCGGCTGACGGGCGGTTTCGCCTCGCCGATGGAGTGAAAGGGGCTTTCGGTGCAGTAGATGCACCGGAAGCCGGTTTCGCCGCACCAGGAGGTGGTTCGGTCACGCCCCCCGCGGCGCCGCCTCGAACGCAGCAACGTCCGTCGGCTCGCCCCGCAGATCGACGCGCGCCGCCTCGCGCCCGAAGGCGTGCAGCAGGATCTCCCCGGGCTCGCCGTCGATGGTGACCAGCCCGGTCCCTGTCTTGACCACCGCCTGCTCCCCCGCCGGCCGGCGCACGACGACGCCGACCGGGCTGCGCCGGTACAGCCACCGGCCGCTGCGTCTGACGAGAGACCAGAGCACCGCGTCGCGAGTCTCATCGGACTCGCGTGGCTCCCAGCCCGGCAGTCCGCGGCGGACGTCTTCGTGGTGGACGAAGAGCTCGGCTCCGTTCGCGGCCTCGTCCACCCGGTTGATGCGGTAGGGCGACCAGGCGGGCGGACCGGACCGCAGCTCGTCCACCATCTGCTGCCACGGCGTGTCCACGTAGCCACGCATGGCCTGCTCGGTGAGCGGGGCCAACAGCGGGATCGCGATGCCGCCCGAGGCCCAGGGCTGGCGCTCGCGGACCAGCAAGTGCGCGAGGAGGTCATGCGCGGTCCAGCCCGCGCAAAGGGTGGGCTGGCCGGCGTCGGTCTTCTCCAGGGTGTCGGACAGGGCCGCTCGCTCCGCGCGCGCCAGACTCATGCCGCCACGCTACCGAGCTACCCCTCGGTGACGAACGGACTCGACGCGATCTCGGTGCCGTCGTCCAGCAGCCCGATCTCGAAGTCGCCGAAGACGTTCGGCACCTCGCGCTGCAGCTGGCGCAGGCATTCGATGGCCAGCGCACGGATCTCGACGTCCGCGTGCTCCGTGGCACGCATCGCGATGAAGTGCCGCCAGGCCCGGTAGTTGCCGGTGACGACGACGCGGGTCTCGGTCGCGTTCGGCAACAGAGCGCGGGCGGCCTGACGTGCCTGCTTGCGGCGCAGTGTCGCGTTCGGCACGTCGGCGAACCGCTTCTGCAGGCCGGCCAACAGCTCCTCGTACGCCTTGAGGGCGTTCGACGCCGCCTCCTCGAACAGCGCATGCAGCTCCGGATCCGCCGCGATCGCGTCCGGCTCGACCATCGCGGCGTCCCGCTCGGGCACGTACCGCTGGGAGAGCTGACTGTAGGAGAAATGACGGTGGCGGATGAGCTCGTGCGTGAGCGACCGCGACACCCCGGTGAGGTAGAAGCTCACCGAGCCGTGCTCGAGGACCGACAGGTGTCCGACCTCCAGGATGTGCCTCAGGTAGCCCGCGTTCGTCGCCGTCGCCGGGTTCGGCTTGCCCCAGGACTGGTAGCAGGCTCGGCCGGCGAACTCGGCGAGGGCTTGCCCCCCGTCGGCGTCGGTACTCCAGGGCACGTCGTCCGGCGGGAAGAACTCCGTCTTGGCGACCAGCTGGACCCTCATCGGCACCGTCTCGGCCATGCCGCGAAGGGTAGCGGCGCCCTCCGACGGTCCGGCTCGCGGTGCGCTCGCCACATCGGTAGCCGTCACGGATGTCTCAGAGGGTCGGGTTCGTGTCTCTTGACTCGCATGACGACTTCTCCAACGACGTGGCCGGGCGAGGGGGCCCGGCCGACCTACGCCCTGCGGCTTTCCGACGACGAGCAGGCCCGCTACCGGATGATGGCGGACCGGGCGCGTGCCGAGGAGGGCGAGCTGTGGGCAGCAGCCGGCCTGGCCGACGGCGCCCGCGTGGCCGACGTGGGCTGCGGCCCGGGCGCGATGCTCGTTGCGCTCGCCGATGTCGTCGGACCAACCGGACACGTCGTCGGGATCGACGGCGACCCCGAAGCCGTGGTCGCGGCCCGCTCCGCGCTCGCCGCAGCCCGCGCGGCCGACCCGCGTATCGCCACCGGCGAGGTGCACGAGGGCCGCGCCGACAGCACCGGACTGCCGCCCGCCTCCGTCGACACCGCCGTGCTGCGGCACGTGCTCGCCCACAACGGCGGGGCCGAGCAGCGCATCGTCGATCACCTCGCCGCCCTCGTCCGCCCGGGCGGGCACGTGTACCTGCTCGACGTCGACCTCACCACTGCGAGCTCGACCGGAGCGGGACCGGACGTCGAGGAGCTGGCCAACCGCTACCGACGGTGGCACCAGAACCGGGGCAACGACCCACGAGTGGGACGGCGCCTCCCCGACCTCGCCCGGACGGCCGGCATGACCGTGACCCGACACCGCTGCTGGACGCTGCGGATGGGTTTCGGCCGGGGGATGCGCGGACCGGCCTGGGCGGCTCGCGACGAACTGGTGCGCGCGGGCATGGCGACGGCGGCCGACCTCGCCCGGTGGGACGCCGCGTTCACCGCGCTCGACACCGGCCGAGTCGCATTCACCCTCGCCGTCGTCGCCGTCGTCGGTCGGCGACCCGCTCTGCCTGAGGAGAGCTCGTGACCCACACCATCAGCCCACCGGTGGTGGTGCGCGAGATCCTGCCCGATGAGCACGATGCGGCCGCGTCGCTGCTCCTCACCGTCTACGGCGCCTTCGACGGTGAGCTGCCGCCTGCGCTGCTGCACCGGTGGTTGCGCGACGTCGTCGATCCCGCCGGCGGTACCGCGCTCGGCGCGCACGTCGGCGGCCGGCTCGTCGGCACCGCACGGCTGCACCTCGACGGCACCTATCCCGTGCCGTTGCCGCCCGGGGCGGCCGGGGTGCGGGCGGTCGCGGTGGACCCGTCCGTCCGCCGCATCGGCGTCGCGAGCGCGCTGATGGCCGAGTGCGAGGCCCGGGCACGGACTGCCGGCGCTACATCTCCACACGGCGCCGTTCATGCACGCCGCAGTGGCGTTGTACGAGCGCCTGGGCTACCGGCCGGACCCGGCGCGCGATCTCGACGTGGCCGGCCACTTCGCCCCCGACGACCCCGTGCACGCCGGGCGCGGCATCGTCGCCACCGCCTACCGCCTCGACCTCGTGCCCACCTGCCGCAGCCGGGGTGTCCGCGCAGTCTGTCGGGGCGCGCGGCCGTGCCTGCACACGCTGACCGTCCCGGCCGGCGGCCGCGCCGCTGCCCACCGTCACGAAGCGCACGAGTCGGCGATCTACGTGGTCAGCGGAAAGGGCGAGGTGTGGTGGGGCGAGGGGCTCGGGTACCGCCACGAGGTCACAGCCGCGACTTCGTCTACATTCCTGCAGGCGTGCCTCACCTGCCGATCAACACCGGCGACGAGCCGATCTTCGCGGTGATCGGTCGGACCGATCCGAACGAGCAGGAGAGCGTGGTGTTGATACTCGAGCTGGACGACATTCACACGGCGCGGAGCGCGTCGTGACCTCGCTTGAACCGGAGCGGGTAGAGCCGACGCCGCGGCGCATCCGGGTGCGCCTCGGCGACCGGACCGTGGCCGAGAGCGATCGGACGCTGCTGCTCATCCGCTACGGGCCCGACGGACTTCCCACATACTTCGTGCCCCGCGACGACGTGCGACCGGACGCGCTCGTCGACGAGAGTCCGGGCCGCGACGGAGGGTCGACCTGGACCGTCCGTGCCGGCCGCACCCGTGCCCCGGCCGCGGCGTGGACGCATCCCCACCCGAAGCTCGCCGGTTACGTCACCTTCTCGTGGCGGCAGGTGGAGTGGTACGAGGAAGACGAGCGGGTCGTGGTGCACGCCCTCGATCCCTACAAGCGCGTCGACACGCGACGCAGCTCGCGACGCGTCGAGATTCGGGTCGGTGGCGAGACCGTGGCACGCAGCGTCCGTCCCCTGCTGCTGTTCGAGACCAGCCTGCCCACCCGCTACTACCTGCCGTTCACCGACGTGCGCACCGAGTACCTCGAGCCGAGCGACACCGTGACCCAGTGCCCGTACAAGGGCTTGGCTCGTTACTGGTCGGTGCGCGCCGGGGGGCTCGTCGTGCCCGACGCGGTGTGGAGCTATCCCGACCCGATCCCGGAGAACCCGAAGATCCGTGATCTGGCCTGCTTCTTCACCGAGTGGGTCGACCTCCTCCTCGACGGGGTCCTCCAACCGCGAACCGTGTCGCCGTGGTCGGACGGCAGTGCGGAGGAGATCGACCAGGCGGCCTGGCGCTGAGTCCGCGAGGGAACCGACGTGAGGAGGGGAAGGCTGACGTCAACCGCCCGCTTGACTGACGCCACATTTGACGTCAGTGTGGCGTCATGGATATCGGACGCTACGTTGCCCAGCTGCGCGACGACCTCGGCGCTGCGGCTGCCGCAGGCGACGAGCAGACCCGGCGCACGGCCGCGCTGCTCGGCGCTGCCGTCGAACCCGCCGCACGGCTCGCTCTCATGAACGCCCTCGCCGATCTCGCGGCGGAGATCACGACCGCGCTGGGCGACCGCACGGTCGAGGTCCGTCTCGACGGCCGCGACGTGCGGGTCGCCGTCGGCCCCGAGCCGGTGGCCGAGCCGTCACCGCCGCCTCCGCCGCCGCGCGGTCCCGGCGTCGACACCGGGGACATCAGCCGCATCACGCTGCGGCTCGTCGAGCAGATCAAGGGCCAGGCCGAGCAGGCCGCCTCAGCCCAGGGCGTGTCGCTCAACTCGTGGCTTGCCCAGGCTGTGCAGGGCGCGCTGTCCGGCCAGGGGCGTCGCCGGCACGGCCGGAGTCCCTGGGGTGACGCCACATCCGGCCCCGACGACGGACGCCACCTGCGCGGCTGGGTCGAGGGCTGAGCGAGATGAGCGCTCCCGACACCGGCGCCGATCGTGACCCGGGGCCCGACGGCCGCGAGGTCGTCCGGCAGGAGAGCCGACCCGTCAACGGCCCGGCCGACCTGGACCTCGCCGTCGACGTCGGCCGCGTCCGGGTGTATCTGGCCGATGCTGCAGACCCCGCGTCCGGCCTGCCGCTCGAGGTGCGGGTGGAGGTACGGCACGACCCGGCTGCCGGCGGTCACTGGGGCCAGCGGATCGGTGAGGTCGTGTCGTTCCTGGGCGACGCGGTCGCCGGCCCTGACGCCGAGCCGAGCCGCAACCCCGCCGACGCCGTCCGCGCGGCGACGATCACCTGGTCCGACGGCGGGCTCACGGTGCGGTCCAGCACCGAGCTGACGCTGCGGATGGTGCCGCTCGCGGTGACGGTGTGGGCTCCATCGGACTCCCGGGTCGCGGCCCGGACCGGCGCCGGCGACGTCGCCGTCGCGGGACGGGCCGGGGCGGCGACGATCCGGACCGGCGCGGGCACGGCGCAGGTCGACGACATCACCGGCAACGCGGATGTCACCACCGGGTCGGGCGACGTCACGCTCGGCGCCGTATCCGGCCGCGCCCGGATCCGCACCGGTTCCGGCGCCATCGCGATCACCGCGGTGACCGGGGCGACGGACGTCAAGGCCGGAAGCGGAGCCGTCACCGTGGGCACCGTCGAGGCGGATGTCGCCGTGCGCACGGGGACGGGCGCGGTCGAGCTCGCCGACGCGCGGGCCGGAACGGTCGAGGTCACCACGGGCTCGGGCGGGCTGCGGATCGGCGTGCACGCCGGCGTGCTGGCCGAGCTGGACCTCTCGTCCGGCTCCGGCCGGGCGCGGAGCGAGCTGGAGGTGCAGCGGACGGCACCGGCGCGCGAACCTGCTCTGCGCCTGCGTGGTCGGACCGCGGCCGGCGACGTGCTCATCACCCGAGCGCAGCCGGGGGCCTGACCGCCGACGGCCGGAGCGCCGCGGCCAGCGGGGCGGCCAGGTCGCCCCGCTCGCCGACGGTCACCGCGTCGAGGCCCTGCCAGGCCGCCAACTCGCGCAGGGCCGCGGCCAGCTCGGACACCACCCGCGCGACCTCCACGCCCGGCTCCGCGAAGGCGCCGGGCACGCGCAGGACCCCGGCGCGGCGGTCCGCCTTGAGGTCGACGCGAGCGACGAGGGCGTCGTCGAGCAGGAGCGGGAAGACGTAGTACCCGTACTCCCGCTGCGGCTCGGGTACGTAGATCTCGATGCGGTAGCGGAAGCCGAACAGGCGCTCGGTGCGGCCCCGCTCCCAGATCAGCGGGTCGAACGGCGACAGCAGGGCGCGCGCCGACACTCGCCGCGGCATGCGGGCCCCGGGCCGCCGATAGGCGACATGGCGCCATCCGCGCACCGCCACCGGCTCCAGGACCCCCTCCTCCACCAGCTCCGCCACGGCGCGCCGGGACTGGGCGGGGCCGAGGCGGTAGTAGTCACGCAGGTCCGGCTCCGTCGCCACACCCAGGGCACCGGCAGCCCGGAGCACGAGGGCGCGGGCCGACTCCTCCGGGTCGGCTGGGTGAGTTGCCAGGACCTCGGGAGGCAGCACACGCTCGGGCAGGTCGTAGAGCCGCTGGAAGTGCACCCGGGCCCCTGTGGTCAGCTGCCCGGTGCCGAAGAGCCACTCGCAGATCCGCTTGACGTCCGACCGGGCCCACCACGTGGCGCCCTTCGGACGTGCGGCTCCAGGGCCGAGCACCGCCTCGAGCGTCCCGGCGCCGACCGGGCCGAGCTCCTTCACCGCCGCCAGCACGTCGTCAACCAGCCCCGGCTCCCGCGCGGCGAGCGCCTCATAGTGGCGCCACCAGCCCGCCCGCTTCGCGCCCGAGAGCAGCAGCGGCCAGTCGTGCACGGGCAGGAGGCTGGCCTCGTGCGCCCAGTACTCGACGAGCAGCCGCGGCCGGCGTGCGGTGTGGCTCCAGGCGGCGTCGTCGACCAGGCCGGGGTCGTACGGGCCGAGCCGGCTGAACACGGGCATGTAGTGCGCGCGCACCGCGACGTTCACCGAGTCCAGCTGCAGGAGCCGAATGCGGGCCAGCAGACGATCCAGGTGACGCCGGGTGGGCGCTCCCGACGGCCGCGCCTCGGCGAGCCCCTGCGCAGCCAGTGCAGCCCGGCGGGCCGCA
>JAQSWF010000084.1 GCA_029266775.1 Pseudonocardia sp.
CCGGTGCGCTGGCCCTGCTTCTACGGCATCGACTTCGCCACGCGCGCGGAGCTCGTGGCCAGCGGGCTGGACGTCGAGGGCGTGCGCCGCTCGATCGGCGCGGACAGCCTCGGCTACGTCACGCTCGAGGGCCTGGTCACGGCGAGTGAGCAGCCCCGCAGCCGCCTCTGCACGGCCTGCTTCGACGGCGACTACCCGATTCCGCTGCCGGAGGAGGCGCGGCTCGGCAAGCACCTGTTGGAAGACCTGGCCCGGTCGCCCGAGCGGACGCCCGCCGTCGACGTCTCCGGTGCCGCGTCCGGCGACCCCGGTCCGGTCTCGGCCGGGTGGGGTGCCGCCGAAGCCCTGGAGCGGCCCTGAGCATGACCCCGAGCATGTTCGGATCACCGTCGACCGGCCGGGCCAGTTACGCCGCCGCCGGGGTGGATGTCGAGGCGGGCGAGCGGGCCGTCGAGGCGCTACGGCCGCACGCCGAGAAAGCCAGCCGGCCGGAGGTCCTCGGCGGCATCGGCGGCTTCGCCGGGCTCTTCGCCCCGCGCCTCGGCCGGTACCGCGAGCCGGTGCTCGCCGCCTCCACGGACGGCGTGGGGACGAAGGTCGCCATCGCGCAGGCCGTCGACAAGCACGACACGATCGGGCTGGACCTCGTCGCGATGCTCGTCGACGACCTCGTCGTGTGCGGGGCCGAGCCGCTGTTCGTGCAGGACTACATCGCCGTCGGCAGGCTGGTGCCCGAGCAGATCGCGGCGATCGTCGCGGGTGTCGCGGACGGATGCGTCCAGGCCGGATGCGCGCTGCTGGGCGGGGAGACCGCCGAGCACCCCGGGCTCATGGCGCACGGCAGCTACGACGTGTCCGGCACGGCCGTCGGGATCGTCGACGCCGAGGCGGTGCTGCGGCCCGAGCGGGTGCGCCCCAGCGACGTGCTCGTGGCCATGGGTTCATCGGGGCTGCACGCGAACGGCTACTCGCTGGCCCGGCACGTGCTGCTGGACATCGGCCGCATGCCGCTCGAGGGCCACGTCGAGGAGTTCGGCCGGACGCTCGGCGAGGAGCTGCTCGCGCCCACCCGCATCTACGCCCGCGACTGCCTCGCCGTCGCCGCCGAGACGGACGTGCGCACCTTCGCCCACGTCACCGGCGGCGGGCTGGCGCGCAACCTGGAGAGGGTGCTTCCTCGCGGCCTGGAGGCGGTGGTCGAGCGGGGTAGCTGGACGCCCGCGCCGGTGTTCGGCCTGATCGCCGCGCGCGGCCGCGTGGAGCGGGCGGAGATGGACAAGACGTTCAACATGGGGGTCGGGATGGTGGCGGTGCTCCCGCCCGACGACGTGGACCGGGCCTTGGCGGTGCTCACCGCGCGGCACGTCCCCGCCTGGGTGCTCGGCTCGGTGCGTCGGGCCACCGACCCGCCTCCTGGCAACGCTGCGCCCGGCACCCGCGTGCACCTGCTGGGCGACCACCCGCGCTTCTGACCGGGCCCCTAGCTCTCCCCGCGCAGCATCGGCGGGTGCAGTGCGGTGGCGGGGCCGCGGCGATAGAGCTGAGCCGGCCGTCCCCGCACGCCGGTCATCCGAGTCGCGGTCGGCTCCAGGAAGCCCGGCGTCGAAGTGACCTTGCGCTGGAAGTTGCGCGGATCCAGCGTCCGCCGCCACACCGCCTCGTACACCCGTCGCAGCTGGGTGACGGTGAATTCCGGAGGGCAGAACGCCGCGGCGAGCGTCGAATACTCCAGCTTGGCCTGCGCCCGCTCGACCCCGTCCGCGAGGATCCGCCCGTGGTCGAAGGCCAGGAGCGCGTCCGCCGCGGCCCCGTCCAGCAGCTTGGCCACCGGGTGCCAGGCCGTCCCACCGGCGTCGGCGCCGGCCGTCGACTCCGGTGGCCGCGGCACCATGACGAGATGGCCGACGGTCAGTACTCGCCCACGCGGATCCCGGTCAGGAGCGGCGTAGCTCGCGAGCTGTTCGAGGTGGTGTCCGGCGAGCTCGAGCCCGGTCTCCTCACTCAGCCGGCGACTGGCGGTGTCCAGGAGATCTTCGTTCGGCAGGACGAAACCGCCCGGCAGTCCCCACCAGCCGGCGAAGGGCTTGTTGTCGCGGCGGACCAACAACGCGGACAACTCCGCGTCGCGCACCGTGAGGACCACGAGGTCGACGGCCACGGCGAAGAGGTTTCCACGCATACTCAGTCACCTCGACCAGCGCTGGCGCTGCTGCTGACCATACATCCCGGCAGGGACGCCCAGCCGTCGCGACGGTGAGCGCGTGAAGACGGGTGACAGAGATCACTCGCTCGGATGACATCCCGGCATGGGGACGAGTGTGGTTCACGGACCGGCCTCGGCCGATCCGGGCATCAACGCCGGCTGCTGTCCTCGTCGTCGTCGAGGTAGCGGGCGTACGGGTCGTCGTAGTCGTCTTCGACGTCCGAGTCCTTGGCGGCGATGGTGGTCCCACTACCGATCTCACGCTGGAGGGCGTCGAGATCCATCGTGGGGGAGCTGTACTTGAGCTCTCGGGCCACCTTCGTCTGCTTGGCCTTGGCCCTGCCGCGCCCCATGGCTCGTCCCCCTTACAACAGGGAAGGGGCGGCCGGATGTCTCGGCGGCCCCGTTCTTCTGGAGTGATGTCCTGCGACCACCGTACCTTGCGCCCGGGCATGCATGCGACGTGGCACCGCCGGTACGCGGCGTCACCACCCGCTGTCGACCCACGAGCTGGGAGCATCGTCCCCATGCCGGCTCCGTTCCTGTCCTACCTGCGGGTATACGAGCCGCTGCGCGCGTTCGACGGTCCCTCCGGGGCTCGCGTGCGGGCCGCGCTCGCCCGCGGCCCGGTCTCGCCGGAACGGGCCGGCCGCCACGAACGCGAGCTCTGCCTGCGGGCCCAGCTCGCCGCTCGGCTGCTGCCGGGTGACCGCGACATCGCCTCCGACGACGCCGATCACGGCACCGAGGTGCTCGTGCTGGGCGGATCGTCCGGGGAACCGCTGGTGTGCCCTCTCGACACCCGACCCCGCGCGGCGGTCGCGGTGCTCGGCTTCCTGGCCGCCGAGGAACCGGTGCTGCGCAGCTGCGCACTGCCGGTGCCCGAGGCCGTCGCGCGGCACCGCGCCGAGGCCGCCGTGGCCGAGCTGGGGGACGGGGTGGTGCACGTGGTGTCGGCGTGCTGGACGGTGCCGCTGCCGTGGTTCGCCCTGGTCGACCCGGAGGAGCGACAGCTGCGCCTCGACGAGCGGCGCCGTGTGTGGTGGCGGGTGCCGATCGGGCTGGCGCGAGCCCGGGCGGCGCGCGCCGAGCGCGCAGTGCGTGACGGGCTGCCGGACGCCGGTCCCGCGGAGGTGCTCGACGAGACCGGCAAGTGGCTGGCTCGGTTCGACCGCGAGTCCGTGGTGGAGCTCGACTACGGCGGGCTGGTGGAGCTCGTCGACGACGAGGTCCTGCGCACCGACGAGTCGGCGGACCAGGTTCGCGACGCGCTGCAGGCGCTGCGTGCGGGCGACGTCGCGGCCGCCCGGGCGTGCTACGACCGGTTGCGTGAGTTCTGGTCGGCGGTGGCCGACAAGCAGCAGGCCTGCTGACGCGCAGGAGGGCTCAGCGGGTCGGAGCGGCGGGGCGAGCGGGTTGTTCGTGCACGCCCCGGAGCGCGGCGACGGCGCCCACCGCCGCGACCGCGCCGAGCGCAAGCCCGGCAGGCCATCCCGCGGATGCTGCCACCGCACCCCCGGCGACCGCCGTCACCGCGCCACCGACGTAGTTCGCGGTGTTCGTCATCGCCATGCCCGTCGCGGCCCGGCCTGCGGGAGCGAGCTCGCCCGCCGCGGTGAACAGAAGCCCGTTCCAGCTCACCGCCAGCGCGGTGACTACCACGATCACGACCGCCAGCACCGGGATCGGCGCCGAGAAGGCCACCGCTGCCGCGGTGAACGCCGCGGCGATGGCCAGCGACACGATCCGGAGCGGACGCAGGCGCCCGGCCCGGTCGGACCAGGCGCCGCTCCCGAGCCGGCCGAGCGCGCCGAAGACCTGCGTGAGCGACAGCAGTGCGGCGGCTGTCGCTGCCGGCACACCCCGGCCCGCGTGCAGGAGCTCGACGAGGAATCCGGTGCCGAGGAACTGCGGTACGACGAGCAGCGCACCGGCGACGCTGAGCCGCTGCAGCCGGCGATCGGCCAGAACCGCTCGGGTGGGAGTCGGCGTGCGGGGGGCGACGGCGGGACGGTCCGGGGGTTCGCGGATCCCGAGCGCCGACGCGATCGCGGCGCCGAGACAGCCGGCCGCGAGCCCGGCGAACACAGCCGGGACGCCGCCCCGGGCGGCCAGCACAGGCAGCGTGATACCCGCCACGGCCGTGCCGAGCGGCACCGCGGTCTGCCGGATGGCCATCGCGAACCCGCGCCGCTGCACCGGGAACCACGTCAACACCGCCCGGCCGCTCGCGGCGTTGACGCTCGCCCCGGACGCTCCCGCGACGACGAGCAGCGCCGCGGCAGCCGGGAGCGAGCGCACCAGCGCCGCGGCTCCCAGCGCCATGGCCGCTCCGGTCAGGCCGACGGTCATCACGGCCCGCTCCCCGAACCGATCCGTCGCCGTGCCCCAGACGAGCAGGGTGGCGACCAGCCCGATCGACGTCACCCCGAGCAGCGCTCCCACCCCGGCCAGCCCGGTGTTGTAGAAGGCGCGCAGGTCAGGAGTGACAGAGGCGAGGCCGAGGAGGAACGCGGCGGTGGACGCCTGCGCCGCCGTGCCCACCCCGAGCACCACCCAGCGGTACCGCGCCGCACCCACGCGCCGACCTTAGGTGGTCATCCCACCTGACGGACAACCCTTCCCACAATGCAGGAAGTGCGGCGGACCGCTCTCTCGGAGCCACAGTGCGCTCTACCGTCAGCGGCGCAGCCCGCCGCGCAGCTGTGCGGCGCGCCCCGGCGGCGGCGCCTCGTCCTCCGGTGGCACCGAGTCCGGGTCGATGCGCGCCGGGCTACCGCGCTCGTCCGTCCCGGCCAGCAGCTCGGCGTCTGCCGGCACCGACCGCTTCAGCAGCGCCAGCGCGATCGGCCCCAGCTCGTGGTGCAGCGCCACGGTGCCCACGCGGCCCACCGTCCGCCCGTCGCGCTGCACCGGATCCCCCGGCACCGCGAGCTCCTCGTCCCCCGCATCGAGGTGGACCAGCACGAGCCGGCGGGGCGGCCGGCCCAGGTTCGCCACCCTGGCCACCGTCTCCTGCCCTCGGTAACAGCCCTTCGTCAGATGCACCGCGGACCCGATCCAGCCGACCTCGTGCGGGATCGTCCGGTCGTCGGTGTCCACCCCCAGCCGGGGACGCAGCGCCTCTGCCCGCAGCGCCTCGAACGCCATGGTCCCGGCCGTCCGAGCCCCGGCGGCGACGAGCCGCGCCTCCCACGTCGCCTTGTCCTGACGCGGGACGAGCAGGTCTGCGGCATCCCGGCCCGGCCACGGCATCCTGCGGACGACGCCGCCGCCGGGCAGCCCGGCACTCCCGTACGCGAACTCGGGCACCGGAGCGCCCGCCGCGGTGAGGACCGACCGGGTCTCCGGACCGACGACGCTCAGGACGGCCAGCTCCGTCGACGCGTCCCGCGGCTCGACCTTCGACCAGAACCGCATCGTCGCCAGGTACGCCAGCAGCCCCGCCGCATCACCGGGCTCCGTGTCGAGCCACACCGTCCCGTCGACGTGCGCGAGCACGGCGTGGTGCAGCACACGTCCGTTCACGTCGAGGACCAGCGCCTCGGTGCCCGCGCCGTCGGGCAGCCCGGCGACGTGCTGGGTCAGCAGCAGGTGCAGCCAACTCAAGCGGTCGTCGCCGGGCACCGCGAGCACGCCGCGGTGTGAGCGGTCCACGATGGCCGCCGACCGGGCCATCGCCCGCTGCTCGGCGAGGGGGTCACCGCGGTGTGCGGGAACGGGAGCGTCGAGGTCGAGCTGGCCGGGGATGGTCACTGCTGCGACTCCCGGCACGACCGGCACAGCCCGGACAGCGCCACGTGGGTGACGTCGAGCTCGAACCCGCGCTCGCGGTCCAGGCGGTCCGCCAATCCGTCCATCAGGTCGGTCGGGACCTCGGTGACGGTGCCGCAGCCGTGGCAGACCAGGTGCACGTGCTCGTGCTGGTGCTCGGAATAGTTCGGGGCTCCGTGCCCGAGGTGCGTGTGGCGGACCAGCCCGAGCCGTTCGAGCAGGTCCAGGGTGCGGTAGACGGTGGTGATGTTGACGGCGGGCGCCGCGCGCTGAACCTGCGTGCAGACCTGTTCCGGGGTGGCGTGGCCGAGCTGCCGGACGGCGTCGAGAACCAGCTGGCGCTGCGGGGTCATCCGCAAGCCGCGTTCGTGCAACGTGCGCCGCAACGCCGTAGCCGGCGTCGCGGACGTCCCCACCTCCTGGGCCTGCGACATCTCCACGGCTCCGATGGTAGGCGTCGGCGGCCACCCCGGGAGGGACGCCTCGACGGGCGAGCGCTCGGATCGTGACCCAGCCGATGGCCCGGACGCCGATGCGCCGTTAGAGTGATCCGCATCGTTGCCTGCGACGACGCACCGTGCTCGGGTAGAGGAGCACGTTGCCGACGAGACATGCCACGGGGCTCTGGGGGGCGGGGATGGCAACAGACGGAAGCGACCGGACTTTCGGCGCCCCACGCTTCGACGTCGTGCTGCGCGGCTACGACCGACGGCAGGTCGACGAGCACATCTCACGGCTGCACAGGGTGCTGTCGCGCATCCGCGGTGACCTCGAAGCGGCCCAGATGCAGGCCTCGGGCACTCTGCCCCACACCGGCCAGGGGGGTCGGCCACGCCCTACGCCGCGCCCCCGCGCCGACGGGTCCGGCCCCCCCGACGTCGTCGGTTCGTTCACCGACCGGATGCAGAGCATCCTGCAGGCCGCCGAGGAGGAGGCGGCCGAGATCCGGGGGCGGGCCAAGGCCGAGGCGAAGGCCGCGGAAGACCGCCTCGCGTCGTCACGGGCGGCGGCACGCACGGACGAGGAGCTCGCCCGCACCACCCTGTCGGACTTGATCCGGCAGCGCGACGCGGTACTGGCCGACCTGAAGCGGCTGCGCGGCCAGCTCGAGTCGCTGCTGTCCAGCCCGACCGCGCGGCCCATTCCGGCCGCACCGGAGGGCGCCCGTGAGCGCCGGGACCCCGGTACCGGGCCGTCGCGCATCGGCCCGCCGACGGGACCGGAGCGGAAGGGCGGGCGGGACACGCGGGGCGACCGGCCGGCAGCGGGCGCCCCTCTGAAGCCGGCTGGCAACGCAGGAACGCCGGGATCTCCCGGCACCCCGGGAACGGGGACGCCGGCCAAACCGCCAGCCAGCCCGTCGGTCGACCTGTTCCAGAAGCCGGCGGATCACCGCCGCCGCGAGGTACAGCCGCAAACCCTGGACAAGACCGCCACACCGACGTCGACGGGGGAGCGCACCGTCGTCGGCCGCGAGCCTGGCGCGAAGAACGGCCCCGGCGGCGCGACGCGCCCCCAGCCCGACGGCGAGGCACGGGCGACGCCCCCTGCCGAGGCCACCGTGAAGGTCGACGCCGTTCGTCCGCAGGAGGGACTCGACGCGGGCGGCGCATCGAAGGCGGGCTCACCCGGCGACGACGCGTCGACGGGCGGGAGCGACCGGAAGCCCGAGACGGTGCAGTCGGCCTCGCCCTCACATCTGCAGTAACCCGGTGAGGGAGGGACTCAGCCGGCGATCCGGCCCAGCTGGGCCGAGGCGTACGGGGTCATCGGGTGGTCGACCAGCTCGCGCTCGTCCACGTAGGCCAGATCGCCGCGCACCACTCCGTAGAGCCGCGTCGACCGCTCCACCGCGGGCGCGGTCTCGGTCCGGACCAGTGCCCAGGTCTCCATCTCCCACGACGTGAGCGTGCGGGAGCGGCCGTAGAACGGGGTGACCAGGCCGGTGCTGTGCACCACCAGCACCTCGAGCGTGCCGTCCGGCTGGGGCCGCCAGAATCCCGTCTCCCGGGGCCCGGGCCCGGCAATCGCCCCGTCGTCGTCGAGCAGCCACGTTCGCGACTCGTAGGACAGGAACGGCTCGCCGTCGTGGGCGAACACGATCTGCTGCCCGAACGCCACCGGCCCCTCGCCGTCCGGCTCCACCAGCTCTCCTGAGCCGCGCCAGACGCCGACCAGCGGCAGCAGGCCGGTGCAGAGCGGGTGCAGGTCCGGGCCGTCGCGCAGGTTCGCGGTGTCGTCGGGGACCGGCAGGTCGTCGAAGCGAGGGCGGTTGCGGCGGGGAGCGTCGGGTGCCGCGTTCGCGGCGGCAGGGACGGTCGAGGACGTGCCGTCGTCGCTCACTGGTGCACCCTCCTCGTGTCCTCCTCGCTGGCGCTCGTCGGCTCCGGCTCGTTCACCTCGGCCGCATGTGCGGGCGCGGTGGTGAACAGCCGGCGGAGCAGCCAGAGCGTGTAGACGGCCGTCGCGCCGCTGGTCCCGACGAGCAGCCCGGTGAACAACCAGTGCACGGCGGGCAGGGTATCCCGGCCCGCTGCGGGACAAGCTGCCGACGAGCGAAAGCGGCTTTCTCAAAGACAGACCGTGCGAAAGCCGCTTTCGTTCGCGGTGCGTCAGGCGACCGCCAGCTCGGTGGTGTGCAAGCCGGGGCCGCCCGCGGTGACGACGGACTGCCCGTTGCCCGCGCGCGACAGCGCCCGCAGCGTCCAGGTGCCCGGCGCCGCGAAGAACCGGAAGTCGCCCGACGCCGACGCGACGACCTCCGCGGTGAACTCGCCCGTGCCGTCGAGCAGCCGGACGAACGCGCCGCCGACGGGCTCCCCGCCGGCCACCACGCGACCGGCGAGCACGGTCTCCTTGCTCAGGTCGGTGCCCGGCGGCAGGGCCGCTGCCTGGTCAGGGGCGCCACACATCAGCGGCCGGCCCCCGTCCCGACCTCGATCGGCACGCCGACCAGCGAGCCGTACTCCGTCCAGCTGCCGTCGTAGTTCTTGACGTCGGAGTGGCCGAGCAGCTCGCGCAGCACCAGCCACGTGTGGCTCGAGCGCTCCCCGATGCGGCAGTACGCGATGGTCGATCGTGACCCGTCGAGCCCGGCCTCGCCGTACAGCTCGCTCAGCTCGTCGTCCGACTTGAAGGTGCCGTCTTCGTTCGCGGCCTTGCTCCACGGCACGTTGATCGCGGTGGGGATGTGGCCCTTCCGCTGCGCCTGCTCCTGCGGCAGGTGCGCTGGCGCGGAGATCTTGCCCGAGAACTCGTCCGGCGAGCGGACGTCGACGAGGTTCTTGGCGCCGATCGCGTCGAGGACCTCGTCCCGGAAGGCGCGGATGGACAGGTCCGGATCGATCGCGGTGTAGCTGGTGGCGGGCCGGGAGACCTCGTCGGTGGTGAGTGTGCGGCCGTCGAGCTCCCACTTCTTGCGGCCGCCGTCGAGGAGTTTCACTCCTGCGTGGCCGTAGAGCTTGAACTCCCAGTAGGCGTAGGCGGCGAACCAGTTGTTGTTGCCGCCGTACAGGATGACGAGGTCGTCGTTCCCGATGCCCTTGGCGGAGAGCAGCTGCTCGAACTGCTCCTTGTTCACGATGTCCCGGCGGACCGGGTCCTGCAGCTCATCGGTCCAGTTGATCTTCACGGCACCGGGGATGTGACCCCCGTCGTAGGCGGTGGTGTCTTCGTCGACCTCGACGAAGACCACCCCCTCGGTGCCCAGGTTCTTCTCCGCCCAGTCGGCGGTGACCAGGACGTCCTGGCGGCTCATGCAGCGCTCCCTGCTGTTGGTCGAATGAGGCGAGGTGGTCGAAAGGCGTGCTGGGGAAGGGGAGTGGCCAGGCAGGGTGATACCGCAGCGGGTGGTCAGGCCCTGCTGTCGACCGGACTCAGCGTGCCCGACAGAGGCAGCTGCCGACGCGGCACAGATCCACGGCGCGTCGTCGGGTCAGCGGCCAGAACACGGCAGCGAGCCTAACGGAGCATGTCGACGGACGGGAGATCCGCCGCTGCGGCGTTCACGCCGCCGGTGCGCCCGCGCCGAGCACGAGCCGACCGGTGAGGCCGCTGATCTCCAGGCCTCCGCTGGAGACGCGCGCTTTCGTGGGTGTGACGTCCAGCGGCAGGTCGCCCGGGTCCAGTCGGATCGTGAACAGCCTGCTCAACGTCCGCTGGGCTGCCGCGGGCAGATCCGCCGACGCGGTGTCCCCGACCTGGACGTCTCGCGGCACGATCTGCACCTGCCCGTCCGTCAGCTCGAGCACGGCGATCGCGGACACCGGCTGCTCCTCGCCGAGCACCTCGACGGTTCCGCCCATCCGCGCGGCCGTCGCGGGGTCGATCCGCGCCAGGGCGGGGTCGGCACCGTCTTCGACGGCCTCCTCCAGCCCCTTGGCGTCGATGCCGTCGATCCACAGCTTGTCCACGCCGGTCAGCAGTCTCTCGACGTCCGGCGGGCCGATGCGCACGGTGCCCTCGGCCTCGCGGACCGTCACGGTGCGCGGGCCGCCGCCGAGCAGCTCGGACAGCGGCACCTGGACGCCGCGCAGCTGGGTGCGCAGCTGCACGTCGCGCAGTGGCCCGACGGAAATGTGCTCGGCGGTGACGTCCACGCTGCGGTAGGTGCCCGCGACGACCTGGGCGAGGAACGGGAAGTTGTTGAACCGGACCGACGGGTCGTCTGCGAGGTTCAGCTGCTCGCGCATGTGCCGGGAGACGGCCGACTCCGCCAGAGCGGCGGCGCCGTAGTCCACACCGATCGCAAGGGCGACCAGGACAAGCAGGACGGCCACCGTCCGCCGCACGCGCAGCGCGACGCGCGAGCGCGGCCGCGGACGTGCAAAAGAGCGCGTCAGGCCGTCCGACCGGTTGGTCATGGATCGATGCTCCGTCTCGGGGTGCTTCGGCCCGCGAGCCTACCGGGCAGCACCGACGGCCCCGTCGGGCCTCGTCCGCTCCGCGGTGTCATGACTCCGGCGCGTGACGACCCTGTTACGGGGACGTGGCGCCATCGAAGTGAGCTGCGCCGCCCGTCTCCTGCGTTTCGGCTACTTCGACGTTAAGATGGCTCAGCTTCAGTCGGTGGTTCACGCCGCGTGACGAGGCAGTGACTGATGCGTCGATGTCGCCGCCGTGTAGTCCGACGAACGGGGTCGACCTACACCCCGCCCTTTCCACGGAGAAGAGGCACGACGTGGAGCTCCTGTTGCTGACCGCCGACCCGGATCCCGGCTCGGTGCTCCCGGCCCTCACCCTGCTTCCGCACGGCGTGCGCACCGCCGCCCCCGAGGTGGCCGCCCTTCTCGACGCCGGCCCGCACGACGCCGTCCTCGTCGACGCACGCACGGACCTCGTCGCAGCGCGCAGCCTATGCCGCCTGCTCGGGAGCACCGGCACGGACGTCCCGGTGATCGCCGTCCTCACCGAGGGCGGCCTCGTGGCCGTGTCCGGCGAGTGGGTGGTGGACGAGATCCTGCTGCCGAGCGCGGGCCCGGCCGAGGTGGACGCGCGGCTGCGCCTGCTGCGGTCGCGGCCCGGCGCAGACGCCGCGTCGGCCGGTGGGGCCCTGGTGCTGGGTGAGCTGGTCATCGACGAGGCGACGTACGCTGCGCGCCTGCGCGGTCGCCTGCTCGAGCTCACCTACAAGGAGTTCGAGCTGCTCAAGTACCTCGCCCAGCACGCCGGACGGGTCTTCACCCGGGCCCAGCTGCTGCAGGAGGTGTGGGGCTACGACTTCTTCGGCGGCACCCGCACCGTGGACGTCCACGTCCGCCGGTTGCGCGCCAAGCTCGGCACCGAGCACGAGCAGATGATCGGCACCGTCCGCAACGTCGGCTACAAGTTCGTCCGGCCCACCCGGGCGGGGCTCGGGGTCGCGCCCGGCACGCTGCCGGACGACGCGGACGAGCCGGACGACGACGACCG
>JAQSWF010000280.1 GCA_029266775.1 Pseudonocardia sp.
CCTGCGCGTGTACGGCCCCGGGGACTACCGCTTCAAGGGCGCCGACCTCGGCATCCTCGTCACGAAGGGCCGCATGCAGGACGCCGGCGGCCTGACGCCTCGAGCGCGGCGCTACATCACGGCCATCCGCTCGATGTACGTGAGCGAGCCGGTGTCCTCCCCGCCGCCGGTCGCGCCGGTTCCCGCCGTGAAGTGAGAAGGAGCGGCCGTCACCGGGGTGGATGGCCCGGACTCAGGACACCCAGAACCTCTCCGGGGCCTCTCGCAGATCTGTGGTCGCCAGCCGATTCAGCAGCGCGGTCGCTGCAATCACGCCGATGACGACGGTGGGAAAGAGCAGATCCGGGAATACGTAGACGAGGGCCGACAACGCACTCCCGGCGACGAGGATGACCAGGAGCACGCCGAAGACGCTCGTACGGCGAGACCGCAGCGGCGGACGATTCATCGAGTTGTGGGCTTCGGGCGTGGCCATTGGTGATCCCTTCGCCGAGTCAGCCGGAATGGCTTTTCGGTACGTGAAGGGTCGCACCGAAGCGCGGTGTCGCCTGTCCGTCAATCGGCCGATCTGGCGGATGAACTGCCGCTCACCGCCGGCCTCCGCCACCCGGTGATCAGAGCGAGGACACGACCGAGCGCAGGAGGGCGGTGGCGATGAAGACGACCGTGAAGGCGAGATCGAGCTGCACGCTGCCGATCCGCACCGGCGGCAGCACGCGCCGCACCGGGCCGATCACCGGCTCGGTGACCCGGTGGGAGAACTCCCGGGCGCGCGCCACGCCGTGACCGCCTGTGGCAAGCACCGACGTCCAGTCCAGGACGGCCCGCGCCACGAGCGCGATCAGGAACAGCAGCAGGACCAGGCCGAGCAACGATCCGATGATGCCCATGCCACCACCATGCCCCCGTTACCTGAGAAGGAGCTGTGCACGAGCCGCCTCATCGCGGTACACCCGAGCGACGCGGCCTCGAGGAGGCCTTGCACCGTCACGGCTCCGATGGTCACAGCCAGCCGGGCGCCCCCAGCATCAGCCACGCCATCAGCGGGACCACCGTGGCGACAACCCCGGCATAGGCGAGCATGTGCACGATGAGACGGTTCCGGTCGAGCCCGGCGGGGCCGTTGGTCGACCGGCCGTTGTTGAGCGGCGCGCCGCGCTGGTGTTGCCGTTCCTCCGTGAGCCGCACCCATTCGTCGCGCAGCCGTCGGTGCGCCGCCCGGTGGGCGTCCATTTCCTCATTGCGTTGCCTGCGCTCGTGCGCAGCTGCGCGCCCAGCTGCGCGCTGAGCCTCGGTGTCCATGGATGCGCCGACGCCGATCGTGATGGCGATGAGAAGGAGGATTCCGACGACGGCGACGATAGTGGTGTACATGGCAACCCTCCCGACGTGCTTCTCAGCGGTGCCCAGGCGCAGAAGCATCGTCCGTCGGCCGGCAGGAGACGAGGGAGACCGCCCCCGGCCGGTAGGGGCGCACCCGCCTTTCTGCGAGAGGGAAGGCCCTACCCCGGGCGCCTCGGCAATCGATGTCGACGAGGACCGTCGCGCTCTTCCCCGACGCCATCCGCTCCTGCCACCCTGAACGCCCGGACAAAGGGGGGACGATGACGACGCACCGTGGCCGACCGACACTCATCCGCTCGGTGCAGCGCGCGCTACGCCTCATCGAGGTCGTCGGGGAGCGTGAGGGGCGCGTGACGGCCAAGGAGGTGGCGCGCGCCGCCGGGCTCCCGCTGGCCACGGCATACCACCTCCTCCGCACCTGCACGCACGAGGGCTGGCTGCAGCGCCTGGACGACGGCACCTACGTGCTCGGTCACCGGCTCGACGCCGTGCACCGTCGGGGTCGGGACGCCGCGGGAGTTGCGCTCGCCCGACCGGCGCTCGAGTGGCTGCGGGACGCGGCCGGCGGGCCGGTGTACCTGGCGCGGCTCGTCGACGGAGAGATCGTCGTTGTCGAGATCGTCGACGGGCCCAAGACGCCGCGGATCGATCTGTCCATCGGGCTGCACGACGCGGCGCACGCGACGGCGCTGGGCAAGTGCATCCTCGGGCAGCTCGCCGCCGCAGAGCGGAACGAGTACCTCTCCGGGCACCCGATGCACGATCTGACCCCGCACACCGTCGTCGACCCGCGCCGGCTGCGGCTGCCCCTGCCGGAGGAGGTCGCCGTCGACGAGGAGGAGTACGCACTCGGGATCCACTGCCTGGCCGCACCTGTCGTCGAGCGCGGATACGTCGCCGCGGTTGGCGTGGTCGTGTCGCGGGCCGGCCGGAGCCGATCGGCAGATGCGCTCCGCCTCGGCGCCGAACGGGTGTCCCGCGCGCTCGTCATGCGGTAAGGCGGCCCTCAGCTCGATCGTCACCATGTGAAACCCGCGACCTGGTGGAGGGCCGGAGGCCGGTCGACGATGGCGCGATGGGAGAGCTTCCGGGGTGGGCCGTTGAGGCGCTGGCGGACGTCTACGACCCGTGCTGCCGCGAGAAGGGCATCTCGGTCGTCGACATGGGGCTGCTGCGATCGGTCACTCTCAGCGGTTCGCACGCCCGCGTCGAGCTGATGTTGACCTCCGGTTGGTGCCCGTTCGCCACACGGCTGCTCACCGAGATTGAAGACGCCCTCGCTGCCCGACCGGGCGTCGACACCTGTCAGGTCGATCTCGCCTGGGACGAGGCGTGGACCACCGATCGCCTCTCCGCCTCAGCCGCCCAGAAGCTGCGGTTCCTCCCCGACCCCGCCTCCGTGCCAGACCGCGACGCCTATGTCGCCGCCCACCGCCCGCATATCGAGGAGGTCGCCCGATGATCGGCGATGCGTTCGTGTTCGACGGGGTCGCGCACCCCTTCAACTTCACGGCCAAGAACGCCTTCGGCAGCGCGGGCGAGATGTTCATCAACCACCTCTACGCGTTTCACCAGGTGCTGACCCCCGACACCGAGCCGAAGCTCTCGGCCGAGCAGTACCTCAAGGACTGGACGCCCGCCGACATCCACGAGATGGTCTTCGAGCACTCCGACACCGACATGCTCGTCGCGATGCCGTTGCCGCTCACGGACCTCTTCCGTGACGGGTTGTCGCCGTGGGAGGACTGTGCCGAGCTGGCCTCGCGGGACCCGGAACGGATCATCTTCTGGGGCTCGGTGAACCCGCTCGAGGGCCGCCGGGCGATCGACCTGATGGAGCGCCAGGTCGGGGAGTTCGGCGCCAAGGCCTTCAAGTTCTACAACGTCCGCTACGACTACGGCGCCCCGTTCCCGTGGCGCATGGACGACCCGCGAGTGGCGTTCCCGGTGTTCGAGAAGGCCCAGGAGGGAGTGCCGCTGGGCCCGCAGCCGGTCGAGGCGACCCAGACCTGGGACATGGACGGGGCGGCAGCCGCATTCCCCGACATCAACTTCGTGATCTTCCACGTCGGCTTGCCGTTCCTCGACGAGACGTGCTGGCAGCTCATTCGCCACCCGAACCTGTACGCCTCGATCGCGGCGACGCTGAACTTCATCGTCCGCTCCCCCCGGATGTTCGCCGAGACGCTGGGCAAGCTGCTGTTCTGGTGCGGTGAGGACAAGATCATCTATGGGTCCGAGGCCCCGATCTGGCAGCCGCAGTGGGCGCTGCGCGCGTTCGGTGAGTTCACGATTCCGCAGGACCTGTGCGAGGGCTACGGGTACCCGCAGCTGACGGACCAGGCCAAGCGCAAGATCCTGGGCGAGAACCTGCTGCGTCTACACGGTATGAACATCGAGGAGACGCGCGCTCGGCTGGGCCGCCCACCGGCACACTGAGCCGCCCCGTCCCGGGATCAGCGCCGGCGGAGACGCTTCTCCCGCACCCGCACGGACAGCCGGATCGGCGAGCCGACGAACCCGAACTCCTCCCGCAGCCGGCGCTCCAGGAACCGCCGGTAGCCGGCCTCCAGGAATCCCGTCGTGAACAGGACGAACGTCGGGGGTCGGGTCTGGGCCTGGGTCGCGAACAGGATCTTGGGTAGCTTGCCGCCGCGCACCGGCGGCGGGGTGGCGGCGACGACGTCGGCGAGCCAGCCGTTGAGCCGGCCGGTCGGTATGCGGGTGTCCCACGAGGCGAGCGCGGTGCGCAGCGCCGGCGCGATCTTCGCAACGGCCCGGCCGGTCAGGGCGGAGACGTTGACCCGCTCGGCCCACGTGACGCGGGCCAGGTCGCGTTCCAGCTCGCGCCGCAGGGCGGAGCGGCGGTCGTCGTCGACGAGGTCCCACTTGTTGAAGGCCAGCACGAGCGCCCGACCGGCGTCCACGACCATGCTGATCACGCGCTGATCCTGCTCGGTGAGCGGCTGCGCGGCGTCGAGCAGCACGACGGCGACCTCGGCGGCCTCGATCGCCGCGCGGGTGCGCAGGGACGCGTAGTACTCCATGCCGCTGGCGGTGCTCACCCGCCGGCGGAGCCCCGCGGTGTCGACGAAGCGCCACAGCTCACCGTCGAGCTCGACGAGCGAGTCGACCGGGTCGACGGTGGTGCCGGCGACCTCGTGGACCACCGACCGGGTCTCCCGCGACAGCCGGTTCAGCAGGCTGGACTTGCCGACGTTGGGCCGGCCGACGAGCGCGACCCGACGCGGCCCGCCGGTACCGGCGTCGACGTCGCGCGGGCTCTCCGGCAGGGCATCGAGCACCGCGTCGAGCAGGTCGCCGGCGCCGCGGCCGTGCAGGCCGCTCACCGGGTGCGGCTCCCCCAGACCCAGGCGCCACAGCGCGGCGGTGTCCGCCGTCAGCCGGTCGTCGTCGACCTTGGTCGCGGCGAGCAGCACGGGCCGGTCGGAGCGGCGCAGCACGCGGGCGACGGCCTCGTCGGTGGCAGTGGCCCCGACGGCGGCGTCGACGACCAGCAGGACCGCGTCGGCCGTGCGCATGGCGAGGTCGGCCTGGGCGGCCACCTCGGCCTGCAGACCGGAGGCGCCGGGCTCCCACCCGCCGGTGTCGACGATCGTGAACCGGCGCCCGTTCCACAGCGCGTCGTAGGCGACCCGGTCGCGGGTGACCCCGGGGATGTCCTGCACCACGGCCTCACGGCGCCCGAGCATCCGGTTGACCAGCGTCGACTTGCCGACGTTCGGGCGTCCGACGACGGCGAGCACCGGCGTCGGTGGCAGGGTCTCGACGCCGTCGGCTGCGTCCGCGTACGCGCCGTCCTCGCTGAACTCCGCGGGGTCGATGCCCAGCCGGGTCATCTGGGCGATGTCATCGGGGTTGCTCACGTCGTACTCCGTACCTGATCGAGCTCGACGACCAGCCCGGCCAGCGCGGCGCGGACGGTCTCGGTGGCGGCGGTGAGCCCGGCGCGACCCCCGCCGGGCGGCACGGCGAAAGGGATGCCGACCAGCACGTCCACGCGCGGTCGGAACCGCAGCTGCGGACCCCGGCGGGTACCCCGGGTGACCACCGGCACCACGAGCGCGCCGGTCGTCCTGGCGAGCCACGCGGCGCCGTGGTGGGCGGCCGCGACGTCACCGCTGCCGCGGGTTCCCTCCGGAAACATCGCGACGAGGCCACCGCCGCGCAGGACCCCGACAGCCGCGCGCAGCGGCGCGGGGTCCGGCCGGCCCCGACGCACGGCGAGCTGCCCGATCGTCGGCAGCAGCCACGCGAGCGGTCCGCGGAACATCTCCCGCTTGGCCAGGAACACCACGCGGCGCCGGAGCAGGCCGAACAACAGCGGTCCGTCGATCATCGCGCTGTGGTTGGCGACGAGCACGACCGGTCCGGTCGCCGGGATCCGCGCCGCGTGATGAACCTGTACCTGCAGGAAGGGACGGAAGCACCAGGAGCCGACCCAGCGAGCGATGTCGTGCAGGCGGGGCGACGTTCCGGGCGGCAGCTCGGCGGGGGTCAGCACCTCCGTGTCGGGCGCCGCGGCCAGAGGCACGCTCACGTCAACAGCCCA
>JAQSWF010000085.1 GCA_029266775.1 Pseudonocardia sp.
TGTTCATGGAGATCCTCGACGGCACGGTGATCGCGCCGGCGGCGCCGTACATCGCCGCCGACCTGGGCGTCGCCCCCGTGGACATCAACATCGCGATCTCGGCGTACGTCCTCACGCTGGCTGTGCTGATCCCGATCAGCGGCTGGCTCGCCGAGCGCTTCGGCGTCTCGACGGTGTTCTCCGCGGCGATCGCTGTCTTCACGCTCGCCTCCGCCGGGTGTGCCCTCGCGACGAGCCTCCCGGTGCTGGTCGCCACCCGGGTGCTCCAGGGCGTGGGCGGCGCGCTGATGGTGCCGGTCGGGCGGCTCGCGGTGCTCCGGGCGACGCAGAAGTCCGACCTCATCCGGGCGATCGCCTACCTCACCTGGCCGGCGTTGCTCGCACCCGTCGTCGCGCCGGCGCTGGGGGGCCTGCTCAGCACCTACGCCTCGTGGCGGTGGATCTTTCTCATCAACGTGCCGCTCGGCGTGGCCGGGCTGGTGCTCGCCCGCCGGCTGATCCCGGACCTGCGCGCCGAGGTGGTTCCGCCGCCTCCGGACTGGCGCGGGTTCGCCCTCACCGCGGTCGGCGTCGCGGCGCTCGTCGTCCTGCTGGAGATCGTCGGGGCGGGGGCGGCCGGCGGCTGGGTCGTTGTCACCACGCTCGCGGTCGCGGCGTGCGCGCTGTCGGCGGCGGCCGTCCACCTGCTGCGTACCCCGGAGCCGTTACTGGACCTCCGCGTGTTGCGCATTGCCTCCTTCCGGGTGACGGTCGCGGGCGGGTCGGTCCACCGCGCCGTGATCAGCGCAGTGCCGTTCCTGCTGCCGCTGCTGTTCCAGCTTGAGTTCGGCTGGACTGCAGCGCAGGCAGGGCTCGTGGTGATCGCTCTTTTCGTGGGCAACGTCGCGATCAAGCCGGCGACGACGCCCCTGATGCGTGGGCTCGGGCTCCGCTCCGTCCTCCTCCTGGCGCTGCCGGCGTCGGCCGCCTGCCTGGTCGCGATGGCATGGCTGGGTCCGACGACGCCGCTCCCGCTGATCCTGGGGGTTCTCCTGCTCAGCGGGGTGTTCCGATCGATCGCATTCTCGGCGTACAACACCCTTGCTTTCGCCGACGTCGACAGCGGCCGGATGAGCCATGCCAACACGCTCAACGCGACCGCACAAGAGCTCGGAGCCGGTCTGGGGGTGGCGTTGGGCGCGCTGCTGCTCCGGACGGCAGGCCAATGGGCAGGCGCGTCGGCAGACCCGTTCCGCGTGACCTTCGTCCTTCTGGCCCTCACGATGCTGGTGCCGGTGATCGAGGCGCTGCGGCTGCCGCGTACGACCGGTGGCGGAGTCATCGGGCGCGGCTGACCCTTCTCCTCAGTTTGTGAGACAGCTTGGCGCTCGATCCGGGACGCGGCCGCCGCATTCCGCGCCCGCCACGACGCCCTGCACGTGCTGGTCAACAACGCCGGGGAGCACGTGCCCGAGCGCCACCCCACCTGTGCAACTCGGTCCGCCGCCGCGTCGTGGCCGCCGAGGGGACTTCGGTGGTGTCGTCTCACCCGAGGGGTTGCGGATGGTGTGCTGCGACGCGGCGGTGGTGCCGATCGTGATGAACGCCGAAGGGTCAGCCGCTGGATGTGGGGCGGGCGACCCGCACCATCCCTGACGGGCTGCGTCGGGCGGTCGCCGCCCGCGACCGGGGCTGCGCGCAACCCGGTTGTGGTCGTCCTCCGTCCTGGTGCGAAGTGCATCACGTGACCCCGTGGCAGGAGGGTGGGAAGACCACGCTGGAGGGCTGCGTGATGCTGTGCAAGATCCATCACCGCCAGATCCACTCCACCGAGTGGATCTGCCGGATCCGCGACGGGCTACCCGAGTTCATCCCGCCCGCCTGGGTGGACCCGCAGCGAAGACCCCGACGAAAACCCGCACCCCTCCTCACCACCGGCTGATCACCCGGGACGACGGGGCGGAACCGCACGACGAGAGCCCAGGTTGCGGTCGTCGACATGCTCTGAAGCCGACGACCGCGCCTGGGCTCAGGCCGATCCGAGACAGCTGGTCGGACGCGGACTCGGGTGGGGCGGGCTTGCTCCCGGGCTGACCCGACTCTCCGGTGGCAAGCCGACTCGCACCGCAGGCGCCCCAGGGCGCCGAGGAGCGGAAGCGGCGGCGCGGCAGCACACCTCCGGCTCTCCGAAGGCGAGACGCGGTGCAGGTCAGTGCGGTGCCGAAGCGCCCGGCAGCTGGTCGATGCCCAGCATCCGGTCCAGCACGCGGAAGCGGTAGGCGGCGCTCAGCGCGACGAACCACAGCACGAGCGCGGGCAGCACTGTCGTGAACACCGGTAGCGCGGGGCCGGTCAGGCCGAAGTACGACCACAGGGCCGGGATGAAGAGCACCGCGACGAAGACGACGACCAGCACGGCGACGAGCAGGGTCGGGCGCCGGTCGTCGGTCGGCTCTGTCCAGGCGGCGAAGAGCCGGATCGGCGGGAAGAGGAACAGGATGAGCGCGAACGAGGCCAGGCACACGAAGGTCGACAGCCCGGTCTGCGCGCCGATCGTGGCCGCGGCCGTGCTGAACTCGGCGTCGGTGTAGGTGAGTCCCGTGTAGCTCTCGAACTCGCTGACCACCTGCGCCGGGGTGCGGCCCGTACTGAAGCCCTGCCGGACCGCCTCGTAGAGGATCGCGTAGACGGCCGTGCCGAACCCCGCGGTGATGATCGCGGCGGGAAGGACGAAGCGGGCGAGGTTGCCCAGCAGGTGCGGGTCGGGACGCGTGGGTTCCGCCCAGAAGGTCAGGAACAGCGTCGGGACGCCGACGGTGAGCAGCGTCAACCCGACCTGCGTCGGGGAGTAGGGGAAGCCGAGCCCGAGCATGGTCACGACGAGGATCACGACGCCCTGGGTGGCCACCCGTGCCAGGAAGATGTACATCGAGATGGCGATGCCGTTGATGATCCGCCGGCCCTCGCGCTGGGCGGGCTGCAGCGCGGCGAACGAATCGTCGACGAGCACGATGTCGGCGACGTCGCGGGTCACCGCGCTGCCGCTGCGCATCGCGACGCCGACGTGCGCGGCCTTGAGCGCCCGTGCGTCGTTGACCCCATCCCCGATCATGGCGACATAGCCGCCCTGGCGGCGCAGCGAGGCCACGATCCGTTCCTTGTGCTCCGGCGCGACCCGGCCGAACACGGTGGTGCGGGCGACCACCCGATCGAGGGCTGCGTCGTCGCGGCCGTCGAGCTCGGCACCGGCCACGGGCTCGCCCACAGTCAGTCCGGCCTGGGTGGCGAGGGCGGCGACCGTGCGCGGATCGTCTCCGGAGAGCACCTTCAGATCGACACCGTCCCGCCGGAACCGGGCGATCGTCTCGGCGACCTCCGGGCGCAGTTCGTCGGCGAGGGCGACGACCGCGACCGGCTCCAGCGCGGGCAACGCCGGCTGCCCGGCCGAGCTGCGCAGCCCGTCCGACGGCTCCGCGGCGCGGGCGAAGACCAGCACCCGCAGACCGAGCGCTGTGCGCGCGGCCACGGTGATGTCGAGTGACGGGGCGTCGAGGGACGCGCCGGTGAGGTGCGGGGCGAGCGCGTCCGGGGCGCCGAGCACCCACGTGCCGTCGTCGGTGACGAGCCCGGACCAGCGCAGCGACGACGAGAAGGGCACCTCGTCGCGGACGGTCCACCGCACGCCGGGCAACGCCCCGGCCAGCGCCACCGTGGTGAGGTTCGGGGTGGTGACGCTACGGGCGAAGGCACCCAGAGGGGTCGGGTCGCGCCCCGCGACGGGCTCGACGTCGGAGAGGGTGAGCCGGCCGGTCGTCAGCGTGCCGGTCTTGTCGGTGCAGACGACGTCCACTTCTGCGACCGACTCGACGGCGTTGACCTGCTGCACCAGCGCTCCGCGCTCGGCGATTCGGGAGGCGCCTGCGGTGTAGGCGACCGCGATGAGGAAGAACAGGCCGTAGGGCACCAGCCCGGACAGGACGGCCGTGGTCTGCACGACCCGCAGCAGGCTGAACCCCTCCAGCGCGGCCTGCGCGAGGATCGCCCCGCTCATGAGCACGGTCAGCGCGATGACCAGGCGCACGACGAACTCGATGCGTCGCTGCAGCGGGGTCTTGTCCGTGGTCACCCGGCGGGCCTCGGCGGTGAGCCGCCCCGCGTAGCTGTCCGCGCCGACCCCGCGGGCGAGCTGGTGGCCGCCGCCTGCCACGCAGAGGCTGCCCGACCGCAGCTCGTCGCCCGGGTCCTTCACGACGGGTTCGGACTCGCCGGTGAGCAGCGACTCGTCGGCCTCCACCCGGCCGTCCACCAGCGGCCCGTCGACCACGATCTGGTCACCCGCACGCACCCGCAGCAGGTCGTCGCGCACGACCACGTCCGGGAGAACCTCGACGTCCCGACCGTCGCGCACGACGAGCACCGGCGCCCGGTCCAGCAGCTGGAGCCGGTCGAGCTTGCGCTTGGCGCGGATCTCCTGGACGGCGCTGATCATCGCGTTGACCAGACCGAGCCCGACGCTGATCAACGCGTCGCTGTAGCGGCCCAGCGCCAGCAGCGCGACCCCGATCGCGAACAGCACCGTGTTGTAGAACGAGAAGACGTTGGTCCGCAGGATCGTGGCGTAGCCGCGGGTCGTCCCGCTCACGGCCGAGTTGGCCTGACCCCGGCGCCGGCGGTCGTCGGCCTCCGCGGTGGTCAGTCCTTCGGTCGCGATCTGCTCAGCGGTCACGTCCCTGCCTTCCCAGCTCCCGGTCGTGCACAGCTCGGCCAGGCTGCTCAGTCTGGAACACGGGATCATGCCGCCCGCCGCGGCGCCGCCCGAGCGGAAAGGGCGATGCGACGACGGTGGCCGCGACCAGGCGAAGAGTCGCTGTCCGGGTCCGCCACGCGCTGCTCGCCCGCCGGCCAGTACCCCTTGCTCCTGCTGGCGATCCTGCTGTTGCCGGCCCGATCCCGGTTGCGGCGCGCGCCCGGGTGGTCGTCGACGGGTTGATGGTGATGACGGCGGCAGTCACCTTCAGCCGGTACTTCGTGCTCGGGCCGGCTCTGCAGCAAGGCACAAATTCGCCGATCGAGAAGGTCACGGCGGCGGCGTACCCGCTCGCCGACATGGTGCTCATCGCCTGCCTGCTCATCCTGGTGCTGCGGCCGCGCGAGCGGACCGTGCAGCCGGCCGTGCGGCTCGTCGCGGCCGGTCTGGTGTGGTTCTGGTGGATCTCGGTGGACCCGGACCACGCGAACGTCGTCTGGTCCAGGTTCTGCTCGGCGGTCGCGAGCTTCGCCGCGGCGTCCTCAGGGCTGAGGGTTGTGATCCACTGGTTGACGAGGTCGGCCAGGAGCGCCTTCTGCGTGTCGGTGAAGGTGGAGGCCGAGACGCCCTCGGGGACCAGCGTTGGACCACTGCGCGAGGGGTCGCCGGGGTGCGCTCCGTCGCCACGGCGGCCTGCTGCGAGGCGTCCAACGTGCCCAGGAAGTCGCGCGTCGCGGCGAGGACCTCGGCAGATCCCGAGCCCGTCGCGGCCGGAGTCGACACCGGCGCAGCCGCGGGGCAAGCGGCGAAGGACGTCGCTGCGGTCGCGTCGCCCGCGTCCTCGTCGTCTCGGTTCCGGCCGAGCAGGCTGCCAGCAGGACCAGCGAGGCCAGAGGGAGTGCGGAGCGGTGGATCACCCGGTTCATTCTGCGGGCTGTACCCGCAGGCGAGGTCGCAAGCCATCGTCGTCGTGAACGTGTCCCCGCCCGATGTGCGGCCGCGACGAGTCGTCACCAACCGCGCCGAGCGCCATGCCCGTTGCGACGCCGACCCCGCCAAGGCCGATGGCCGCGGCGATCAACACCGCGATCGGCCGCTTGACGCCGCGTACGCGGGCGGCGGCGCGCCGGAAAGCCGAGGTGTCCATCAGCCCACCACCGCCGCACCGACGAACGCCCACAGCACCATCCACGCCACCGCGAGCACGACGAGCACCGCCACCGTCCGCGACTGGCGCAGCGTCGGCGCGGTCGCGGCCGCGGCGCTGCCCAGCACCGCGATCCGGGCCCCCCAGGCGACGGAGCTCCAGAGCGCGGTCCAGGTCGGTGCGCCGGACCCGGCCAGGGACGAGCCGTGCGGCAGGTCGGCGAGCAGGGGGAGCAACTCGGCGCGATGTTGGGCGCCGTAGGCGGCCGTGACGCGGTCCTCGGTCTCGGCAAGGTCCAGCCGGCCCTCGCCGAGCGCGTGGTGCAACCGCGCGACGGCGTCCTCCCGCTCGGCATCCGACGCCCGCACCGGCGCGGGCGTCACCAGCTCGGTGGTCATCGGTCCTCCGGGGTCGATCCGTCAGCCTTCTGCCACTGTGATCGACCGCGGTGAGACCTCGACGTGATCCGGTTCGGAAGCGGGTAAGAGCCGAACGCCGGCGACGCCGAACCCGACCGCCGCGCCGCCGCCGGACCGCGTGCGGGCGAAGGACGGTGCCCCCGTGGACCTCGGCGACGTCGCGGACGATCGCGAGCCCGAGACCCGATCCGGGCAGGCCGCGCGCGGAGTCTGCGCGATAGAAGCGGTCGAAGACGCGTGCCGCGTCGTCGGGGTCGATGCCGGGGCCGCGGTCGGAGACGGTGACCGTGCCCTCGCGGATGTGCAGCTCGATCGGCTCGACGCCGTCCCCGTCGAACTTGGCGGCGTTCTCCAGCAGGTTGCCCACCGCGCGTTCCAGACCCTGGCGGTGGCCGCGGACGACGGAGCCGTCGGCGTCCACGTGAACCTGCCGGCCGGTGCGCCGCTGCACGCGTTCGGCACTGCGCCGGCCCAACGCGGCCAGGTCGACCGGCTCCTCGGGCCCGTCGCTGCGCCCGGACAGGGCGAGCTCGACGAGCTCGTCCACCAGGTTGTTGAGCTCGCGGGTCTCGCCCTGGAGGTCGTCGAGCAGGCGCTCGCGGGCGTCGGGGGAGAGCTCGGCGGTGCGGCGCAGGACGCTGGCGTTCATGCGCAGGCTCGTCAGCGGGGTGCGCAGCTCGTGCGCGGCGTCCTGCACCAGCCGGTCCTGGGCATCGCGAGCGGCGGCGAGCCGACCGAGCATGGTGTCGAACGACGCCGCCAGCCGGCCGACCTCGTCGCGCCCATCGACAGGAACATTGCGATCGACGCGCCCGTGCACGCTGACGTCCTCCGCGATCGCGGCCAGCCGCACGAGGCGCCGGGTGATGCGCCGCGCCAGCAGCCAGCCCGCGCCCGCCGCGGCCAGCAGGACGGCCAGGCTGACCCCGGCGATCTGCCAGGCCAACCCGCCGAGCACGCGCCGGCTGTGGTCGACGTCGACCGCCACCTGCAGCGCGCCGCGGGCGCCGCCGAGCGCGGTGGTGAGCTGGCGGTAGCGGTCATCGCCGACGGTCACCTCGGTCGTGACGGACCGCCCGGGAACGGCCGTGGCGGCGAGGGTCCGCGCGAGGTCCGACACGGGGAGCGTCACGGGTCGACCGCCGAGCGGGGTGACGGTGCCGTCGGGGGCCACCGACTGCGCGACCAGCTGCTGGTCGTCGTCGCGCCCGCCGCCGCGACGCGGGTCTCGTCCGGGGCCGGGCCCGAGCACGACGGACGGTGCCAGCACCTCCTCCTGGCCGTTGGCCAGCGCGGTGGTCACCTGGCGCAGCGAGCGATCGATCTCCGCGGTGACGCGGTCCGAGGCGGCACCGTAGCTCAGCACGCCCACCAGCCCCGCGACGACCGCGCTGACGAGGGCGAAGGCCAGCGCGAACCGCGAACGCAAACTCATGGTTGCCGCACCGCGTAACCCACACCGCGTACGGTGTGGATCAGGTTCGGGGCGCCTGCAGCGGCGAGCTTGCGGCGCAGGTAGCCGATGTAGACCGCCAGGTTCTTCGAGTCGCTGCCGAAGTCGTAGCCCCAGATCCGGTGGTAGATCGTGGTGTGGTCCAGCACGATCCCCTCGTTGCGCACCATGAGTTCCAGCAGGTCGAACTCGGTCTTCGACAACTGCAGCTCCCCGTCGCCCCACCAGACGCGCCGCGCGGCCGGGTCGACGCGCAGCGACGCGATCCGCAGCGCGGCATCGGTCCGCCCGGACCCGTCCGGGCCGCTGGTCGCCACTACCGGCGCGGCCCGCCGCAGCAGCGCACGCAGGCGTGCGAGCAGCTCGTCGAGCTCGAAGGGCTTGGACAGGTAGTCGTCGGCGCCCGCGTCCAGTCCGGCGACTCGATCCGGGGTCTCCACGCGCGCGGTGAGCATCAGCACGGGGGTGCGGTCGCCCTCGGCGCGCAGCACGCGGCACACCGCGAGCCCGTCGACGCCCGGCATCATCACGTCGACCACGAGCGCGTCGAAGGCGTCGCGGCGGGATCGGGTCAGCGCCTCGACGCCGTCGGCGACGGCGACGGTGTCGTAGCCCTCCAGCTCGAGGGCACGCGCCAGAGACTCGCGGATGGCGCGGTCGTCGTCGGCGATGAGGACCCGGGGCACCGCTCCATGGTGGCCTGCCGCGGAACTGCCCGCTGCTGCCCCGTCACGGACGCGGCCCACCGGGCACCGGCCTGCGCCCGGACACCTGGTGGTTCCGCATCGCCAGGATGGCGTAGTCGTCGTCGGCGGCGATCGCCTCGATGCCGTCGATGATGTCGTCGAGCTCGGCCGCCGACACGAGGCCCGAGTCGACGATCGACGCGCGGGCCTCGACGAAGAACTGCGGCCACAGCCGCTTGGTCTGCATGGTCGTCAGGGCGGGCTGGACGACCCGAAGGCTCACGTCCTGACAACCCAGTGCGCGGAACGTGCCGAACGTCGACGATCCGTAGTCGAAGTTCAGGTTCTTCGCCCGCGCCAGCTGGTAGACGAGGTCGACGCTCCGGGAGAACGCGCCGGAGTCGGGCACGCAGCACGCGGCCGCCAGCTCCTGCTCGTCGCTCGCCAGGACGCCGCCTGGCTTCACGCAGGCCAGCATCTCGCGTAGGGCCAGCTCGGGCCGCTCCAGGTGCACGAGCAGGAACCGCGAGTACACGAGATCGAACTGCTCGCCGACCGCGCCGAGCGCCTCGGCCGACAGCACGCGGAAGGTGACGTTGGCCAGACCGCGCTCCGCCGCATGCTGCCGGGCAACGCCCAGTTGCTCCTCGCTCACGTCGACACCGACGACGTGGCCGTCTGGCGCTACCTGGGTCGCGATCCAGGCCGCCACCGGTCCGGTCCCACAACCCACGTCGAGGACGGTCATCCCGGGGCGCAGGCCGCAGTCGGAGAGGAACGCGCGCGTGAAGGGCCCGTAGATCTGATTGAGGAGCGTCAAGCGGTCGGCTGCGTCGCGACCGACGTCGAGCATGTAGGAGTCGGGCCTTGCCATCTGATCACCTCGACCGGCGTACCGCGAGAGTCGCACGCCCGCCGGGGACCTTACTCCGGCCGCGACTGAATACCGTGCAGCTCCGAAAGAAGCGCAGGCGTCAGAGAAGGTCGTCGAACTCCCCGGCCTGCACGCCGCGGACGAAGGCCGCCATCTCGGCGTGGGTGTAGGCCAGCCGCGGGCCGTCGGGGAAGCGCGAGTTGCGCACGAGGACGCCGCCGTCGTCGAGCACTGCCAGCTCCACGCAGTTCCCGACCGGGTTGCTCGCGGAGCTCTTCCGCCACCTCGCCACGGTCGACGCGCCGACCGTCGGGCTCAGCTGCGCGGAGACCTCGCCGATGTCGTCGTTGTGCATCTCTCGCCCACCCCACCTCACTGCCGACCAACGGTTTGCTCGTGCACATGCTTGTGCATTCGCACGTGCATTCTCAAGTGCTCAGGGTGTGTCGGTGCGCCGAACGGCGTTTCGTGTGGGTTGTTCGGTCGATCGCCGCAGCGCAGGCACTGCCGGGGCCGTACCTGCCGTGCAGGCCCGGTGGTGGTGGCGGCCTGACCCCGTCAGCCCTCGTCGATCAGCCGCTGCAGCGCCGCGGCCGTCTCATCCGGGGTGAGGATCTGTGCGCACAGCGAGTCCAGTGCGGCGGCGTAGTGGTCCACGTCGCGGCGCTTGTCCAGGTACAGCGCACCCGTGAGCTGCTCGAGGTAGACGACATCGGGCAGGTCCGGCTCGGCGAAGCGCAGGAGCGTGAAGGGCACGCCGCTGACGGGGTGGCCGCCGAACGGGTCGGGAACCAGCTGCAGCGTGATGTTCTGGCGCGCCGTCAGGGTGGCCAGATGCTCGAGCTGAGCCTGCCGGACCTCCGGTGAACCGGTGCGCCGCCGGAGCGCGGTCTCCTCGATGACCGCCCACACCTTCGGCGCGTTCGGGCGCGTGAGCAGCTGCTGCCGGTGCATCCGGAGCGCGAGACGCCGTTCGATGTCCTGGCCGGCCCACGGGCCGAGCCCGATGACGCTGCGCGCATACTCCGGGGACTGGAGCAGGCCGGGTACGAACTGCGCCTCATAGGTGCGGATGACGGAAGCGGCCTGCTCGAGCCCGACGAACATCTCGAACCAGCGGGGCATCACGTCGCCGAACTCGTGCCACCACCCCTGTGTGTTGGCCTGCTTGGCGAGCGCGAGGAACTGGTCGCGCTCCGTCGGGTCGGTGATTCCGTAGAGCGCGAGCAGGTCGCGGACGTCGCGATCCTTGAGCCCGACCCGGCCCAGCTCCATCCGGCTGATCTTCGCATCGGACCCGCGGATCGCGTCGGCGGCCTCCTCGCGGGAGATGCCGCGCACCTCGCGAAGCTGCCGGAGTTGGGCGCCGAGCGCGATGCGCAATGCGGTGGGTGCTGATCCGGCGGCACCCTGCGGCTCCGCGGGCTCGTTCCAGGACCCGGCACCTTTGGCGATCATGTGATCTCCCTGCCGTCACCGTCGACCCGTATGAGGTCGCCTCGTCGGCATTCCCGCTGGCACGCACGGACGGGTTCGCCCGCAACGGTCGATGATAGAAGAGAACGCGCGGAGCTGCGCCTCCACGCCCGCAGAGTCCGCCGGTCGGAGCACGCCTCATCGCCCGACCCCCGCAGCGGCCAGCACGGAGCAGCGTCCTTCTCGGTGGCCGGATCCGGCTCGTCATCCCACCTGTCGATGTGGGCCTTGCTCCGCCGCGGCTGAAGCCACAGGACAGGCGTTAGGCTTCCGGCCGGCAGTCCGCGAACAGGGGAGGTGCAGCGTGACGCAGAGCTCGCCGCAGCACGGTGGGGCCGATGTCTCCGCCCAAATCGACACGACCGTGGCCCACTCCCCCCGCATCTGGAACTACTGGCTCGGAGGCAAGGACAACTACGCCATCGATCGGGAGATCGGCGACCAGTTCGTCGGACTGTTCCCGCAGATCGTGGACATCGCCCGGGCCTCCCGGGGTTTCCTCAGCCGCGCGGTCACCTACCTGGCGGACGAGGCGGGTATCGACCAGTTCCTCGACATCGGCACCGGCCTGCCGACCGTCAACAACACCCACGAGGTCGCGCAGCGCGTCCGGCCGAACGCCCGGGTGGTGTACGTCGACAACGACCCGGTCGTCCTGGCGCACGCGCGCGCCCTGCTGCTCGGGTCGGCGGAGGGGTTCACCACCTACCTCGACGCGGACCTGCGCGAGCCCGACCGCATCCTCGCGGTCGCGGGGGAGAGCCTCGACTTCGACCGGCCCATCGCACTGATGCTGATGAACATCCTCGGGCACATCCCCGACTTCGACGACGCGCGCGCGATCGTGGCGCAGCTCGTCGGCGCGCTGCCGGCCGGAAGCTACCTCGCGGTCGCCGACGGGACGAACGTCGTCGACGGGCCCGCCTTCGACGCCGCGATCGCGGTCTGGAACGAGGCCGGCTCGCTGCCCTACCACCTGCGCAAGCCGGAGGAGATCGAGCAGTTCCTCGCGGGGCTGGAGATCGTGGAGCCCGGGGTCGTGCCGTGCTCGATGTGGCGGCCCG
>JAQSWF010000086.1 GCA_029266775.1 Pseudonocardia sp.
GAACGGGCGGCCGAGCACGCGGATGACCGACTTCATCTTGATGTGGTCCGGGGCGACGCCGTACCGCACGAGCCCGTAGGGGGCGGGCAGGCGATCGAGAACGTCGACGTCCACATCGGCGCCCGATGCCACGATCGCCGCCGCGGCGTAGAGCCCGGACGGGCCGGCGCCGACGACCGCTACCCGCGCGCCCACCATGCCGTCTCCTCGCCGTCGGGATCAGGGGGCCGATCCTGCCCCCCGGGCAGAGAGAGGTCGAGCACGGGGTGCCCGTCATCCGGCCACCCGGACGGGGGCAGCGCAGAACGTGTGGCGGTAGTCCATCGGGGAGACCCCGACGACCTTGCGGAAGTGGTGGCGGAGCAGCGCGCCCGTGCCGAAGCCGCACTGCTGCGCGATGTCGTCGACGCCCAGCTCGGTCTCCTCGAGCAGGCGCTGGGCGAGCAGCACGCGCTGTTGAGTAAGCCAGCGGTGGGGGGTGGTGCCCGTCTCGGCGACGAAGTGGCGGGCGAAGCTGCGCTCCGACATGTTCGCGCGGCGGGCGAGATCAGCCACCGAGTGCTCGACCTGCAGGTTCTCCAGTACCCAGTCCAGCGTCGGCGCCAGCCCGGCCGCGGCGATCGCGGGTACGGGCTGCGCGACGAACTGGCGCTGGCCGCCGTCGCGCTGCGGCGGCACCACCATCCGTCGAGCGATGATGTTGACGACCGTGCTGCCGAGCTCGCGGCGCACGAGGTGCAGCGCGGCGTCGATGCCCGCGGCCGTGCCGGCGCTGGTGACGAGGTTGCCGTCGTCGACGAACAGGACATCCGGATCGACGATCGCCCGGGGGTGGCGCTGCCGCAGCTCGTCCGCGTTCATCCAGTGCGTGCTGCAGCGGCGCCCGTCCAGGAGGCCGGCCGCGCCGAGGACGAAGACCCCGGAGCACACGGACAGCAACGTCGCCCCGGCCGCCGACGCGTCGCGCAGCGCCTGGAGCGGCTCGGGCGGGAACTCGCGCAGCCGCGTGGCCGGCACGGCGACCAGGTCCGCACCGCGCAATCCGTCGAGGCCGTGCTGGGGGACGACCTGTACGCCGCTGGTGGTCGTGATCGGCTCGCCGGCACGCAGCCCGCAGACCCGGAATTCCAGTAGCGGGACGCCATCGTCGCGACGGTCCATGCCGAACACCTCGCAGAGCACCCCGAACTCGAAGACGGCGAGCTGGTCCAGGAGGAGGACGGAGACGCTGCGCAGCATGCTCCCATCTTAGTGGCAGCATCTTGGCGAAAGGCGTCTCATCTGCCACTGTTGGCAGGAAGTTTAGGAGCGCATTATTGCTGCCATGACCGCATGGATCCTTCTCACCGTCCTGGTGATCCTCTTTGCCCTGGCGGTCCGCCGCGACCGCCCGTCCGACCCGCCCCTGCCGTCCGGATACGACGGCGAGCGCCAGCTCGCCGAGCTGCGTGCCCTGGTCGCGCGCTGCGCCCCGGCGCCCCGCCCCTGACCCCGCGGCCTCCGCGCGAGTCGCTACGTACTAGCGCGCGAGTCGCTACGTTCTGACGCGCGAGTCGACGGTTTCGGGACGTGCCTCACGAGTGCCAGGCGGCAAGGCGCTCGGCCTCGCCGTCGACCGCACGGCGCGCCGCAGTGGACAGGTCGTGGAAAGGCGTCCACTCGACGCGCGCGTCGACGTACCGCCACGTACCGGCAACCTGACCATCGACCAGGAACGTGGGTATCGACGGCGGCATCGTGGTGGCGAACACCCGTGAGCGGTAGGCGTCCGGCAGCATCTCGGTTCGGCGCCGCGCATGCACGAGCAGCGTCGCATCCCAGGTGGGAAGGAACCGAACCGGCGCGGGAGTGCCCGGGCCCGGCAGCGGTGCATCCGGCAGATCGAGCAGCTCGACGGCGGTTTCGGAGCGGAAACGCTGCAGATCCAGCCGCGCCAGCACGGCGCGGACCTCGGCCAGCGGCAGCCCGGTGAACGACGCCACGTCGGCGGCGGAGGCAGGTCCGAACGCCTGCAGGTAGCGGTCTACGAGGTGAGCTCGCCCGGTCTCGTCGTCGACCGGTCCGCTGTCGGGCAGCACCTGCTCGGCGAGCGCGAACAGGTGGGCCCGCGGCTTCTCCCAGGTGCCCGCCGGAGGCACGCGCAACAGGTCCACCCACAGCTGCACCCCGGCCCACGCCACCCGCGGAAACCCGTCTACTGCGAGCAGCGCGACGAGCTCGCGCTGCGTCCGCGGGCCGTCGGCAAGATGGCGCCGCACCGCGTCTGCGACGGCCGGCATGTCCAGATCCGCCGCCTGCTTCTCCGCGCGCAGCCAAGACGCACGTCGGGCCGTACGCACCGCGGCGGTGAACGGGGCGTAGTCCGCGGCGGAGACCATGTGGATGGTGCTGCGCATGACCCAGCCCTGCACGATCGTGGCCCGGTGCAGAGCCGCGGTCAGGTCCGCCCGCGGCGCGCCGGTGCGCGACCACAGGCCGACGTAGCCGGACGGCGCATGCTGCGTCTGTAGTCCGCACACGGCCTCCACTGCCCGCTCCGGCGACAGGTCCGCCTGCTCGAGCAGGAGTTGCCGAGCGAGCACCGCTCGGTTCAGCTCCCGAACCGACAACACCCGTTCCCCCACCCGCGCACTCTTTCACCGTGCTGGACGAGTCGAGCAACCGGAGGAGACCGAGTGCAGCTTCCGCCGGGCAGGGGGCCCGGGTGCCGCGGACAGCCGGGCTCGGGTGAGGATCGAGAGGTGACTGCCGCCGACCGTCCCGACACCGTGCTCCTCGATCTCGACGGCACCCTCGTCGACTCGGCCTCCGGCATCCTCGGCTCGCTGGAATCCGCGTTCGTCAAGCTCGGGATCCCGCTGCCGGAGGGCGGCCTCCCGTACACGCTGTTGGGGCCGCCGCTCTACACCACGCTGCCCGGGCTCGTCGGCGACGATGCGGCGCCGGAGCTCCTCGCCACCTACCGCCGCATCTATGCCGAGCGCGGGCTGCTCGAGAGCCCGCCCTTCGCCGGGGTCGAGGAGCTCCTGCACGAGCTGGCCGGCGTCGGGGTCCGACTGGCGGTCGCGACCAGCAAGGCCGAGGTCTACGCCGCCCGGATCGTCGCGCACCGCGGATGGACCGACCTCTTCGACACGGTCTGCGGCGACACGCTCGACGCCGCCCGCCCCACCAAGGCCGACGTCGTCGGCGAGGCACTGCGCCGCATAGGACGGCCGAATACGACCGTCATGCTCGGAGACCGGCTCCACGACGTCGTCGGCGCCCGCACCCACGGCATCGACTGCCTGGGAGCCGGCTGGGGCTACGCCGCCCCGGGCGAACTCGAGGAGGCCGGCGCCGCGGCTGTCTACGCCGACGTCGGCGAACTGGCCGCCGCGCTGCGGCGACGACCACCGCGCTGAACCGCCATACTCGGCTGATGCCGCCGCGCACCGTCACGGTCCTCGCCTACGACGGTGCGCAGATCATCGACATCACCGGCCCCGCCGAGGTCTTCTCGATCGCCGAGGCGATGACCGGCGGCCTCTATCGCATTCGGATCGTCTCGAGCAGCGGCGCGGACGTCCTCACCAGCTCAGGTGTGCGGGTCGGCGTCCACGGTCGGATTGACGACCTCGGCGAGCCGGTCGACACCTTCGTCGTCCCCGGGTCCTTCCACTGGGCCCAGGCCATGCGCCGCCAGCCGCTGCTCGGCGCGGTCCGGGCGGGCGCCCTGCGCAGCCGTCGCGTCGCCGCCGTCTGCGCGGGTGCGTTCCTGCTGGGTGCGACCGGTCTGCTGGACGGCAGGCGCGCGACGACGCACTGGATGCTCCTCGACGAGCTCGCCCAACGCTTTCCCGGCACCTCCGTCGTGCGCCATCCGATCTTCGTCCAGGACGGCACGGTGTTCACCTCAGCTGGGGCGACCGCCGGCATTGACCTCGCCCTGGCACTCGTCGAGGCCGACCACGGCGCCGAGCTCGCCCGCGCGGTGGCGCGCTTCCTGGTGGTGTTCATGCAGCGGCCGGGCGGGCAGGCCCAGTTCAGCGTCCGGCTGGAGGCCGGTCCGACGGCCCGGTCGTCCCTGCGCGCCCTGCTCGACGCGATCGCCGAAGACCCCGCAGGCGACCACCGGCTCGCCGTCCTCAGTGCCCGCGCGGGCTTCAGCGAGCGGCACCTGACCCGCATGTTCGCCCGCGAGCTCGGCACCACGCCGGCACGCTACGTCGAGCAGGTCCGGGTGGAGGCCGCCCGTGCGCTTCTCGAGGCCTCCGACGTGCCCCTCGACGCCGTCGCGCGCCGTTGCGGGCTGGGCTCGGCCGAGTCGCTGCGCCGCAGCTTCACCCGCGACGTCGGCGTCACCCCGCACGCGTACCGGCAGCGCTTCCGCACCACCGGAGTCCGGGCCGGCTGACGCGTGTCTCCAGCGGAGCACGGCGGAGATCCATCGTTACAGTGACCGGCTCCCATGTCCGGATCTCGGGGCAACGTGTCCTTGATCCGTCGAGCTGCACACCCGACGCTCGTGTCGCTCCGTCTCCGGACACCGAGAGAGGCACTGCCATGAATGCACCGGACACGATCGTCCTCATCCACGGGTTCTGGGTCACCCCGCGGAGCTGGGAGGAGTGGGTCACGCACTTCGAGAAGCGCGGGTTTCGGGTCCTCGCGCCCGCCTACCCGGGGTTCGAGGTCGAGGTCGAGGCCCTCAACGCGGACCCCGCGCCCGTCGAGAACGTCACGATCCCGGCCATCGTCGAGCATCTCGAGGCCGTCGTGCGCAGCGTGGACGCCCCGCCGATCCTCATCGGACACTCGGCGGGCGGTGTCTTCACCCAGCTCCTGCTCGACAAGGGCCTCGGCGCCGCCGGTGTCGGGCTCAACTCGGCGCCCACCGAGGGCGTTCCGGTGGTCCCCGTGTCCCAGGTGAAGTCGACCTTTCCGGTGCTGCGGAACCCGGCGAACCGGCACCGTGCGATCCGGTACTCCTTCGAGCAGTGGGACTACGCCTTCACCAACACCTTTCCGGAGGACCGGGCGCGGGCCCTGTACGAGCGCTACGCGGTCCCGGTGTCGGGCCGGATCCTCTTCGAGAGCGCGCTGGCCAACCTCCAGCCGGGCCACCAGGGCACCCACGTCGACTACCACAACGACGACCGCGCGCCCCTGCTGTTCGTCGCCGGCAGCGAGGACAACATCATGCCGCCCAAGGTGCAGTGGTCCAACGCGGCGCACTACCGCAGCCCCAAGACCCTCACGGAGGTCGTGGAGTTCGGCGGCAAGCCGCACCTGTTGCCGGCCGCCCCCGGTTGGGAGGAGATCGCCGACTACGTCCTCGCGTGGACGCTGCGTCACGCCCGCCGATGAGGGCGCTCACCGGATGATCCGGCTGACCCACGTCGGCGGACCCACCCTGCTGGTCGAGGTCGGCGGGTGGCGGTTGCTCACCGACCCGACCTTCGACCCGCCCGGACGCCGCTACCGCTTCGGCCACGGCACGTCGTCGCGCAAAGTCGCCGGACCGGCGGTCACTCCCGCGGACGTGGGGCCCGTCGACGCCGTGCTGCTCACCCATGATCACCACGCCGACAACCTCGACGACCTCGGCCGGACGGTGCTCAACGGTGCGGGCACGGTACTGACCACCGAACCGGGTGCCCGGCGCCTCGGCGGCCCCACCGTGGGGCTCGCACCCTGGGAACTCAGCAGGCTGACGGCACCCGGGCGACCGAGCATCGACGTCACCGCGACACCGGCTCGCCACGGGCCGCCCCTGAGCCGGTTCCTGGTCGGTGACGTGATCGGGTTCGCCCTGGCGTGGGAGCAGCAGCGCCACGGCGTGCTGTGGATCTCCGGCGACACAGTCCTGCACGGCGGCGTGCGCGAGGTGGCCCGCCGCCTCGTGGTCGACGTGACGGTCCTGCACCTCGGCGCGGTCCGGTTCCCGATCACGGGGCCGGTCCGCTACACGATGAGCGCGCGGCAGGCCGTCGTCGCATGCCGCATGCTCCGGCCGCGGACCGTCGTCCCCGTGCACTACGAGGGCTGGTCGCACTTCCGGCAGGGCCGTCCGGCGGTGGAACGGGCGCTGGCGGCGGCGCCCGACGTGCGCGAGCGGGTGCAGTGGCTCGACCCGGGCGTCCCGCGAAGCGTCGGCGAGCCGTGCTGACGCCGCTCAGGCGACCCGCACCGGCAGCGCGGTGAGGCCGCGGACCAACGTGCTGCGCCGGTACACCAGCTCGGCAGGGTCGACGGCCAGCTGGAGGTGCGGGAACCGGGCCAGCAGCGCAGCGAGCGCGACCTCACCTTCGAGTCGGGCCAGCGGCGCGCCGAGGCAGAAGTGGATGCCGTGGCCGAACGCGAGGTGCCCGGACGCGTCCCGGTCGACCTGGAGCGAAGCCGCGTCCGGGAAGCGCCCGTCGTCCCGGTTCGCGGCGCCCAGCGTCAGCTGGACGAGTGAGCGCGCCGGGATCGTGACGCCGCCGTACTCGACGTCCTCCACCGCCACCCGCAGCGGCGCGTTCCACACCGGGGCGTCGAAGCGCAGGAACTCCTCGGCCGCCCGCGGGAGCAGCCCGGGGTGCTCGCGCAGGAGCGCGAGCTGGTCGGGGTGCGTGAGCAGGGCGACGAGGGCGTTGCCGATGAGGTTCGTGGTGGTCTCGTGGCCGGCGATGAGCAGCAGCATGCCCATCGCGACGAGCTCGACCTGCGACAGGCCGTCGCCCCCCTCGTCCGCCACCTCCACGAGCGCGCTGAGCAGTGCGCCGTCCGGCTCGACGCGCTTGCGGGCCACCAGCTCGGCGAGGTACCCGGACAGGCGCAGCCGAGCCTGCTCCGCCTCCTCGGCCGACACGTCGTCGATCATCGCCGCCGACCAGGCTGCGAACCGGTGGCGGTCCGCAGCGGGGACGCCGAGCAGCTCGCAGATCACCTGGACGGGCAGCGGCGCCGCGTACCCGGCCATGAGATCGACCGGCCCCCGGGTCGGAAGGCCGTCGAGCAGCTCCGCGGCGATCTCCTCGACGCGCGGCCGCAGCGCGGCGATGCGGCGCATGGTGAACGAGCGCGACACGAGCTTGCGGAGGCGGGTGTGGTCGGGCGGGTCGAGCACGATCATCATCGGCATGTCGTGCTCGGGCGCCGAGGAACGCTCCTCGGGGGGCAGGGTGAAGCGCCAGTCCTTGCTCAGCCGCGGGTCGGCCAGGGCGGCGCGAACGTCGTTGTAGCGGGTGACCAGCCAGATCGGGCCACTCGGGGTGGTGACCGGGCGAGCGGGCTCCTCGGCCCGGAGCCGGGCCAGCGCCGGGTACGGGTCGCGCCAGAACGCGTCGTCGAACAGCTGCGGGTCGTCCGTCGCGGTCACGCGACCGACCCTAGAGGGCGAATTCGCTCGCCGCCGCGGCCCGGCGGGACCTAACCTCCCTGCCATGCGCCTGTAGGGAACGACGACGCCCCCGTACCAGCCAACCGGCCGGCCACCTCGCCGTCCCGGCCGCTGCGCCGGCCTTGTTCTCCTCAGGAGGTCCGCCATGACCGATCGAACACCGGCACCTGCCGCTCCGGCCGACGACGCGGAGGTCCCCGCGCCGAACCGCGCGGCGCGCCGCGGCAAGGCCGGCCGGGCCATGCCGTCGGGCCACGGCCGCGGTGCGCCACCGCACCCGCGTGGTGCTCAAGGGCGCCGGATCCTGCCCATCCGCCGGACGGGCTGATCGCCACCGCCGCGTACCGTCACGGCGTGGCTCTCCCGCAGCCCCGCTGCACGGTCTGGTGGGCGGCGCCGATCGCGCCCGAAGAGGCGCCCGAGCTGGTCGGGCTGCTCGATGCACACGAGCGCGCGCGGCTCGACCGGCTCCGGCGGCCGGCCGACCGCGCCCGTTATCTCGCGGCGCACGCCCTCGCCCGTCTAGTGCTGGCCGGCGGCGCCCATACCGCCGCCGCGACGCTGGCCTTCGACCGCACCTGCCGCTGCGGGGAACAGCACGGCAAACCCCTGCTGCCCGGCGGCCCAGGGTTCTCGCTCAGCCACGCCGGCTTGCTCGTGGGCGTCGCTGTGCACCGCGACGGCGCCGTCGGGCTGGACGTCGAGCAGGTGCGCGATGTCGCCGACCTTGCGGCCGTGGCGGCGCACGTGCACTCCCCCGTCGAACGGTCCCGCGACGGATCAGCGGATCTGCACACCTTCTTCCGCACCTGGACGCGCAAGGAAGCGCTGGTCAAAGCCACTGGCGATGGCCTCGCGGCGCCGATGAGCGCCATCACGCTCGCTGCGGGGGGTGCCGTCGTCGAGCAGTGGGCGGGCGCCGGTGCCCCCGACGGGCCGCTGTGGCTGCACGACCTCGCACCCGCGCCCGGCCACGTCGCGGCCGTCGCGGGTCCCGGCGATGGTCCGCCGGAGATCGTGGAGGCCCGCGGCGACGCCGTGTTGCGCGGCTGAGCATGCGGGCGGCGTCGCCAGCTCGCATGCGCGCCGGAACCGTCGGTGGGCAGGGTGAGAATGTGCCGGTGGGGCCGGGGCGGTGGGTGCTGCACCTCGACATGGACGCGTTCTTCGCCGCCGTCGAGCAGCTCACGCGGCCCACCCTGCGCGAGCGCCCGGTGCTGGTCGGCGGATTGGGGCCGCGCGGTGTCGTCGCCGGCGCCAGCTACCAGGCCCGGGTGTTCGGCGCGCGCTCGGCGATGCCGATGGGCCAGGCCAGACGGCTCTGCCCGCACGCCGTCGTGCTGCCGCCGCGCGGCGGGCTCTACGCGGCCGTGTCCGCGCAGGTGATGGGCGTGCTCGCCGAGGCAGCACCGGTCGTCGAACCGGTGTCGCTCGACGAGGCCTTCCTCGAGCCACCCGAGCTCGCCGGAGCCCCACCGGCGCAGGTGGAGGCGTTCGGCACCGCGCTGCGCGCGGCGGTCCGGAGCCGAAGCGGGCTGGCCGCGTCGGTCGGAGCCGGCTCGGGTAAGCAGCTCGCCAAGATCGCCTCGGAGCTGGCGAAGCCGGACGGGCTGCGGGTGGTCGCGCCCGGCGAGGAGCGCGAGGTGCTGGCGCCGCTGCCGGTGCGGGCGCTCTGGGGAATCGGGCCGGTCGCGGAGGCCGCGCTGCAGCGGGTGGGCGTGCGGAGCGTCGGGGCGCTCGCCGCGCTGGACCCGCGCGAGGTCACCGGCCTGCTCGGCGCCGCCGTGGGGACCGAGCTGCACCGGCTGGCCCGTGGTCTGGACGAGCGGCCCGTCGCTCCCCGGGGCGCGGCCAAGCAGGTCAGCGCCGAGACGACCTTCGACGCCGACCTGACCGCCATGGCCGCCGTCCACGACGCCGTCGCGCGCATCACCGGAGCAGCTCACCGGCGGCTGGTGTCGTCGGGCAGGGCGGCGCGGACCGTCACGGTCAAGGTGCGCAGCGCCGACTTCACCACCCACACCCGCTCCGAGACCGCCGCGCTGGCCACCACGGACCTGACGACGCTCACGGCCGTCGCCCAGCGGTTGGCGCGCAGCGCCGTGCCCGACGGCGGCGTTCGGCTGATCGGAGTGTCGCTCGCCGGGCTGGGCGAGGTGCCGGCGCCCGGCCTCTTCGAGGCTCAGATCGACGACGGCAGCCGCGCCGATGCCACGGAGGGCCACGACGAGGTGGCCGCGGCGACAGCGACGTCACCGGAGGTGCCGCGCGGCTGGCGGGCCGGTGACGACGTCGAGCACGCGGAGCACGGGCACGGCTGGGTACAGGGCGCCGGGCACGGCCGCGTCACCGTGCGCTTCGAGACCCGCACTACCGGACCCGGCCGGGCTCGCACCTTCGCCGCGGACGACTCGGCTCTCGCACCCGCCGATCCGCTCGGCAGCCTCAGCTGACGCCGCAGCCCGCGCAGCTCGCAACGGCACGGCTAGGGTCGCGATCGCCACGACGTGATCCTCGCGCACTCAGGGGAGGCCCGCGATCACCGACCGTCTCTTTGCCGGGGACCGGCCGCGGCTGCGGCAGGGCGACCTGCGCGAGTACGCCGAGGAGATCGGGGTACTGGCGCTCAAGGTGGGGCTAGCGACGCAGCTCGTCGAGAACCGGGTGGAGGCCGACGTCACCTCCGGCGACCCCGGCACGTCCACGCTCCTCGTCGACGGCAGGCCGCACCGAGGGGCGGGCACCGTCGACGCGCTGCTCGCCAGTGTGGACGCCTCATGACCGCGCTGCGCGTCGCCACCTACAACCTGCTGCACGGGCTCGACCTGCGCACCGGCCGGATCGACCTCGACGCGGCGGCCGTGGCGATCGACGCCCTCGACGTCGATGTGGTCGGCGTGCAGGAGGTCGACCGCGACCTCGCCCGGTCGGGCGCTGTGAACCAGGTCGAGGAGCTGGCCACCCTGCTGGGGCGCACCGGGATCTTCGCTCCGGCCCTGCTCGGCGACCCCGAGCTCCGATGGGCCCGCGGGCCCGGCGCCGATCCCGACCCGGGCGGACCCGCTTACGGGATCGGCCTGCTCAGCCGACTTCCGCTGACGGCGGTCGCGATCGCCGCGCTGCCCGGTGGTGGTCCCGGAACGGCGCGCCCCCGCCGCCCCGACTCCCGCCGGCCGCCGATCCGCGACGGGGAACCGCGGGCGGCCCTGCGGGTGACGGTGGACGGGCCGTCCGGGCCGGTCGCCGTGACCACCGCGCACCTGTCCTTCGTCCCCTGGCGCGGCCGGCGGCAGCTGGCCACGCTTGCGAGGTTCGCGGTGGCCGACGCGGACGTGCCGGCGGCGGTGCTGCTCGGGGATCTCAACCTGCCCCCGCAAGTGGTCGAGCCGGCGCTGCGGCGCCGCGGATGGCGGACGGCCCCGGCGGGCCCGACCTTCCCGACGTGGAAGCCCATCACCCAGCTCGACCACCTCTTCGTCCGCGGCACGGCCGAGCTTGCCGACCTGCGAGTCGGCGCCCCGGGCCCGAGCGACCACCTGCCCCTGTGCGCGACGGTGCACGCGCGAGTCGCTACGAACGGACACGCGAGTTGACCGTTTCTGGCTGGATCAATTCGGCCAGGAACCGTCGACTCGCGTGTCGCGCCGTAGCGACTCGCGCGCCAGGAACCGCCGACTCGCGCGGGGACGGGCGGGAGGTTTAGGCCTCCTGAGTTTTGTCGACCACGCCCGCGGCGTCGAAGGTGGCGACGTCCTGCAGCGCGCGGACGGCGCTGGACACCAGGGGTAACGCGAGCAGCGCGCCGGTGCCCTCGCCCAGGCGCATCCCGAGGTCGAGCAGCGGCGCGATGCCCAACGCGGCCAGCGCGCGGGCGTGGCCCGGCTCGGCCGAGACGTGCCCGGCCAGGCAGTAGCCGACCGCCTCCGGGGCGAGCCGCGTGGCCGCCAGCGCCGCCGCACCCGCGTTGACCCCGTCGAGCAGCACCGGCACCCCGGCGGCCGCGCCGCCGAGGACGAACCCGGCCAGCGCGGCGTGTTCCAGCCCGCCGACCGCGCCGAGCACGCCGATCGGATCGCTCGGGTCGGGCGCATGGCGGACCAGCGCGCGGCGCACGACGTCCGTCTTGCGCGCCAGCGTCGCATCGTCGATCCCGGTGCCCCGGCCGGTGGCGACGGCCGGGTCCGCTCCGGTGAACGCGCAGACCAGCGCCGCGGCCGCGGTCGTGTTGGCGATGCCCATGTCGCCGGTGACGAGGCAGCGGTGCCCTGCCGTGACGAGGTCCGCCGCAACCGCGATGCCCACCTCCACCGCGCGGCGAGCCTGATCGCGGGTCATCGCGGGCGCGACCGTCAGGTCCGCGGTGCCGTCGGCCACCCGCCGGGACCTGGGCGGTGACCTCCTGCGGCCACGGCGTGACGCCCTGCGCGTGCACCCCGTGGTCGGCAGCGAAGACCGCGACGGCCGCCGGTTCAGGCAACGGCGGCGGGCACTGCCCCGCAATGCCCGCGAGGCTGACGGCAAGGTCCTCGACACGGCCGAGCGCACCGCGCGGCTTGGTCATCCGGTCGAGGCGCTCCCGGGCGGCAGCACGGGCGTCCAGCGAGACGGCCCGCACGGCGGCGACGGTGTCGTCGAGCAGATCGGGCGAAGACACTCCTCGACCCGATCACGCGCGGGCATCCCGGTCAACGTCCGGACTGTGACGTTTGACACGGGCTCGGAACAGGGACTCCGGGGAGGATGGCCACCCGATCGGGTGGCCGCACCTCTCAGGGAGGAGAGGACCGTGAGTACCACCGCGGTCGTCGTCGTCATCGTCGTCGTCCTGCTCGTCGTCGCCGTCCTTGGCGTGGTCCTGGCCCGGCGCAGACGGTCGACGCAGTTGCAGCAGCAGTTCGGCCCGGAGTACGAGCGCAGTGTCGCCTCCTCCGGCGACCGACGCGCCGCGGAGGCTGAACTGGCCGAGCGCCGCCAGCGTCGTGAGGAGTTCGACGTCAGGGAGCTGCGGCCGGAGGAGCGTGACCGGTTCCGCGGGTCCTGGAACGAGATCCAGCGCGACTTCGTCGACGACCCGCGGCG
>JAQSWF010000281.1 GCA_029266775.1 Pseudonocardia sp.
GTGCACGTACGCGCCCTCGTCGACGATGATCAGCGTGCGCTCGAACTGGCCCATGTTCTCGGTGTTGATCCGGAAGTAGGCCTGCAGCGGGATGTCGACCTGCACGCCCGGCGGCACGTAGATGAACGATCCGCCCGACCACACGGCCGAGTTCAGCGCGGAGAACTTGTTGTCCCCGCTCGGGATGACCGAGCCGAAGTACTCGCGGAAGAGCTCCGGGTGCTCGCGCAGCCCGGTGTCGGTGTCCAGGAAGATCACGCCCTGGGCCTCGAGGTCCTCGCGGATCTGGTGGTAGACGACCTCGGACTCGTACTGCGCGGCGACCCCCGCGACCAGCCGGGCCTTCTCGGCCTCCGGGATGCCCAGCTTGTCGTAGGTGCTCTTGATGTCGGCCGGGAGGTCGTCCCAGGACTGGGCCTGCTTCTCCGTCGATCGCACGAAGTACTTGATGTTGTCGAAGTCGATGTCCGACAGGTCCGCGCCCCAGCGCGGCATCGGCTTCTTCTCGAACAGGCTCAACGCCTTGAGCCGGAAGTCGAGCATCCACTCCGGCTCGTTCTTCAGCTGGGAGATGTCGGCGACCACGTCGGCCGACAGCCCGCGGCGCGCGCTGAATCCGGCGGTGTCCGGGTCCGACCAGCCGAAGTCGTAGCGGCCGAGCGTCGCGAGCGTCTCCTCCTGCGTGAGCGGGACGCTCTGCTCAGGGGCCGTCGTCATCGGAACTGCCTTCCTGTCTGCCCTGCCGGGGGTGGCGGGCCGTCGGTGGTGGTGGATGCCGCTCGCGGGGGTTCGGGAGTCCCGAGCGGAACGTGGGTGGTGCACGCGGCGTCGCCGCGGGCGATGGTGGCCAGCCGCTGCACGTGGGTACCGAGCACCTCGGCGAAGGCCGCGGTCTCGGCCTCGCACAGCTCCGGGAAGGCGGCGGCGACGTGGGCGACCGGACAGTGATGCTGGCACAGCTGCACACCGGAGCCGACGCGCGTGGACTGCGCGGCGTAGCCGCGGGCAGCAAGCCTGCGGGCCAGCGCCTCGACCCGTGCCGCCGCGTCGTCCGGGCCGGCGACCTCGTCCACGGGGGCCAGCAGCTCGGCGGTGCGGTGCTCGGCGAACTTCCGGATCGCGTGCTCGCCCCCGTACGCCGCGAGATGGCGCAGCGCGGAGACCGCGAGATCGTCGTAGCCGTGCCCGAAGCGGGCGCGACCGGCATCCGTGAGCAGGTACTCCTTGGCCGGTCGGCCGCGACGGCGGGGACCGCGCCGGGGCGCGTCGCGCACGTCCACTTCGCCCTCCGCCACCAGCGCGTCCAGATGGCGGCGCACCGCTGGGGCGGACAGCGCGAGCGTGTCCGCCACGACGGTCGCGGCGACGGGACCGTGCTCGAGCAGCAACCGGGCGACGGCCGTACGCGTGCCGCCCTCGCCGTGCGGCCCGTGCTCGGAGTCGCCGTGCCCGCGTGGGACGGAGCCGGAGCCGTCGGGCGTCGCCGCACCCCGCTCCAACACCGCAGCGCCCATCGGGGCGCGAACCGGGCCGCTTTTCACAACACCAGTGTTGCGTATATCCGGGCAGCCGGCAAAGCCGACCGCGGTCCTGGGCGGCCTGGGTGACGCGCCTCACCCCCCGAGGCGGCAGATACCCTTCGCCCATGTCACGGGTGGGGCTCGCGCGGCGCGTCGACGCCTCGACAGCCCTCGTCGCGGAGGGCCCTGACGCCGCCGTCGAGGCGGGCCGCACCTCGTCAGGAGTCCGCGATCCTGCCCGACTCCCGCGCCGCCTCGGCCTCACCGGCGCGCTGCTGATGGGGATCGGGGCACTGGGGGCAGGCGCCCTGCCGGTCCCCAACCCATTGTTCGGCCTCCGGCTGATCAGCCTGCCCGCCCGCAACGCCACCGCCGCGATCGCCATCACCTACGCCGGCATGGGCATGCTGGTGCTCGCCTGGCTCTGGATCGGCCGGATGCTGCGGGCCCGCGGCGCCGTGCCGCCGGCCCCCGACCGCGCCCAGCTCGCCCGGACCGGCCTGCTGTGGGCGCTGCCGCTGGCGCTGGCTCCGCCGATGTTCTCCAAGGACGTCTACAGCTACCTGGCCCAGAGCGCAATCGCAGCGCGCGGGTTCGACCCGTACGCGCTGGGGCCGGCCGCCGCGCTCGGCGTCGACGACCCCCTCACCCGCACCATCCCGACGATCTGGCGCGACACCCCCGCGCCGTACGGCCCGCTGTTCCTGATGCTGGGGCGCGGCATCACGACGCTGACCGAGTCGGACGTCGTCCTCGGCGTCGTCGCGCACCGGATCCTCGCGCTCCTCGGGGTCGGCCTGCTCGTGTGGGCGCTGCCCCGCCTGGCTCGGCGGTGCGAGCTCGACGCCGGGCTGGTGCTCTGGCTGGGCGTGGTGAACCCGCTGGTGCTGTTCCACCTGGTGAGCGGCATCCACAACGAGGGGCTGATGCTCGGGCTCATGCTCGCCGGTCTCGAGCTGGGGTTGCGGGGCATCGACCGGGCCGGGCACCTGCGCGATCCGCTGTTCCTGGCGGGCGCCGTCGTGATCGGTCTCGGTGCGGCCATCAAGCTCCCGGCGGTCCTGGCTCTGGGCTTCCTCGGGATGGCCGCGGCGCGGCGGCGCGGCGGGCGGACGCGCGACGTGGTTGCGGCGGCCGCGGTGCTCGCCGCCGTCGCGATCGTCGTCCTCGGCACCCTCGGCCTGGCCAGCGGGCTGGGGTTCGGCTGGACCCGCACCCTCGGGACGGCAAACGTCATCCGCAGCTGGATGTCGCTCTCGACGGACCTCGGCCAGCTCTCGGGTCAGGTCGGGATCCTGCTGGGGCTGGGTGATCACACCGACACGGTGCTCACGATTACCCGCGGGTTGGGCGGGGTGGCCGCCGCTGCGGTGTGTGTGCACCTCCTGCTCGGGGTGCTGCGCGGGCGGCTCGACCCGGTCACCGGCCTCGGGGTCGGGCTGGGCGCCGTGGTGCTGCTGGGGCCCGTGGTGCACCCGTGGTACCTGCTGTGGGCGGCGATCCCGCTGGCCGCCACGCGGGGTATGCCCCAGCACCGGCGGGCCGCGCTCGCGGCGTCGGCGCTGCTGGCCGTGATGCTGCCGCCGACCGGGGCCGATTTCGCGTTCCGGTCGTTCCAGCTGCCCCTGGCGATCCTGGCCGGCATCGTCATCCTGCTCGTGGCGCTGCTCCTGGTGCGCCGAGAGGTGCGGAAGGCCGCGGCGACCGCCGCGTTCACGAGCCCGGAGCCGACCGGTCCCCCGCCGGACGCGCGGACCTACACT
>JAQSWF010000087.1 GCA_029266775.1 Pseudonocardia sp.
CCGGCTGGCCGACGAGCTGGACCGCGTCGGGACCGAGCGCGAACGCCTGCAGTCTCGGGTTACCGACCTGGAGGCGCGCGTCGGCGAGGAGGAGCGGACATGAGTGAGCGGGTGACGCTGTCGGTTCCGGTCGACGTCGATGCGCCGGCCGAGACCGTGTGGACCTACGTCACCGACTGGGAACGGCAGGGCGAGTGGATGCTCGGTCCCCGGGTGCACGTGACGGGCGGGGACGGGCGCGGCGCGGGCACGACGTTGCGCGCGGTCACCGGGATCGGGCCGCTCGGGGTGCCCGACACGATGGAGGTCGTCGAGTTCCGCCAGGGCGGGCCGTGGCGTGCTGTGGTGCGGCACACCGGCCGGGTCATCCGCGGTGAGGGGTTCTTCGAGGTGGTCGAGCTGGGTCCGGAGCGATCCCGGTTCACCTTCACCGAGCTGATCGACCTGCCCCTCGGCGCGCTGGGCCGGCTGGGCCGATGTCCATGGGCGGGGTCCGCGCCCGAGTACGTCGCCTACCACGACGACGAGTGGGGCCGCCCGCTGCACGGGGTCGCTCCGATGTTCGAGCGGTTGAGCCTGGAGGGCTTCCAGTCCGGCCTGTCGTGGCTGGTCATCCTGCGCAAACGCCCGGCCTTCCGGGCCGCGTTCGCCGACTTCGACCCAGTCGCGGTGGCCGCCTTCGGTGCCGCGGACGTGGAGCGGCTGCTCGGCGACGCCGGCATCGTCCGCAACCGGGCCAAGATCGAGGCCACGCTGCACAACGCCCGCCGCGTCGCCGAGCTGGACCGGCCGCTTGACGAGCTGCTCTGGGCATTCGCACCCGCGGTCCACCGCCGTCCGGCCACGCTCGCGGACGTGCCCGCGACCACGCCGGAGTCGATCGCGATGGCCAAGGACCTCAAGCGCCGCGGCCTGCGGTTCGTCGGCCCCACCACCTGTTATGCGCTGATGCAGGCCGCGGGGATCGTCGACGACCACGTCGAGGGCTGCTGGCGGGCGGCGGCGGACTGAATCCATCCTGCCGGCTCGCGGGCCCGAGCAACCGGTTGATCGCCTCGGTTTTCCTCCCGTCAGGGGGATGGGGGAGAATGACAGCAGCGTCCCGTTGCGCGCTCCCCCGGGCGCGTCGGCAATCGCACGGACCACGATCAAGGAGGCAGGCAGATGGCGGCGATGAAGCCCCGGACCGGCGACGGTCCCCTGGAGGTGACCAAGGAGGGTCGGGGCATCGTGATGCGCGTTCCGCTCGAGGGCGGCGGTCGCCTGGTGGTCGAGATGTCGGCCGAGGAGGCCAGCGACCTGGGCGACGCGCTGAAGGCCGCCGCCGGCTGATTCGCCCTCTGCGGACGCGGCACTCTCGACGACCGGCCCGGGCCACCGCCGCCCCCCGGCCGGTCGTCGTGTCCTGGGGGCGGACGCCAGGCGCCGACGTCCGTAGTGCGCTACTGCCGCAGCGCGCAGAGCAGCCCGTTCCCGACGGGCAGCAGGAGCGAGACGAGCCGCTCGTCGTCACGGACCTGCTCGATCACCTCCCGCACGGCGAGCCCAGCGGGGTCGGCGACCTCCCACGCGGGGTCGCCCCCCTCACTCGAGCGCAGCATGTCGTCGAGCACCACCAGCCCGCCCGGGCGCAGCAGCCGCACGGCCTCGTCGAGGTGCCGCGGGTACTCGATCGGCGTGGCGTCGATGAACACCAGGTCGTAGCCGCCGTCGGTGAGCCGGGGCAGCACCTCCAGCCCCAGTCCGTTGATCAAGCGCAGCCGGGACGGGCCGTAACCCGCCGCGACGAACGCCTCCCGCGCCGCCCGCTGGTGTTCCGGGTCCACGTCGATCGAGGTGAGAACACCGCGCGAAGCCATGCCCCGCAGCAACCACAGCCCGCTGACGCCGGTGCCGGTGCCGACCTCCACGACGGCGCGTGCCCTGATGGTCGCGGCGAGGAAGCACAACGCCGCACCCGCGGCCGTCCCGATCGGCGTCGCGCCCAGCACGGCCGCCCGCGCACGCGCTTCCCGGACGACCTCGTCCTCGACGAGGTAGCCGTCGACCAGGTCGCGGGCAGGCATGGCACGAGGAGGGTCCGTCAGGCCGGAGTAGGGGCCGCCGCTCATGACCGCGAAGGCTACTGGTCGGAGGCCGTTCTCCCGGGTCACGCGCTCGGCGCGCCCGGTTTGGGAGAGGGCGGACCCACGGGAACCCCGGAGATCCGGCGACATCGGGCGAACACACGCTTCGGCCGCCGTTTCACAGCCTCCTCTCAGCCGCTTCTCACCCGCGGTTCACCGGGGTGGTGCATCGTAGGGGCCGTCTGCACGACCCCGTCTGCCGAGGAGCCCCACAGACGATGACCGACCGTTCGGCCACCGCCGTCACGCCGGTCCTGCCGTCCCCGCGGTCCGCTGCCCCGCGCGACACCGCGTTGCCGGGCTCGGGGGAGTGGACCCCGCCGAGCTGGGACGAGGTCGTTCGCGAGCACGCGGACCGTGTCTACCGCCTGGCGTACCGCCTCACCGGCAACCCGCACGACGCCGAAGACCTCACCCAGGAGACGTTCATCCGCGTCTTCCGGTCGCTGGCCGACTACAAGCCCGGCACCTTCGAAGGCTGGCTGCACCGCATCACCACGAACCTGTTCCTCGACATGGTGCGCCGCCGCGCCCGCCTGCGCATGGAGGGCCTTCCGGAGGATTCGGACCGGCTACCCGGCGGCGGCCCCGAGCCGGAGCAGGTGTTCTCGGACACGCATCTCGACCCCGTTCTGCAGGCCGCGCTGGACGAGCTCGCTCCCGAGTTCCGCGCCGCCGTGGTGCTCTGTGACGTCGAAGGCCTGTCGTACGAGGAGATCGGCGCCACGCTCGGGGTGAAACTCGGTACCGTGCGAAGCAGAATCCATCGAGGTCGGGCGGCCCTGCGGGCCGCGTTGGAGCGCCGCCGATCCCCGGGCGAGGTGTCGGGGGCGGTGAACGGAAGGGAGGTCGCGTGATGGGCGGTGCGCGCCGCTTCTCGGTGAGCACCCCGGACTGGGGACAGGCACACCTGTCCCTGGACGCGATCGTGGCGTACGTGGACGACGAGCTGTCCGCCGGTGCGCACGCCCGGGCCGAGGAGCATCTGGCCGGCTGTGCCGAGTGCGCCGCGGAGGTCGTAGCGCAGCGCCAGGCCCGGTCGGCCCTGCGCACCGCGGACGTGCCGCGCCTGCCGTCGTCGCTGTTGCGCACATTGCAGGCGATCCCGGCCGACGCCGAGCTCCCCCCGCCTCCACCCGGCCTGTCCGTCACCCCGGACGGACAGTTCGTCCTGCTGCGGGACGTGCCTTCGGACGACGGCGGCGATGCCGGGCGGTCGGGGCGGCACGGCGCGCCGCGGCTCTCCCGCCGGGCCCGGCTCGGCGCGCTGTCCGGTCTGGCCGTCGGCGCGCTGGCCGTCGGCGCCCTCGTCGCCCCCGGGGCGTCCGTCCCGTCCCCGGGCGAGGTGCCCCGGGGTTCGGTGCCGCAGAGCGCCGTACCCGCACGGGCGGTACTGGGTGGCCCGGTGTTGGACATCTCCGGGTCGGGTGCTCGTGGGCCGGACGCCCCGGCGCAGGCGGGCCGTCCCGCGGCTCCGAGCGCCCCGCCCGGGGTCCCTGCCGCCCGTTCGGCACCGGAGGCGACGCCCGTTCTCGTCGTCGAGTCGGTCTGGCGCGACGCCGCGGTGAAGTAGCACCGGACGTCGCGCCCGCTGCTGCCGGACACGATTGCCACGAGGTGCCGGCTACGCGGACTTCACCAGGGCTGGGGCAGGCTGGACCACGATGGACGAGCCGGTGAGCGAGGCCTGGGCGAAGCGCCCCGAGTCGGTACCGGCCGACGACCCCGAGGCTGCGGACGACGCCGGATCGCCCCGGCTCGGCCCCCGACCGCTCGAGCGGCCGGCGGTCGATCCCGATTCCGCCGCCGCCTTCGCCCGTCCGGACGGTGTCGGCGGGGCATTCGCCGACCACGACCGGTCCACAACGCCGCCGCCCGGCCCGGTCCTCGCCGCGCCGCCGCCCGCCGCGCTCGCGCTGGCCTTCGGCCGCCCGAACGGCAGCGGGCCCACTCTGCAGCGCCCGCCGAGTGCCGGCGGTGGCACCGCACCCGACGCCCCGGCCCTGTGGGCAGAGGACGGCAACCCGTGGCGGGACCCCCGCGCTCCCGTCGAGCTCGGCCCGCCGCCCCTGTCGCCCACCGCGACGCCGCACCCGCCGGGGGAGGGCGCCCGGCTGAGCCTGCGTGAGGTGCTCTTCGGCCGGCGGGTCCACCCCCGGGCGCTGGCGCTCTTCGGGCTGATCGCGATCCTGATCGGCGCCGCCGGCGGCCTCGTCGGGAGGCTGACCGCCGACGGCGCAGCCGAGCTGACGGAGCCGGGCGCCACGCTGTCCACGGTCTCGGAGGCGAAGGAACGCCCGCCCGGCTCCGTGGCCGACATCGCCGCACGCACCGTGCCCGCGGTCGTGTCGCTGGAGATCCGGGTCGGCGAGGAGGCCGGTACCGGCTCGGGGGTCGTGATCCAGCCCGACGGCTACGTGCTGACGAACAACCACGTCGTCGCGCCCGCAGCGGCCGGCTCGAGCGGCCGCGTGGACGCGCTGTTCTCCGACGGCACCCGCGCTCCGGCCCGCATCGTCGGCCGCGACCCCAAGACGGACCTCGCCGTGCTCAAGGTCGAGGTCGCCAACCCCGTGGTGGCGCCGATCGGGTCGTCGGCCGCCCTCGCGGTGGGCGACGGGGTCATCGCCATCGGGTCGCCGCTCGGCCTGGCCGGCACCGTCACCCAGGGCATCGTCAGCGCCGTGGACCGCCCCGTCCGGCTCGACGCCGGCGAGGGGGACGCCGATGCGGTGATCGACGCCATCCAGACCGACGCCGCGATCAACCCAGGCAACTCCGGTGGTCCACTCGTCGACTCGACCGGCGCGGTCATCGGCATCAACACGGCCATCCGCAGCATCGGCGCCACGTCGGGTACCGAGGGCGGCTCCATCGGGCTCGGGTTCGCCGTCCCGATCGACACCGCCCGCGGCGTCGCGGAGGAGTTGATCCGCGCGGGCGTGGTGCGCCACGCCGACCTGGGCGTCAACGCCCGTTCCGTCACTGACGGAGCAACGGACGGCGCGCAGGTGCAGAACGTGACGGCGAACGGTCCGGCTGCGGCCGCGGGTATCGTCGAGGGTGACGTGATCATCAAGGTCGGGGACCGCCCCATCGCAGGCGCGGACGAGCTGGTGGTGGCGGTGCGCGAGCGCAAGCCGGGCGACACGGTTCCGGTCGAGCTGGTCCGCGAGGGCCGGCCCCTGACCCTCTCGGTCGTGCTGGCGTCGGACTGACCGCCCGATCCAAGTTTCCGCACGCACCCCCTTGGCCCCGTACCCTGGGCGCGTGTTCGACAGCGTGGGGTGGGGCGAGATCCTCGTGCTGCTGGTTGCCGGCCTGTTCATCCTCGGGCCCGACCGGCTGCCGGCGGCCGCCGCGTGGGTCGGCCGGGCGATGCGGCAGGTGCGCGAGTACGCGACCGGCGCGCGCGAGCAGCTGCGCCACGAGCTCGGCCCGGAGTTCGACGAGCTGCGCAAGCCGTTGGAAGACCTGCGCGGGCTGCGCGACTTCAACCCCCGCACCGCCGTGCGCCGCACCCTGTTCGAGTCCGACGACGCGCCGCAGAAGCCGAACGGGTACCCCGCACCGAACGGCTCCTCGCCGCCGGCCCCCGCGCCGCCGGCCCCCCTCCCGACGGCCCAGCAACCGGCTCCGGGCGAGCGCCCCCCGATCGACCCCGACGCCACCTGAGAACTGAGCGAAAGCGGCGTTGGCAAAGGGAGACCTTGCGAACGCCGCTTTCGCTCGGTCAAGCGGACGGCGGCGGGGCGATGACGTCGCGCAGCCGCTCGACACGGGCCTCGTCCCAGGCCGGTGCGAGCACCGTGTGCCAGCCGTCGACGTAGTCGCGCGAATACGTGTGCCCGTGCCCTTGCGGCACGTCGACCGCGAACGGCAGGTCGAAGGTGACCTGCCAGAACGTCACGAAGGGGATCCAGATCATCGCGGGCACGACGTCGCGCCCGCGCGGCTCCTCCAGCCAGTCCGGGCGCGTCAGCACAAGGTCGCTGTTCCACCACACGATCGGATCGGAGGGGTGTAGCAGGTACAGCGCCCGCGAGCCGTCCCACGAAAGCTCGATCGGGGGCGCGCCCGCGGCGATGTCGGTGCTGAAGCGGACGGTCCGGCCGCTGCGGTAGGTCGGCTGCACCTCGGTGCTGCCGGGGTCGCGGTCGTCGACGAACTGCCGGTAGAGCGTGTTGAAGTTCGGCGGCCCGGCGAAGACCGCCCCGGAGACCCGGTTGCGCAGGTCGTACTCCCCGCTGAACGCCGTTTCGCCGCCGAACGAGCCGAGGCTCTCCCCGAGCACGTAGAGCCGCGGCCGGTCGTCGGGGGACAGGTCGGACCACCGGTCGTAGACCGCGTCGAAGAGCTCGCGGCCGGCCTCGCGGGCCCGGTCCTGGTCGACGAGGTACGACAACCATGACGGCAGGTACGAGTACTGGATCGCGACGGTTGCCACGTCACCGCCGGCGAGGTAGTCGAGGCTGTCCGCGCCGGCCGGGTCCACCCAGCCCGAACCGGTCGTCGTGACCACGACGAGCGCCTCGCGGGTGAAGCCGCCGGCGCGCTGGAGCTCGTCGACGGCCAGGGCGGCGCGTTGCTCGACGCTCTCCGCGGAGTCCAGTCCGGCATAGGCACGGATCGGGTCGGCCGCCGGCGCGCCGGACACGGCGGCGATCTCCGCGGGCGTCGGGCCTCCCGCGGCGAACGACCGCCCCCACCTGCCCAGGGTCTCCCAGGCCACCAGAGACCCCGGGCCGCCGGATCGCAGGCCGGAGCCGGGCTTCGTGACGCCCGGCTCGCTGCCCTCGTTGACGACCGAGAACGACCGGTCCGCCAACCGGATGGCGTTGTTGACGAGCACACCGTTGACCAGGAGGACGGTGCCGGCCACCAGCACCGCGAGGGTCAGCACGTCCGCGGCGCGCGGGCCGATCCAGCGCCGCAACCGTCGGTCCAGGTGCCGGTACAGCCAGCGGACGCCGCGCGCGGTGAACACCAGCAGCAGGAACGGGACGACGGCCGCGACGGGCAGCACCAGCAGCGACGACACCACCGGGTCGAGGGGGATCCCCATGAGCTCGCGGATGCGGTCCTGCCAGTACCGGCCGGCGACCACCGCGATCGGCAGCAGCACGGCCGTGGCGACGGCCAGGACGGCCCAGGAGTGCGGCCGGGGCGGGCGCGGGCCGCGGTCGACCACAGCCCGCCAGGCCGCCGCGGCGAACACACCGAGGCCGTACCCGACCGCCGCATTCACGCCGCACACCAGCCCCTGCACCAGCCCGCTGCGCGGCAGCAGTGACGGGGTGAACGACAGGCACGTGAAGACCAGCGCGAACCACAGCCCCGGTAGCGAGTAGGGCAGGTGCCGGCGCATGCCGGACGGGCGGGGCGGGGCGTCGCGGCGGGGCAGGCCGAAGGGTCGCGCCGGAGCCTCCGGAGCGAACGTCACGGGCGGAAAGGCTAGCGACCCACGGAAGGTCGGTATGTCCGCAGGTCAAGACGCACTATGGCGCCGCAGTTCGCTCGGGAGCCCTTCCCGACCGCACTATGGCTCCGAAGTGCAGTTCGGGGCCGCGCTAGTGCCGAACGGGGCTGAGGCCCAGCGACATGCCCGCGAGGCCCCGCGACCGCACAGCGAGGCGCTCCGCCACGCCCCGGAGCGCCGTCGCGGCGGGCGACTCCGGCGACGCCAGGACGATCGGGGTGCCCTCGTCGCCGCACTCGCGCACCAGCGGCTCGAGCGGGATCTGCCCGAGCAGCGGCACCGGCGCGCCGATCATGCGCGTCAACGAGTCCGACACCGCCTGCCCACCGCCGGTGCCGAAGACGTCCACGCGAGTGCCGTCCGGCAGCTCCATCCACGACATGTTCTCGACCACGCCGACGAGGCGCTGGCGCGTCTGCAGCGCGATCGACCCGGCCCGCTCGGCCACCTCGGCGGCCGCTTGCTGCGGGGTGGTGACCACCAGCAGCTCGGCGTTCGGGATCAGCTGGGCAGTCGAGATCGCGATGTCGCCGGTGCCCGGGGGAAGGTCGAGCAGTAGGACGTCCAGGTCGCCCCAGAAGACGTCGGCGAGGAACTGCTGCAGCGCGCGGTGCAGCATCGGGCCGCGCCAGACCACGGCATCGTTCCCGGCGGTGAACATGCCGATGGAGATGACCTTCAGCCCGTGCGCCTGCGGAGGCATGATCATGTCGCCGACGCGGGTGGGGCGAGCGGTGATCCCCAGCATCCGCGGCACCGAGTGGCCATAGATGTCGGCGTCCACGACGCCGACCGACAGGCCGCGTGCGGCGAGCGCGGCGGCTAGGTTCACGGTGACCGACGACTTGCCGACCCCGCCCTTGCCCGACGCGACGCAGTAGACGCGGGTCAGCGAGCCGGGCTGGGCGAACGGGATCACGGCCTCAGGGGTGCCGCCGCGCAGGTGCTTCTTCATCTCGCCGAGCTGCTCGGGGCTCATCACGTCGAGGTCCACCCGGACGGCGGTGATCCCCGGCACCCGGGAGACGGCGTCCGTCACCCGCTTCGTGATCGTCTCGCGCATCGGGCAACCGGCCACCGTGAGGTAAACTGCGACGTCAGCGACCCCGTCGACCACGACGACGCTCTTGACCATGCCGAGCTCGGTGATCGGCCGGTGGATCTCCGGGTCGTCGACGGTGGCAAGCGCTGCGTGCACGGCCTGGTCGATCGTGCCGTTGGCACTGGTGGACATGGGAAAGCACCTTTCCGCGGCACCGGTGGGGCCGTGCCGCCGCATCCACCCCATGCTACGTCCGCCGCTCCGGCTCGCGATCCCGCCGCTCGAGCCGCTCGACGAGGCGGTCGAGTTCGCCGCGCAGGTAGTCGCGCGTGACGACCTCGCCTGCCGCCAGCCGCAGCGCCGCGAGCTCGCGGGCGAGGTACTCGGTGTCGGCCTTCGTACGCTCGGCGCGGGCACGGTCTTCCTCCAGCGCCACGCGGTCGCGGTCGTCCTGGCGGTTCTGGGCCAGCAGGATCAGCGGCGCGGCGTACGCGGCCTGGGTCGAGAACGCGAGGTTGAGCAGGATGAACGGGTAGGGGTCCCACTGGTACACGCCCACCAGCAGCACGTTCAGCGTGATCCAGATGATGACGACGACGGTCTGGATTGCCAGGTAGCGGCCGGTGCCGAGAAAGCGGGCGATCGCCTCGGAGAACCGGGCGACGCTCTCCGGGTCGACGTCGAGGCGTCCCCGGGTCACCCGTGGCTGGTCGAGGCGCCGGCGCGAGGCGAGCTCAGCCACGGCGCGACCCGGCCGACCTCGGGTGCGTGTCGGCCTGTCCGTCCCGTCGGGCACCGAGCCCGTCGCCACCGTTCAGGTCGTCCCGAGGCTCGTCGTCCCGGTCGTCGTCCGCGAAATGGTCGCGCCAGTCGTCGGGCAGCAGGTGGTCCAGGACGTCGTCGACCGTGACCGCGCCCAGCAGGTGCCCTTCCGCGTCGACGACCGGGCCGGCGACGAGGTTGTACGCGGCGAAGTAGCGCGCGATCTCGCTCAGCACGGCGTCGGGGTCGAGGTGCTCCATCTCGGTGTCCAGGACGCCTGCGACCAGGTCGAACGGCGCTTCCCGCAGCAGCCGCTGCGCGTGCGCGCACCCCAGGTAGCGCCCCGTCGGCGTCTCGGTCGGCGGCCGGCAGACGAACACCATGCTGGCGAGCGCCGGCGGGAGGTCCGGGTTGCGGATGCGGGCGAGGCCCTCCGCGACGGTGGCGTCGGGCCGGAGGATCACCGGCTCGGGGGTCATGAGGCCGCCCGCGGTGTCCGAGGAGTAGCGCAGCAGCCGCCGGACCGGCGCCGACTCCTCCGGCTCCATCATCGCCAGCAGGGCCGCCGACTCGGCGTCGGGCAGCTCGCCCAGCAGGTCAGCGGCATCGTCGGGCGCCATCGCCTCGAGGACGTCCGCGGCCCGTTCCGGGTCCAGGTGGTTGAGCAGGACCCGCTGGTCGGCCTCCGTCATCTCCTCGAACACATCCGCGAGCCGCTCGTCGTCCAGCGCGTCGACCACCTCGTGACGGCGCTTCTCCGGCAGCGCGATCAACGCGCCGGCGACGTCCGCAGGCCGCATCGTCTCGAACACCGCGAGCAGGCCCTGGGTGCCCTGCCGGTCGGTCAGCGACAGGCCGCTCACCGCCCGCCACGGCACGACGCGCACCTCCGCGCGGCGCGTGAGCCGGCTGCGTCGCGCGCGCACGGCGAGGCGGCCGATGGCCCAGTCCCGCGTTCGGGTGGGCTCGATCGCGGCGTCGACGACGACGACGTCTTCGCCCGAGTCGGCGGGCTCGCCGGAGGGCCTCATCCGTACGGTGGCGTCGAGCAGCTGACCGACCACGAGGATCTCGTTCGGGCGCTGCGCGAAATGCCGCAGGCTGACCGAGCCGGTCGCCAGCGTGATCGCACCTGCCTCCACGCCGGTGACCCGCAGCATCGGCACGAAGATCCGCCGGCGGGTCGCGAGGTCGACGACCAGGCCGAGCACGCGCGGCGGGCTGTCGTCCATGCGGAGCGCCGCCACGACGTCGCGCACCTTGCCGATCCGCTCGCCGTCCGGTCCGAGCACGGCGAGCCCCACTATGCGTGCGACGAAGACGCGGGTGCCCACGCGCGGGAGCGTATCCCTCGACATCCAGGGACAACGGTCGTCGGGTACACCAGTGCCATGAGCCTGCCGTTCGACATCGTCGACGTGTTCACCGATCGCGCCTACGCCGGCAACCCGCTGGCGGTCGTGCACGACGCGCACACCCTCACGGCCGGGCAGATGCAGGCGATCGCCGCCGAGTTCGGGCTGTCGGAGACGGTGTTCCCCCTGCCGCCGACCACGTCCGAGGCGACGTACCGGCTGCGGATCTTCACGCCGACCCGAGAGCTGCCGTTCGCGGGGCACCCGAGTATCGGTGCAGCGTGGGTGCTGGCACGCAACGAGCTGATCCCCGGCGGGGAGGTCGTCCAGGAGTGCGGGGCGGGTCTGCTGTCGGTCGAGGTGGACGGGGGCGGAGCGCGCGTGACCGGCGGCCCGCCCGTCGTCGGGGAGGAGCTGGACGCGGCGCTGCTCGCGGCGGCCGTCGGCCTGGACCCGTACGACGTGGACGGCGCCGCGGCGCCGGGTGTCGCCGGGGCTGGGGTGAACTACCTGTTCCTCCTGGTGCGGCCGGACGCGGTCGGGCGAGCGGTGTGCGACGTCCCGGCCGTACGGGCCGTCACCGAGGACCTGACCGGGCTGGTCGTCTGCGCGGTGGACCCGCCCGCCCGTGACGTGCATCTGCGCATGTTCGCACCCGGCTCCGGCGTGGACGAGGACCCGGCGACCGGTTCGGCGGCTGTCGCGCTCGGGGTGTTCCTGGCCGATCGGGGCCTGGTGGCGGCGGACGGGCCGCACGGTTTCGTGGTGCACCAGGGTGCGGAGATCGGCCGCCCGTCGACCCTGCACGCCTGGGTCCGCACCGAGAGTGGCGCCGCGGTGGCGACGTGGGTGGGCGGCGCGGTGCAGCCCGTCGCGCGCGGCGAGCTCGTCGCCCTGCCCGACGCGCCCGACGCGCGGCCCGTCACGTGGCCAAACGCGTGAAGCGAACGTGGCGTTGGGTGCGGTAGATGCACCGAAAGCCGCGTTCGCTCCATCAGGGACGCGCGTGAGAGGCGGATCACGCCGGCTGTGTGCCGCCCGCGGCGCGTGTCAGCATCGACCGACCCGCGCCGCACGCCTCGCCGAGGAGGAGCCACCTGTGAGCA
>JAQSWF010000088.1 GCA_029266775.1 Pseudonocardia sp.
GTTCTCGTGGGCGGCCGGGTCGCGGTTGGCGGCGGCGAGCAGCACGAGCACGGTGCTGCCGGCGGGTACCGGGATCCCGGCCAGCTCGGTGTCCGCGTGCGCGATGCGGGTGGTGGCCTGCACCGACGGGTCCCAGCGCAGCGTCTCCTCGACGACCGCAGGCGCGACCTCGGGCTCCTCGCGGAGCCGCGCCCACCAGTCGGGGTGTGCCTGCAGTGCGGCGACCCCGTTGCCGATGAGGTTGACGGTCGTCTCGAAGCCGGCGACGAGCAACAGCCCGGCTGTCTCGAGCGCGTCGGTCACGCCGACGCCGCCCTCGGCGCGGGCGGTGGCCAGGACGGACAGCACGTCGTCGCGCGGGTCCACAGCTCGCTCGTCCAGGATCTGGGTGAACATCTCCTCCAGCTCGACGCCGGCCGCGTAGAGCCGGTCGGCCTGCGGGAGGGTGCGGACCCCGTCGAGCGCCTGCCCCACGATCGAGCCGATCTCCCGAAATCGTGCGGCGTGGACGTCGGGGGATGCCGAGCACCTCACTGATCACCGCGATCGGGAAGGGTGAGTCCAGGTCCTCCATCACGTCGAAGCCCGTCTGCAGCCGGCCGCTGCGCTCGAGCTCTTCGATCAACCGGTGCAGCACGGCCTCGACGCGCGGTGCCCAGCTGCGCACCGCCTTGGGGCGGAACGCCGGCGCGACGACGCGGCGGAGGCGAGTGTGCTCCGGCGGATCCATCTCGAGGAACGAGCCCGACACCGTCGGCGGCATGGACATGGGCGCCATCGGGTCGGTGCGCGGCCCGTCCGCGGGGCGAACCCGAACGTGGGATCGCGCAGCACCTGCTCGCAGAGCTGCGCCGAGGTGAGGGCGAACAGGCCCGTCCGGCTGCGGACCACCGGCCCCCGGCGGCGGATCCGCTCGTAGAGGGCGTAGACGTCGGTGCGAGGCGAGCCGTGGATCCAGCGAGCGACGGGGTCACCGACGAGGGCGAGGCCTCGCAACGACACCTCCTGCACACCGAGCCGGGCACGGACGGCGAGTCGGTCGGCGCGGGATGACGGGATCATGAGGCCTCCTGTTCGGTCGCGGTCAGGTGGTGGGTCTCGATGCGCCGCAGGCCGGGCGAGGCAGCGGCGAATACCGCGGTGGCCAGCAGGCCGCAGGCGGCGGTGAGGAGAGCGGCGGCGGGACCGGCCGACTCCAGCACGAGCCCGGCACCGAGCACGCCCAGCGGGCTGGCGACCAGCGCGAGCGACCACTGGGTGCTCACCACCCGCCCGCGGAGCTCCGGGGCCGCGCGGGCCTGGACGACCGCGGCCAGCGCGGGACCGAGCGGCCCGAGCGCAACGCCCGTGGCCAGCGCGAGCGTCGCCAGCACAGCGGTGCTCGGGAGCAGCGCCATGAGCGCCAATCCGCATGCGGCGAGTGCAAGGCCGGAGAGGAGCACCGGACGTCGCCGGACGCGGGAGGCGAGCGCGCCGTAGCCGAGGGCACCCATGATTGCGCCGGCTCCGAGCGCCGCAGTGACGGCGGCGAGGGCGCCGGGTGCGCCGCGGGCGGCCAGGTGCGCGGTGAGGATCAGCGTCAGCGGGGCGAAGAACACCATCGCGACCGTGCCCAGCAGCGCCGCGGCCCGCACCGTCCGGTCCTGCCACACGGCGACCAGGCCGGCGCGGGCGGCGTGCAGGTACGGCTCGGACCGGCCGGCCCGGGCGGGATCACGTGGGAGCGTGAACCAGGTGACGGCCGCCGCCCCGAGCAGCAGTCCGGCCGCGACCCACAGCGAAGCCAGCGCCCCGACGATGCCGATGCCGACCCCGGCGAGCGCCGATCCCGCGATCTCGCCGAGTTCCTCGACGGCCTCGCCGCGGGCGTTGACGTCGTCGACCGTGCTGCCACCGGCGACGGCCACATCTGGACGGGACGACTCGCGGGCCGCCGCGCCGGGGCCGTCGAACAGCGCGCCGAGCGCGACGAGCGCGAGGGTCGAGACGAGGCTCAACCCGACGGTCAGATCGAGCAGCGGCAACGCGGCGACGGCGGCCGCGCTCAGCAGATCCGCACCCGCAGCGACCCGGCGCCGACCCCAGCGGTCGATCAGGGGTCCGCCGGCGACCAGCGCGGGCACGGCCGCGGAGAGGGCCACCGCCCCGACCAGCCCGGCTTGGGCCGGGCTGCCGGTGCGCGTCAGCACCAGCCACGGCACGCACGGTGACCATGGCGTTCGCGGCGACCGACGCGCCGGTTGCGGTGAGCAGTCCCTGCAGGGGGCGGCGGTTCGTCCGGTCCGGGGCGGCGGGGAGGAGGGCGGTCATCGCGGCCGGATCCCGTCCAGCACCGTGTCCAGGACCAGCGTGGGAGCAGCTCGCGGAGCCAGACGGCCGTCGGCGATCGCCTCCCAGGCCGCATAGACCGAGCCGGCTAGCGATAGGACGATCCACCACGCCGGCAGGTCGGCCCGCAGCTCGCCCGTCTGCTGCGCGCGCGAGACGAACTCGACGAGCGGGCGGTCCAGCGCGGTGTAGCGGGCGACGAGCTCCGGCTCGTCGCCCAGCGACCGCTCGCGCAGCAAGAACTCGACCCGTTCACCGAGCGGCACCAGCAGCGCGACCACCCGGGTCAGGCTCCCGGTCACGTCCGCGTTGTCGAGGTCGGCGTCGAGGTACGCCTTCTCCACGAGATCCATCGCCGCCTGCGCGAGACCCACCAGCAAGGCCTGGCGGGTCGGGAAGCGGGCGTACAGGGTGGTCCGGCTGACCCCCGTCGCCGCCGCGACCTCGGACAGCGACGCCGTCGGCCGCCGGAGCAGCACCTGGGTGGCGGCAGCCAGTAACCCGTCGTCTCGGACAACCATGGCAAACTGTACAAGTTTGTTCAGATTAGGGCAAGCATGTTCGCGTGTGCACTCGCACGCACATCGCTCGCCGATCCCGTCGGCACGCTGACCGCTGAGCGACGGCGAGCGGTCACAGTGGACCCTCGAAGGCCTGCCGAAACATCGGGCGCCACCGGTCGTCGACGACCGCGCACCACGCACCGCTGGGCCTGATCCCGTCACCCGAACAGCGGTTGCCCGCCCGAAAAGCGGACTGTTCCCTTCCGAAGGCAATGGAGCCGCCACCCCCGCAGATACTGCGCTCCGCGAGCCGCCACTCCCTGATCGTCAGGCTCGCGACCGCATCCACCCGGCCACCCGCGTGTCGCCACCGTGCGCGGAACGACGTGGGCGTATCGCGGGGAGCCTGACTGACCCAGCGCAGGTGCGCGACCCCGTCCGATCACCCCAGAAGGAAGTGTTTTCGTGGCCACTCCCCCGAACGCCACGCAGTCCGCTCTCGGCTACTCGCACGGTCAGCAGTTCGACACGGTGCTGCGCGGCTACGAACGTCGCCAGGTCGACGACTACGTCTCACGGGCCAAGGACGAGATCGGCAAGCTCAAGGACGAGCTCACCGAGTCCGAGCGGAAGCGGCGCCAGGCCGACGAGCACGCCGAGGCGACCGAGCGCGAGCTGCGTGACGTCCGGGCGAAGTCGGCGCACGGCGAGCCGCGGGCGGTCGAGGACAGCTTCGGCTACCGGGCGGAGAAGCTGCTGCGCATCGCCGAGCAGGAAGCTGCCGAGGTCCGCGCGCACGCCTCCCGCGAGTCGGCGGCGATCGTCGAGCAGGCCAGGACCGAGGCAGAGAAGCACCGCCACGAGGTGGAGCAGTCGCTGATCTCCCGGGCGTCCGTCCTCGAGCAGCAGGCCGCCCAGCGCAACTCCGAGCTCCAGGAGCGCGAGCAGCAGATCGCCGAGCAGCTCTCCGCGGCCCGCGAGCAGGCCGACCAGCTGCACGCCGCCGCGGTCCGCACCGCAGACCGGCTGCGCCAGGAGTCCGAGGCTTCCGCCGAGGAGGCGAAGCTCCGGGTGGCCGCGGACATCCAGCGCCAGCGAGACCAGGCGAGACAGGAGATCTCGCGGCTGGACAAGCTGCAGACCGACGTGCGCTCGGAGCTGGCCCGGCTCAACGAGGTCCTCTCGACGGAGCTCGCCGCGAAGCGCCCCGGTGGGCCCGGCGCGCGGACCGACGCCGGCACCCCGAATGGCTCGTCGGCCGGCGCCTCACAGCCCGGGTCGAACGGAGCTCACAACGGCGGGAGGCGAGGCGGGAAGCCGGGGCGCGAGGAGTCGGTGGCGAGCAACGGCGCGCGCTGATCGCACCGTTCCGCGCAGGGCGCAAATCTGAGGCTTCGGTCGGGCCGCATCCGTAGCCCGGGTGAAGCTTCACGCCCCCGACGCGAAGGTTTCCCGTGACCAACCGCAGCGATGTCCGCGTGTCCGAGGCCGCAGTGGCCGAGGGCCGACTGGGAGCCCGCGACCGCACGGTGATCGTCGTGCTGCTGGTCTCCACCTTCGTCGTGATCCTCAACGAAACGATCATGGCGGTGGCGCTGCCGGTCCTCATGGCGGACCTGGGCGTGCCGCCGAGCGTGGGGCAGTGGCTGACGGCCGGCTTCCTGCTGACGATGTCGGTGATCATTCCGGTCACCGGGTTCCTCATTCGCCGGTACTCGACGAAGGTGCTGTTCGGGGCGGCGATGGGGCTGTTCTCCGCCGGCACGCTGCTGGCGGCGCTGGCGCCCGGGTTCGCGGTGCTGCTCTCCGCGCGGGTCGTGCAGGCGGCCGGGACGGCGATCATGATGCCGCTGCTCATGACCACGGTGATGACGCTCGTGCCGCCGGCCCGGCGCGGCGCGATGATGGGCAACATCTCGATCGTGATCTCCGTGGCACCGGCGATCGGTCCCGCGTTGTCGGGCCTGGTGCTGAGCCTGCTGGGGTGGCGGTTCATCTTCTGGCTGGTGCTGCCGATCGCGGTCGGCTCCCTGGTTCTGGGCCTGCAGCGGATCACGAACATCGGCGAGCCCACGGTGATGCGCATCGACGTCGGCTCGGTGGCGCTGTCGGTGCTCGGCTTCGGCGGCATCGTGTACGGCCTGAGCAGCTTCGGTCAGGAGGCCTCCGGCGCCACGTCCCCTGTGCCCACCTGGGTGCCGTTTGCGGTCGGCGGCCTCGGGCTGGTCGCCTTCGTCGCCCGTCAGCTCGTCCTCCAGCGCACGGACCGCGCCCTGCTGGACCTGCGGACCTTCCGTTCCCGCACGTTCACCACGGCCACCGTGCTGATGATGCTGATGATGGCCACGCTGCTCGGCACGATCGTCCTGCTGCCGCTGTACATGCAGGGCGTGCTCGGGCTGGACCCGCTGGCCACCGGCCTGCTCCTGCTGCCGGGCGGTCTGCTCATGGGCCTGCTCGGCCCGGTGGTCGGGCGCCTCTACGACCGGTGGGGCGCACGCCCGCTGCTGGTGCCCGGCATGGCCGCGACCAGCGCGGCGGTGTGGTCCGCGACGCTGTTCGGCACGGACAGCGGGCCCGTGCGCGTGCTCGTGTTCCACCTGCTGCTCAGCGTCGGGTTGGCGTTCGTGTTCACCCCGCTGTTCACCGCCGGGCTCGGCGCGTTGCCCCCGCGGCTCTACTCCTACGGCAGCGCGGTCTTCGGAGCCACCCAGCAGCTCGCCGGGGCGGCCGGGGTGGCCCTGCTGGTCAGCGTGCTCAGCGTCCGCTCGGCGCAGCTCGCGGCCGCCGGGGCGGCGCCGGTCGAGCAGGTGGCGGCAGGCACACACGCGGCGTTCCTCGTGGCCGCGGTCCTGTCTCTGCTGGCGATCGGCGGCGCGATGCTGATGCGGACGCCCGCTCCGGCTCCTGCTCCGGACGACGCTGCCGTGCCCCGGGAGTCGGCGTGACGGCACGGGTGGCGTACGTCCACGAGGCCCACCTCGCCATGGGAGCCGGCGCAGACCTCGCCGCGCCAGGTGGGGCAGTGACGGCAGCGCTGTGCGGGACGTTCGCCCACCCGCCGCCGTGCCCGCTCGCACCGCACCACACCTCGACTGTGCTGACCGGCGACGGTCTGGCGGTCCGTGTGCTGTTCGCGGTCGAGCCGGCCGCCGAGGGTGAGGTGCGGAGCCGAGTCGACCGGGCACTCGCGGCGGGGTTCTGCGACGGCCCGGACGGTCGGCGGAGCCAGTGGACGCTGCGCCGCAGCGAGCCCGGCGTCATCGCGGCCGGGGAGCGGGAGCACGGCGCGCGGCTCATCGGCGACTGAGGAGCGGAAGCGGCGCGGCGACACATCCCTCCAGCTCAGATGGTCACCCCGCCACCGTCCGTCGACCAGGATGCGGTGCGGGTCGAGAGTGACGACCAGTCGCTTACCGAACCCGACCCTGCACTGCCGGTCTCCCGGTGATCGCCGCTTGGGTGCGTGCAGTGCTGGTGATCTGCGTTCGCGTGCCTTCGCTGCTGGTCGATCAACGTGTTCGATCAACGGTGGAATCACGCAAACGGCGATCACCAACCGTCAGCACGCCCAGACGGCGATCAAGATCCGGCCGCAGGCGCCGGCGCGGCGGCGGCCACCCGACACGAGCGACGCGCGCACCACATTCGGTCGATTCGCGCGCCAGAACGTAGCGACTCGCGCGCCGGCTTGTAGCGACTCGCGCGCGAGAACGTCGCGACTCGCGTGCGTGCTGTGCAGGGTCCCCCACACGCCTCCTGCACAGTGTTTCGTCCCGCGCTCCTTCCCGCCTTTCCCGGGGCAGACGCCTCGTGCAGGCACTGTTACGGTCCTGTGACGGCGGATGACGCGCCGGCTACGAGGCGAGGTGTGGCGATGTCGCAGCACGTACCCGAGCGACGGGCACCGGGCCGCCCACGGTGCCCTCGCTCGATCCGCCGCCGCACGGATCGGGTGCGCAGCGGCGCGGGATGGGCCGTGCTGCTCGCCGGCCTGATCACGCTGGTCCTGGCGGTCGTGGCGGGGCAATCCGCCTACGACGACGGCCTCGCTCGCATCGAGCGCGACGCCGCCGCCCGCGCCACCGTGGTCGGGACGCTGCTGGACGACGCGGCGTCCGCGCGCACCGAGCCCGCCACCCGGGCCCGGGTCAGCTACGTCGATCCCGCCGGCCGTCCGCAGATCGGGGAGATCACCGTGACCGGCCGACTCCCGGCCGGAACGCCCGTGCGGGTGGAGGTCGACGGTGACGGCCGGGTGGGGGCGGAGCGCCCCTCGCGCGGCGACGCCGTGCTGTCGGCGGTGGCTGCCGCATCGGGCATCGTGGTGATCGGATGGCTGCTGCTCGTGCTCGCCTGGTTCGGCATCCTCAAGGCGATCACCGCGCGCAACGAGAAGGCCTGGGAGCGTGAGTGGCGGCTGATCGAGCCGCAGTGGAGCGGCCGCAATCGCCGTCTCTAGGTTCCAGCCGCCGGCCCGCCGGACTGATAACCGTGCGCGCGCCCGGCGGCACCCCTCGGCCGCCGGGCGCGCCCGGTCACGCCTGGTCGGGCGCCTTCTCACCCGACGCGACGGCCGGGTCCATCCACATGACTTCCCAGATGTGACCGTCCGGGTCGGTGAAGCTGCGCCCGTACATGAAGCCGTGGTCCTGAGGGTCGAGGACGCGGCCGCCGCCGTTGGCCAGCGCTGCGTCCGCGATGCGGTCGACATCGGCCCGGCTCGCAGCGCCGAGGCAGATGATCGCCTCGGTGGCGGTGCGCGCGTCCGCGACCACCTTCGGCGTGAAGTCCTTGAACCGGGCCTCGGCGAGCAGCATCGCGTAGATCGTGTCGCTGAACACGACGCAGGCGGTGCTGTCGTCGCTGAACTGCGGGTTGATCGTGTAGCCGAGCGCAGTGAAGAACGACGAGGAGCGCTGCACGTCCGACACGGGCAGGTTCACGAAGATTGCGGTGGCCATGGGAAGGTTCCTCTCTCGGGGCTGACGGGAGCGTGGACGCGCCAGCGCGGCCAGACTCATCGGTGTGCCGGCGGATTGACCGGCGCGCGTTCCTGACCGCACGCGATCCGGAGGTTCTCGATGACGCAGTCCGCGACCCGCCCCGCCGAGCAGTCGGGGACGTTCTCGATCGGCGGCGACCTCCCCGTCCACCGGCTCGGCTACGGCGTGATGCAGCTGCCCGGCCCCGGTGTCTGGGGACCACCGCGCGACCACGACGAGGCGATCCGGGTGCTGCGCCGCACGGTCGAGCTCGGCATCAACTTGATCGACACGGCCGACTCGTACGGCCCGTTCGTCGCCGACCACCTGATCCGGGAGGCGCTGGACCCGTACCCGGAGGGCCTGGTGGTCGCGACCAAGGTCGGTTTCACGCGCCAGGGGCCGCGCAGGTGGGTGCCGTGCGGGCGCCCGCCGTACCTGCGCCAGCAGGTCGAGCTGAACCTTCGCCACCTCGGGCTGGAGCGCCTGGACCTGCTGCAGCTGCACCGGATCGACCGCCTGGTCCCGCTGGAGGACCAGATCGGCGAGCTGGCCGACTTGCGGCACGAGGGCAAGATCCGCCACATCGGGCTCTCCGAGGTGCCGGTCGAGCACATCGAGGCTGCGCGGCGGATCGCGCCGATCGTGTCGGTGCAGAACCTGTACAACCTCGCCAACCGTGCCGCGGAAGACGTGCTCGCGTACTGCGCGGGTGAGGGCATCGCGTTCATCCCCTGGTTCCCGCTCGCCACCGGCGAGCTCGCCGGTCCGGGCAGCCCGGTCGCGCGGATCGCTGCGGACGAGGGCGTGACGCCGAGCCAGCTCGCACTGGCCTGGCTGCTGCACCGATCGCCGGTGATCCTGCCGATCCCCGGCACGTCGTCCGTCGCCCACCTGGAGGAGAACACCGCCGCGGCGGCGGTCTCGCTGAGCGACGACGAGATGCGGGCCCTGACCGACGCGACCGCCTGACCGATGAGCGTCAGGCGCTCCGGGGGTCGGGATGGCGTGACCTTCGTGTTGATTCCCGGGGCCGGCGGCTCCGCCTGGTACTGGCATCGCCTCGTCGACGAGCTGCAGCGCCGAGGCCAGGCCGCGCTGGCGATCGACCTGCCGGCGGACGACGACAGCGCCGGCTGGACCGAGTACGCCGACGCCGTCGTCAGCGCCGCCGACGGCGTTCCGGCACCCGTGCTCGTCGCCCAGTCGATGGGCGGCTTCACCGCTCCGCTCGCCGCCACCCGCCTCGGGGCCCGGATGATCGTGCTCGTCAATGCGATGATTCCCAGGCCGGGCGAGACAGGCGGCGAGTGGTGGGACGCCACCGGCCAGTCCGCGGCGCGGGCCGAGCTGGCGGCGCGGCAGGGTCGGAGGAGCACCGACGACATGGACGTGATTGCCGAGTTCTTCCACGACGTCCCCGACGCCGTGGTTGCCGAGGCCATGCAGCGCGAGGAGCCCGGTCAGTCGGCGACACCGTTCGCCCAGCCGTGGCCGCTTCCGCGGTGGCCGAACCTGCCCACTCGGATTGTCGTCGGCCGCGACGATCGGCTGTTCCCGCGGGAGTTCCAGACGCGGGTCGCCAGGGAGCGGCTCGGCCTTCCCGTCGACGAGGTACCGGGCGGCCACCTCGTCGCGCTGAGCAGGCCGGATGCTCTCGCCGACCTGCTGGAGCGCTACGTCGAGGAACTGGAGCGGGTTCCCACCTGACGTGATCGGCGCCACACTGCTACTCGCCTGCCGATCTCCGCCGTGCTCCGTCGCGGCGTCGACCTACAGGGCACGCGTCGGTCCGGCTGATCGAGGAGCCGCCCATGCACGAGCTGGCGATCACCCAGAGCATCGTCGAGATGATCGTGGAGCGCACCGACGGTGCCTCGGTGACGGCCGTGCACCTGCGGATCGGGAAGGTGTCGGGCGTGGTGCCGGATGCCCTCCGGTTCTGCTTCGACCTCGTCGCCGACGGCACACCGGTGCAGGGCGCCCGCCTGGAGATCGACGAGCCGCCCGGCCGGGCATGCTGCCGGGCCTGCGGCGCCACGTTCTCTGTCGACGATCTCGTGGTGCTCTGCGCGTGCGGCAGCGCGGACGTCGAGGTGCTCGGTGGCGACGAGCTCCTGGTCAGCGCCGTGGAGCTGGCAGAGGAGGTGGCCTGAGCATGTGCGGAACGTGCGGGTGCGACGGTGCCGGCCCGCGGCTGACCCCGCTCGGCGTGCCGCACCATGGCGCGGACCACCACCACCACGACCACGACCACGGACTCACCGGTCGGAGGATCGTCCTCGAGGAGCGGGTGCTCGGGCGCAACGACGCGCTCGCCGCCCGGAACCGCACCGACCTCGCCGGGCGCGGCGTCGTCGCGGTCAACCTCATGAGCTCGCCGGGCTCTGGCAAGACGACCCTGCTGGAGCGCACCGTCCGGGAACTGTCGGCCCGACAGTGTGGAGCGGAGCGCCGGATCGCGGTGGTGGAGGGCGACCAGGAGACACTGCTGGACGCCGAGCGCATCCGCGCCACCGGTTGCCCGGTCGTCCAGATCAACACCGGGGAGGGCTGCCATCTCGACGCCGCGATGCTCAGCCGGGCCGTCGCCGAGCTGGACCCGCCGGCCGGGTCGCTGCTGTTCGTCGAGAACGTCGGCAACCTGGTGTGCCCCGCCCTCTTCGACCTCGGCGAGACCGTGCGCGTGGTGATCATGTCGACCCCCGAGGGCGCGGACAAGCCGGCGAAGTACCCCCACATGTTCCGCACCGCCGACCTCGTGCTGATCAACAAGGTCGACCTGCTCCCGTACGTCCAGTTCGACCCACAGCGGTGTGCGGAGGCGATCCGGCGGGTCAACCCCGGCGCGCGGGTGCTGCTCGTGTCGGCGACGTCCGGGACGGGTCTCGCCGACTGGTACAGCTGGTTGGCCTCGTTGGGCGCCGGGCCGGCGAGTTCGGGCGATTGACGTCGGGGCTCCGCTGAGTACAGTGATGTTCCTTGTGATCAAGCTCACACCGTAGGGGCGTCCTCCCGGACGGAGGCCTGATGCCGATCTCGACGACGAGCGGCGCAGACAGGCGGCGCGGGTCGCAATGACCGCGGCGCGGCCGGACGACATCCCCCGGCGCGACCCACCCGGCTCCGGTGGGCCGGACGAGACATCGACCGGCTTTGCGGCCGCCCGAGCGGTCGCCGACGCGGTGCTCTACGAGGGCTATCTGCTCTACCCGTACCGGAAGTCGTCGGGCAAGAACCGGGTGCGCTGGCAGTTCGGCGTCGTCGCGCCCCGCGCCTGGGTCGAGGCCGACGGCCCCGTGGCACCTACTGTCGCCGGCTCCGCCGACACCTGGTGCCAGCGCACCGAGTGCTTGCTGGAGGGTCGCGGGGCTGCTCGGCTCCGGGTGCGGCTGCGGTTCCTGCAGCTCCAGCACCGGTCCGTGCGCGATGCCGAGGGCGTCGAGGTCGACGCGCTGGAGGTCGCCGGGCAACGACACGTGACGTTCGACGAGGCCGTGCCGCGCGAGGTCGACATCGCCGTCGACCTCGACGCGCTGTCACGCGCCCCGCACGTCACGCCGGTCGCGCTGCCCGCAGCCGAGGAGGTCGAGGCGCTGGGCGGCGGGGTCGGCAGCGTGGTGCGCACCCGCCGGCCGGTGACGGCGACCGTGCGCGTGTCGGCGTGCGATGTGCCTGTCCCGTTCCCGCTGCGGACGCTGCGCGTCGACGTCGAGAACACCGTGGTCGACCTCCACGCCGACGCTGCGCGAAGCGAGGCGCTGCA
>JAQSWF010000282.1 GCA_029266775.1 Pseudonocardia sp.
GCGTGACTGCGTGAGATGGGCGACCGCCGGATCCAGCACCGACGCGCGCCTCGTGCAGGGGTGGCGGCTGATCACCGCGGCCAGTGCGGAAGTAGGCACGAATGCGGCTCTCGCACCGGCGGCGGTGATCACGGGCAGGAGCTGCCCGTGCGAACCGCGGCCGTTACCCGCGGCGTCGCTCACGACGTCTACTAGCCTGTTCGGCACCATCCGGCTAGATGATCAGACGTGTGGACTGAGGGTTGCGATGGGCGACGTCATCCTCACCCCTGACCAACGCCTGCGGGTTTTCGTGTCGTCGACGCTGGAGGAGCTGGCCGAGGAACGACGGGCGGCCCGGCGTGCGGTGGAGCAGTTGCACCTCACACCGGTCATGTTCGAGCTGGGCGCGCGACCGCATCCGCCGCGCAGCCTGTATCTCGCCGACAGAGCCACGTCTTCGTCGGGCTGTACTGGCAGCGGTACGGCTGGGTCGCGCCGGGGATGGACGTCTCGGGGCTCGAGGACGAGCTGCGGCACGCCTCGGGAATGGCCCGCCTGGTGTATCTGAAGGCGCCGGCACCGGATCGCGAACCGCGGCTGGTGACGATGCTCGACGTCATGCGAGCGGCGGGCGACGTCTCGTACAAGACGTTCCGGACTGCTGACGAGCTCGAGGACCTGCTTGCCGCCGACCTCGCTCTGCTGTTGAGCGAGCGGTTCCTCACGGAGCCGGCTGGAGCCGGCGGTGAACAGCACAGGGCTGCGTGGACGGTGCCCGTGCCGGTGAGCGACTTCGTCGGCCGCGGCCAGCAGCTCGACCAGCTGGTCACGCTGCTGACGCAGCCGGAGTTGCGGCTGGTCAGTTGACCGGACCGGGTGGGGTTGGCAAGACGCGGCTCGCCCTGGAAGCAGGACGGCGGGTCGCCCCCCGGTTCACCGACGGAGTGGGCTTCGTGCCGCTCGCGCCGTCGCCGGACGGTCTCGTGGCGACGATCGCGGCCGCCCTGCGGTTGCCACGCGTGTCGACGGAGCCGCCGGACGCGTCGGTCACCGCGGAGCTGCTCGACCGCGCCGCGCTCCTGATCCTGGACAACTTCGAGTCGGTCATCGAATTCGCCACGCAGATCGGGGACCTGGTGGCGGCGGCACCTCGGCTCCGGCTGCTCGTGACCAGCCGGGTGGCGCTGCGGCTCACGGGCGAGCAGGCAGTTGCCGTCGCGCCGCTGACGGTGCCCGATCCAGACGCCCGGCTGTCCGCGGTCCTCCAGTCCGAGGCCGTCCAACTGTTCACCCGCCGCGCTGCGGCCGTCCGGTACGGCTTTGCCGTCGACGAGTCGAACGCGGAGACGGTCGCTCGACTCTGCCGGCGTCTTGACGGGCTGCCGCTCGCCATCGAGCTGGTTGCCGCGCGCGCAGGCGTCATGTCGATCGACGAGCTCGCCAGTCGGCTCAAAGACGTGCTCGACCTGCGCGCTCGCGCCCGTGACGTGCCGGCGCGCCAGCAAACGCTACGGGTAAGCACGCCGGGGTCGACGTCGCGAGAGCTGCACTGCAGACAGTTGGGGCGACAGCCCGGACTGGTCGTCCGTAACCGGCATCGGCCAGTTCGTCCTCGAAGCCGAGGGTCGTCACCAGCCGACCGGGGTGAAGGCAGACCTGACCACGCTGTCGAAGGTCGCGTCGTCCATCGCCGCGCGAGCGCCGAGCAGTCGCGTCGCCGCCTCGCCCACCGGGACACGCAGCGGGGGATCGCTTCGCTCGAGGACGTCCGCGACGGCACGGGCGACGTCGTTCGGCGTGGACGACGCGGTCGGTGGCCGCGATGCGGCGAAGGCGGCGAGCGGGCCGTACCCGTTGTCGGCCGGGAAGTGGGGCACGAACAGTTCGGTGTAGAACGCAGGTCAGGCGGAGGCGTACGCGGTCGTGCGGGAGAGGTGCTCCCAGGCGCGGATCTCGTCGCGCACGGCGTCGAGGTGGCCGAGGACGCCGTCGACCGCGGAGCCGTTGATGCCGGTGATCATCTCCCGGGTCGGTCCGACGGTGGCGTCGTAGTCCGGGATGCGGGCGCTCTGGCCGAGGGCGGTGCCGGAGAAGCTCGTCCGGAACGCGCCGGGCTCGACGACCAGCACGCGGATCCCGAGCGGACCGACCTCGGCGGCGAGCGCTTCGGACCAGCCTTCGAGTGCGAACTTCGTCGCGCAGTAGGCGGAGAAGCCCGGGTAGGCGACCTGCCCACCGAACGACGACATCTGCACGATCGCGCCGGCGCGACGCCGGCGCATGCCCGGCAGCACCGCGCGGACCAAGGCGACCGGCCCGTGCACGTGCAGGTCGAACAGCGAGCGCAGCTCCTCGTCCGTGGTCTCCTCGGCGGCCCCGACGTGGCCGCGTCCGGCGTTGTTGACGAGCACGTCGACGCGGCCGTACCGGGCCTCGACGTCGGCGACGGCGCGCTCGGCCGCGGCGGTGTCGGTGACGTCGAGCGCGATCGCCTCCACCTGCTCGGGGTGGCCGGCCGCGAGGTCGGTTGGTGCGCGGCGGGCCGCGGCGACGACGACATCGCCCGCGCCGACTGCCGCCTCGGTGATCGCGCGGCCGAAACCGCTCGACGCGCCGGTCACCAGCCACACGCGCTGCTCGTCGGTCATCTGACGTCTCCTCGGGTCGAACCTCTGCTGTCGACATCCACCGTCGCGTCCGGGCGCCGTGCCGTCCAAGACCCGCTGTGATAACCACGTGTCATGGACGTGCACGTGCGGGACCTGCGGTACTTCGTCGCCGTCGCCGAGCACCTGCACTTCACGAATGCAGCCGAGGCGCTCTTCGTCAGCCAACCGGCGCTCTCCAAGCAGATCCGCGCGCTCGAAGCTCAGCTGAGGGCGCCGCTCTTCGTCCGCGACCGCCGCACGGTCGAGCTCACGCCGGCCGGAGCGGCGCTGCTGCCGAAGGCGCGGGCGGTCCTCACGGCCTGGTCCGATGCGGAGACCGCGCTCGCGACGGCCAGCGCCACCCAGCGCGCGACCGTCGTCGTCGGCATTTCCACCGGTCTGGGCCGCGGCCTTCTACCGGCCGTTCGCGCCCGGTTGGCCGGGCGCGCCCCGGGCGTCCAGCTGCGCGTGCGACAGATCGGCTGGGACGACCCCACCGCCGGCCTTGCCGGCAGCGGCAGCGACCGCACCGACGCCGCCTTCGTCTGGCTGCCGCTACCCGACCCCACGAACTACCGCTGGATCGAGGTGGCCACCGAGCCACGGCTGGTCGCGCTGCCCGCGGACCACCGGCTGGCCGCGCGGGACGAGATCGCCTTCGCCGACCTGCTCGACGAACCGTTTCTCGCCCTCCCCGCCGCGAGCGGCCCGTTGCGCGACTTCTGGCTCGCCCTCGACGCCCGTGCCAACCACCCGCCCCTGATCGGCGCGGAGATCGCCACCACCGAGGAGACGGTCGAGGCCCTCACCGCTGGGCTCGGGGTGTGCCTGGTGGCGGCAGGTAATGTCCCGTTGATCGCCCGTGACGGGGTTGTCGTCCGTTCCGTCACCGGTGTCGAACCGAGTCGCCTGGTTCTCGCCTGGAACCGCGACGACGACCGCCCGCTGCTCACCCAGCTGCGCGCCGCCGTCCACGAGGCCCTTCCTCGGTGAGCAGCCGGTGCAGGGCGAGCAGGCTGACGGCCCCCGTGATCGGTACACCCCAGAGCGGGATCAGCGCCATCGGGGTGTCGAGCAGGGTCCGCATCAGCGGGTCGCCGTGGACGGTGAAGGTGAGGCCCGTGCCGACCGCGACCAGGAAGTCACCGAAGCTGAACAGGTGGAAGGCGAGGTAGGCGCCGGTTCGCCTGCGTGCCGCCACGTGTCGCGCTGCGAGGACGACGACCGGTGCGAGCCCGCCGGCGATCAGGTCGCCCCACGCCGCGTTGGTGACGAACGGGGCGGGCAGCAAGCCCTGTGCGCCCACGACGAAGAATGCGATCGCGGCCGGCACTCGCCAGACGTTGAACCAGGTGAAGTGGGCAAGATCGCCCTCACGCACGAGCCGGCGCTGGTTAGGCGAGCGGCGGACCACGGCGACCGGAACGGCGATTCCCACGGCCACGAGCGGCCCGAGGGCAAGCGGCGACATCCACGACAGGCCGCCGGTGAGCGACAGCGCCCCGATCGCCGCGCCCCACACGGCGACAGCGATCGCCCAGCGCTTCAGCACGGTTCGGTCGCTCGGGCGCAGCGCCGAGTCGATGGGTGAGGCCACGGCCGGCATGGCGTTCCTTCCCATGAGTTGGAGTTTCCAACTCGAACGCTGCCGCAGTGGGTTGGACTTGTCAACCCACTCCCGTAACGTGGCTCTATGAACGCCGACACGGGTGTGCGCCCCTGCTCCATCGCCCGCAGCATGGAAGTGCTCGGCCAGAGGTGGTCCCTGCTCGTGCTACGCGAGCTGTTGTTCGAGAACCATCGCTTCGACGCCATCGTCAAGGCCACCGGCGCACCGCGGGACATCCTCGCGACGCGACTGCGCACGCTCGAGGCGAACGGCCTGGTCGAGCGGCGCCGCTACCAGGACCGCCCGCCACGCTTCGCGTATCACCTCACCGCGCGCGGCTGGGACACCGCCGAGGTGCTGCTCTCGCTGATGGCCTTCGGCGACCGTCACCTGTCGGACGAGCGTCCGGTCACGTGGCAGCACGGGCAACCCGACCACCCCCACCCGCTCGACCCGGTTCTCACCTGCCGCACCTGCGGCGAGCCCGCCACCGAGGGGCTGCACGAGCCCACCGGCCCGGGGGCACCGCGGTGATGCCCGCCATGCGAGCGCCTGCCGTTCACCCCTGCGCCCGACGTACGAGCGCGAGCCCCACCGCCGCGAGCACGAGCGTGACCGGTACGACCCCGAGCGCGGCCGTCAGCGACGTCGCGTCCGCAAGCGCACCGACGGTGAGCGGCGCGAGCAGCACCGCCAACGAGACCATGCCCACCGCCCGCGCGCTCGCCAGCGCCGCTCGCCCTGGCGCGAGTGCGACCGTCACCGCCAACCCCATTGGGAACAGG
>JAQSWF010000283.1 GCA_029266775.1 Pseudonocardia sp.
TCGCGCAGCCGGATCCCGTGCACCATGCCGTGCCCGGTGAACCAGTGCCCCGGCGGGTCGCCGGGCAGCGGGTTCGGCCCGTTGCGGAAGTACCGGCCGGTGAGCTCGGGCGGCAGCGCGCCCTCGACCGGCAGGTCGACGGCGTCGATCTCGTCGGCGACCGGGGCGAGGTGCCCGGTCAGGCGTACGGATGCAGCGGTGGACGGGGCGGTCGAGGCGCTCATGTCCCGAGCATCCCCCGCCATGCCGGGAGCGCGCAGCTCAGCAGATCCGCGGAAGCTGCTCTCCCACCGGCAGATCCACGACGCGGGTCGCACCCAGCCCCGTCCGAGCCACCACCATGCCGGGGTGCTCGCCGGTGACCCGCCCGATCACGGCGGCACCGGTTCCGAGGGGATGGGCGCGCATCGCCTCCAGCACCCGGTCCGCGTCCACCGGCGGCACCATCGCCACCAGCCGGCCCTCGTTCGCGACGTACAGCGGGTCCAGGCCGAGGATTGCGCACGCGTCGGCGCCCTCGGCCGGCACCGGGATCTGCCGCTCCACGATCTCCACCCCCACCCCCGCCGCGGTGCCGATCTCGTTGAGCGACGCGGCCAGCCCGCCCCGGGTGGGGTCGCGCAGGGCGTGGACGTCGGCTCCGGTGTCGAGCATCGCGCACACCAGCCCGTGCAGCGCAGCGGTGTCGCTCTCCACAGCCGTGCCGAACTCGAGGCCCTCGCGGCAGCTCAGCACCGCGACCCCGTGTCGCCCGAGGTCGCCGCTGACCAGCACGACGTCGCCGGGCCGGGCCCGGCCCGGACGGATGTCGCTGCCGGGTCGGACCAGCCCGATCCCCGCCGTGTTCACGTAGACGCCGTCGCCGTGACCCGCGTCGACGACCTTGGTGTCGCCGGTGACCAGGTGCACGCCCGCGGCCCGGGCGGCGCCCCCCAGCGCCGTCGCCACCCGGCCGAGATCGGCCAGTGGCGTGCCCTCCTCGAGGATGAACGCCGTCGACAGGTACAGCGGCTCCGCGCCGGACATCGCCAGGTCGTTGACGGTGCCGTTCACGGCGAGGTCGCCGATGGAGCCGCCGGGGAAGAACAGCGGCCGCACGACGTAGGAGTCCGTGGAGAACGCGACGCGCATGGACCCGACATCGACGACCGCGGAGTCGCGCAGCTCGCCCTGCGCACCGAACGCGGGCAGGAACAGGTGCTCGACCAGCTCCGCGGACAGCGCGCCGCCCCCACCGTGGCCCATCACCACCGTCGGGGAGTCGCGCAGCGGCAACGGGCAGCTCCAGGCCACGAGGTCGACCGGCGCCCCGTTCTGCGCAGGTTGCCCGACGTCAGGCATGCGTCAGCTCCAGCCTCCGGTAGCGGTGGTACGCCGCGCAGGCCCCTTCGGACGACACCATCGTGGCGCCCAGCGGAGTGCGGGGGGTGCACTCCCGGCCGAACGCCGCGCACTCGTGCGGCTTGATCAGGCCCTGCAGCACCTCGCCGGACCGGCAGACCGTCGACTCGGCCGTGCGGATGTCCTGCACGGCGAACCGCTCCTCAGCGTCGAACTCCGCGAACGCCGGGGCGAGCCGCCAGCCGCTGCGCGGGATCACCCCGATGCCGCGCCAGGCCCGGTCAGTGACCGTGAAGACCTCGCGCAGCATCGCCTGCGCCGCGGGGTTGCCCTCGGCCGGTACAGCGCGCCGGTAGGCGTTCTCCACCTCGTGGCACCCCGCCTCCAGCTGGATCACCGCGCGCCGGATGCCCTCCAGGATGTCCAGCGGCTCGAAGCCGGTGACGACGATCGGCACCCGGTAGCGTTGCGCCAGCGGCGGGTACTCGGCCGTGCCCATGACACTGCAGACGTGCCCGGCTCCTAGGAACGCCTGCACCCGGCAACTCGGGGACTCCATGATCGCGGCGATCGCCGGCGGCACCAGCACGTGCGAGACCAGCAGCGAGAAGTTCCGCACGCCCAGCCGGCGCGCCTGGTACACGGTCATCGCGTTCGCCGGGGCCGTGGTCTCGAAGCCGATGCCGAAGAACACCACCTCGCGGTCGGGGTTCTCCCTGGCCAGCGTGAGCGTGTCCAGCGGCGAGTAGACGACGCGGACGTCGCCACCCTCGCTCTTGATCCGGAAGAGGTCCTTCTCGCTGCCGGGCACCCGCAGCATGTCGCCGAACGAGCAGAAGATCACGTCGGGCCGCGCCGCGATCTCCAAGGCCTTGTCGATGATCTCCAGCGGCGTCACGCACACCGGGCAGCCCGGGCCGTGGATCATCTCGATCCCGGCGGGAGCAGCTGGTCGATGCCGTGGCGGATGATCGAGTGCGTCTGGCCGCCGCACACCTCCATGATCGCCCACGGGCGAGTGGTCACGGCGTGGATCCGCTCCAGCAGCCGCGCGGCCAGGTCCGGGTCGGCGAACTCGTCGAGGTACTTCACGGCTGTTCTCCCGCTTCCCGCGCCGCGGCGGCGAACCCGTCGCCGAACTCCTCCTCCAGCAACCCGAGCCGCTCGAACTCGGCCAAGGTCTCCAGCGCCGAGCGCTCGTCGAGCCGCTGGATCGCGAACCCGACGTGCACGATCACGTAGTCACCGATGCCCACATCGGGCAGGTACTGCAGGCAGACGTCCTTCCGGACGCCGCCGAAGTCGACCTCGGCCATGACGGTGTCGCGTCTCTCCTCGACGCCGACGACCCGGCCCGGAACCGCTAGGCACACGGTCAGTCCTCCCCAGGTGTGGTGGCAGCTGGTGCATCAGTCAGAGCAGCGGACACGACGAGCTGGCCCAGGGCCAGCCCGCCGTCGTTCGGGGGCACCCGGCGGTGCCGCAGCACGGTGAACCCGTCCGCTCGCAGCGGCTCGGCCGCGCGGGCGAGCAGCAGCGCGTTGCAGAACACCCCGCCCGAGAGCGCGACGGTGGACAGCTCCCGCTCGGCGCGGACGCGGCGGGCGAGCTCGACGACGAGCGCGACGACGGCCGCATGGAACCGCGCCGCCGCGACGTCGACGGGCACCTCGACCCGCAGGTCCGCGACCAGCGCGCGCAGCACCGGGGCCGGGTCGATCAGGAGCGGCGTGCCCTCGACGATCGCGAACGCGTATTCCGGACCCGGATCGACGCCACGCGCGCGACTCTCGAGCTCGATGGCCGCCTGCGCCTCGAAGTCGACGGTGTGCCGGATACCGAGCAGGGAGCTGACCGTGTCGAACAGCCGCCCCATGCTCGAGGTCGGCGCG
>JAQSWF010000284.1 GCA_029266775.1 Pseudonocardia sp.
GTCGAAACGCCGGGTAGACGACCAGCTGCACCACCCACGCCACGCCGGTGAGGACAGCGACGGCGACGAGGTGGAGCACGAGCCAGCTCACCCGGCCACGATCGCAGCCGCGCGCAGATTCGGCAGCCGCGCGCACGGTGAGCTCGCTCGCTGGTGCTCGCGGCGGGACACGTGGCCGGCCCCGGTTCTCCCGAACCGCCCCGCGGCCGACCACCGCGTTGCTAGCGTGCCCGGGTTCCTCGAACCCCGACGGGAGCACCGTGGACCTGACGTACCCAAGCCGGCGGGACGACGAGTCCTCCCGAGCCGTCGACCTGGTGCGGCGCACGCCGGCGGCCCGACCATGAGCACGCGCCCCCCGCAACCGGGCGAGCTCACGGTGGCACTCGACGCGCTGGAAGCCGACGCGGCGCTGTGGAGTCGTGCAGCTGCGGACCTGCACGCCGCCGCCGCCACACTGGACGGCCAGCAGCTCGACCCCACCGCGTTCTCGTTCGCCGGCGACGCCGTCGCCGCCACCTACGAGGCCTTGCGGGTCAAGGCCGCGGCGCTGGTGCACGCCGGAGCGGACAACCTGGACGCGATCGCGGCGGCGCTGCGCACCAGCGCGGCGACGTACGCCGCCGAAGACGCGGCCGGGATGCACCGTCTGAGCGAATTCTCGTGACCGGCGGGCGACGGCCGTGGCACGTGACCCGGGAATGCGGGCGGACATCGGGACCCTGGTGCAGGACGTCCGGAGCGGGCTCGACGAGGCCGCGGCCTGCGTCGACGCCATCGCCGGCGGGGTCGACGCGGCGCTGGGCCACCTGCCCGCGGGTGCGGCCGTCGCCGGGCGATCAGCGGTCGCCGACCTGCGTCGCCGGTTCGCCGAGGTCACGGAACACCTGCGGGAGATCGTGGCCCGCGGCGGCGACCCCGCTGCGCTGCGCCGCACCGGCGCAGTGTGGGCGGTGCAGGTCGGAGGGACGGCGAGCGGAGTCGCCGCCGTGTCGACACCCGTCATCAGCCGGGTCGACGACCGCTGGACCGGCGTCGCGGCCGACGCCTACCGCAGCAGCCTGCCGGCCCAGCACGCTGCGCTGCTCGCGATCAAGGCGACCGGCGACGACGTCGACGCGGCACTGACGGACCTGGCGAACGCCCTCACCACCTTCTGGGCCGAGATCAGCGTCGCGCTCGCGAACCTGGTCGCCGCGCTCTTCGCCGCAGCGGTGTCCGCGGCCACGGCCGTCGGCGCCCCGACCGCCGTGGCGTTCGCTCTCGCGGCGTTGGGCATCTTCGCCGCCGCCGCGAAGTCGACGGTCTCGGCGCTCACCGCGGTCGCCACCAACGCCGCCGCCCGCGCCGCGCAACTGGAGCGCCGACTGAGCAACGACGCCGCTTTCCCAGCCGGCGGCTGGCCTCGCTCGACCACCGCCCTCACGGACGCGTCCGTCGCCGACGGCGACGACACCGACTGGCACCTACGGTGAGCCGGCCGTCCGCGGGCGTCAGGACCCGGAACGTCGCCGACGGTGCTGCCGACGGAGAGCGGCCGCGAGCGGGTCGCCGCTCGTGCGTCGCACCCACCAGAAGGCGGCCAGCCCCAGCAGGATGCCGAGCAGGGGCCCCAGCAGCCAGACCGTGAACGCCACCAAGAACGTGATGCCTACCCAGAGCGGGACGGTCTCGTCGTGCGACGGGCCCGACGGGGATACTCCCGATCCCGAGGGCAGCCAGCTTCGGAACGCCTCGGCGAATCCCGGGTCGCTCGCGACCAGCTCGGTCTCGATCCGCTGAAGGCGGGCGCGGTCCGTCCGCCGTCGCAAGGCGTCGCCGTCGCTCATCTCGTCGTGCACGGCGGCGGGTTCCCCGGCACCGGCAGATCACGCCCTCCGGTTCGCTCCGCTCCGATGCCGGCGGCGACCACGAATGCGATTCCGACCAGCGGCGCCCAGCCCGGGACCTGGTGCAGCACGAGGAGCCCGATCACCAGCGCGATGGCGGGCTCGAGGCTCATCAGCGTGCCGAACGCGGCAGTGGTGAGCCGCCGCAATGCGAGGAGCTCGAGCGCGAACGGCATCACGGGCAGCAGGACCGCCAGCCCGAGCCCGGCCAGCACCAGCTCGACCGTCAGATCGCCGGCGACGAACGGCCCCGCGACCACGGTGGCGACGAGGCCGGCCACCGGCATGGAGACCGCGAGGCCGCGCAGCCCGGAGACCTCGTCGCCGACCCGCTGCGTGAGCAGGATGTACGCCGCCCACAGCACCGCGGCGGCGAGGGCGAACCCCACCCCGACCAGGTCCACCAGGCCGGACCATGGCCGCGTCAGCAGCACGACGCCGACGGCGGCCAGCACCGGCCACACCTTGGCCTCGCCGCGCCCGCGCGCCACGGCCACGCCGAGCGGGCCGAGGAACTCCAGTGCGCTGGCGGTGCCCAGCGGCAGCCGCGCGACCGCCGCCATGAAGGTCATGGTCAGGCCGGCGGTGACGATGCCGAGGACGACGCAGGTCAGGAAGCCCGTGCGGGAGTACCAGCTCGGCCGGGGCCGAATGAGGACCAGCAGCAGGAGGCCCGCCCACGCGAGGCGCAGCCACGCCGCGCCCTGGGAGCCCACCGACGAGAACAGTCCGACCGACGCGGCCAGGCCGAGCTGGACGAAGAGCATGGACGCGACCGCCATGCCGGCGCCGCTGCGGGCCGACGATGCGCCTCGCAACCGTGTCGAGGACGCGACGGAGGTAACCACCTCTCCAGTAGACGTGATGAGACCATCCATATCCACGTGACGTTTCTGGACATACCGTTCGAAATCATCGGATAATCGGGACCGTGGAGACCCGAAGACTGCAGCTACTGGTGGAGCTGGCGCGGCTCGGGTCGATGCGCGCGGTCGCGGACGAGCTCGGCTACACGACGTCGACGGTCTCCCAGCAGATCGCCGTGCTGACGCGCGAGGCCGGGACGCCGCTCGTCGAGCCGGTCGGGCGACGGGTGCGGCTCACGCCCGCCGGCCGACGCCTCGCGGACCACGCGGTGACGATCCTCGCCGCGGTCACCGCGGCCCACGCCGATCTCGACCCGGCCGCGGACCCGACCGGCACCGTCCGGATCGCGGGCTTCGCCACCGCGGTAAGGAGGTCGCTGCTGCCCGTCGTCTCGACGCTGGCGACGGACCACCCCGCGGTCCGTGTGATCGTCGCCGAGCACGAGCCCGCGGAGGCACTCGGCCTGCTGACCGA